>DASZWK010000022.1:0-9400 GCA_035546235.1 Xanthobacteraceae bacterium | reverse complement strand
CTCTCGTATCCGAACGGCACGGTGGCATCGATGCCCATGCCGCCTTCGAAGCGCGTATTCGACGCGGTCCATTGCTGCCCACCCGCGGTCATGCGCTCTGCGGGCATGAAGGTCTGGCCACGGCCGCCGGGAATCGGATTGAGAATATCGGTCTGCGGATTGACGCGCGTCGTCAGACACCACATCACGTCGTCCATTGAATACGGATCGACATCCTCCGACACCGCAATGGCGAGCCGCATACCCTGCGAGCACGACAACGCCGCGCCCAGGAAGTTGCGCTGCCAGCCTTCGTCTATCTGGTGGCGCTTTTTCACCTGGATGACGCAACCGCCCCAATCGGTCATGCAGTAAGGGATCACCACGTTCTGCACGATGCCGGGCTGCAGCCGGTTGCATAATTCGTAGATTGCCGCCTCGCGCACCGTGGTATCGATGTTGTGGTCGTCGAGCATGTGGACGCCGAGCGCGAAGATGATCGGTTTGGTCTCCGGCTTGCGCATGGTGATGGCGGTGACGTGAAATGTCGGCGCCTTGTAGGACTTGCCCATGTAGCCGGCCCACTCCGGATGGAAATGGTAGCGGCCCTGCACGCCGGCCTTCTCGGCCTCCTCGGTTTCGAACCGGCGGTCGCGCGGATTGACGTAGCCTTCGAGCACCAACTCGCAGTCGGCGAGCGCCATGGCGTCGACCGTGCGCGCTTTGACAAGGCGGATCGGAGCGCCTTGCACCGCCGACGCGATGCCGATCTCGTCGCAGCCCATCGGCAGCACGGCGTAGTCGAAACCGGCGCCGGCGAGCATTGTGCAGGCCGGCGGCACGCCGAAGCACATGGTGATCGGCACCGGCTGATCTTCCTTGTAGTATTTGTTGACGACCTGCCACATGTGCGAGCCGGGCGAAATCTGGAACGTGCCCACATTACCCCAGCGGAAATTCATGCGATTGTAGCCGAGGTCGGAACCGCCATCGAACTGCGGACCGGTGACGCAGCGGATGCCGGAACCGACGGTCAGTTCCGGCTCGTAAGTTGTGTGCCGGATCGGCACCAGCCATTTGTTGACGTCGTCGGGCTTCTCGACGACGAATTCCTGGCACGGCGCCTCGCTCTGCGCGATCTCAACAGGCTTTACCGGATGCGACAGCGCGTGCGCGAGCTTTCGCACGCGCTCGGCGTCGTCCTTCCAGCCGAACATCTTGTTGATGATCGCCATGTCGCCGAACAGATTGGTGATGACGCGATGGTTCGGCTTGCCCTTGACGGTGTTGAACAGTACCGGGCAGCCGCCATCCATGTGCTTCTGCAGCCCGGTGACTTGCAGATCGGGGTCGACTTCCTTATCGGTCTCGATCAATTCGCCGTTGGCGCGCAGCCACTGTAATGTGCTGCGCAGATCGAAGGCTTGGTTCGGCGCCGCGGCCGTTGTTTGTTCCTTGCGCACCGGCTGTTGCATTGTCCGCGTTCCCATTGCATAGATTTCTAAGTAATTATTTGCCCGGGATCGCAGGGTCTGTCAACGCCGATGCCGACGCGGCCGTCACCGAAAACGAAACCCGCACCGCGCAGCGCCGACCTTCCGCCGCGGCAGTCCTCCGGCTATCTGGTGCGTGACGCACATCGCGCCTATCAGCGGCTCCTGGAGCGTCGCATTGCGCCCTACGGGGTGACCCGTGGGCAATGGTATTTCTTGCGCGTGCTGTGGATCCACGACGGGCTCTCCCAGCGCGAATTATCGGCGCGCGTCGGCATGATGGAGCCGACCACTGTGATCGCATTGCGCAGCATGGAGAAGACTGGATTGATTCAGCGCGAGCGCAGCGATGCCGACCGCCGCAGAGCGCGCGTACTGCTGACCGCCAAGGCGAAGCGGCTGCGCAGCGAATTGCTCGCCGTGGCGCGTGGCATTACCGATGCATCCGAGGAAGGCATAGCGGCGCGCGATCTAGCCGCGTTCCGCCGCGTGATCACGCGGATGACCGCAAACCTCGATCGAATCGAGCGCTAGGCCGCTGCGGCGCGTACCGCGCCGTCAAAGGCCGAGAAGGCCCGTGAATTGCCGGACCGGCCGATCGAGCCGCAACGTTCGAAAGCCGGTTGCGACCGAGACGCGGATCGGCATCGGGATGAACGACAGCGCCGCCGCGAGCCCTGCCCTGCGCGTAGCGGCGAGCGGCGTTGAGAGATCGTAGCCGACTCTGTGCAGACACACCGTTCGCTGCGTGAGATCGACAATCATGTAGCTGGCTCGCCGGTCGCGCGCTCGCGGTTCGCCGACGGTGCCCGGATTGATCAGATAATATGCGTCGTCACGCAGCGAGACCTTCGTCTCCGACAGCGTCACGGCACGGCCTTTACGGAATTCATAGACGCCGGCGTGGTGGGTGTGGCCGAAGGCGCAGATGCGCGCACCGGATGGGTCGGCCATGAGCGCCTGGAAGCTTTGTAGACGTCGCTCATCGCTATCGAGCCTCACGGTGGCGCAATCAATCTGAGGATGCAGCGCGCCATGCACGGCGATCAGCTTGCCGCCGATCGCAGCCTTGAGCGGCAGACCGGCGAGGAAATGCAGATCGTTCCGCCCGAGGCGGCGTTGCGTCCACGCCACTGCACGAGCAGCCCCGCGGCTGAAAGTTTTGCTCGTAATCCGTCCGCAGACTGCAAGATCGTGGTTGCCGGCGACGCAAAGCGCATCGAGACGCTGGACGGCGGCAATGCATTCCGCCGGCTGGGTATTGTAGCCGACAATATCGCCGAGACAGACGATGCGATCGGCCCCGGCAACCGCAATGTCGTCAACCACGGCCTGCAAGGCCGGCAGGTTGGCGTGAATGTCGGAGATGAGCGCGAGTTTCACGATCCGCTCTTCACACGCTGCAGAAGCGGCCCTATTCGCGCGCGCAGTCGCGAGACCGTGCGCCAGGCAGCCGGTGATTGTTTGATGAAACGCTTGATCCGGCGCTGGATCATCGATCGGCCCAGTGCCGGGCCGCCGCGCCACGTCGCCGCGGCCGCATAGTCGCCGAGCTTGATGTGCGTGTCCGACCATTCGAGCTTGTAGGGTTCGTCGCCGACGGTGAAATCGAAGCGGCGCAGCCCGAGATCGATAATGTTGGCTATCAGTTCACGGAGGTGCAGCGCGCCCGGCCCGTAGTGAGCGATCGCTCCGTCGTCGTAGCTGGCAAGCACGTGGTAATAGGCGTCGCGAAAAACCACGCCGAGATGCGTTGCGCCGCGAAGCGCGCCAATCTGCGTATGCCCGACATGCAGCTGAAGCTCGCCGTTGCGTAAAGCCGGCGAGGTACAAAGCGGCGACGCATTTCCCGCGAGGTCGAGGAAGAATTCACGCCACCCGGCGCGCTCAAACATATCGGGGATGCCGCGCTGCGCGAACAGCCGGCGTTTTTGCTCCATCAGGACTTCAAGCGTCGCCTTTGCTGCGTCCGGATTGGCGTCGACCGCAAAGCCGATCTCGCCGAATTCGGCCAGCCGCTTGCGCTTGGAGCGGTCGCGGCGGCGGGTCGCCGACGAGCGCTTGGCGGCATAGAATTTTTTCCAGTCGCTGCCGAGTTCCGCGAAATGTGCGCCGCTCGGGTTGGTCGCAAGCGTCAGCGCGAAGAATGGATTGACCTGGCCGCCGATGAATTGCGGCATCTTCTCAAGTTCGATCCAGTCGTGGCGGTACAGCGGCTCGCGTTGCATGCGCCTTCGCAATTCTTTCCACAGCGCGCGGAACCGTTGCGCCGGGATGTGCTGCGAGAAGTCGCGGAGGATGAGCGGTGAGTTGTAATCGTTCAAATCCTGGCCGAGCCAGCACAACCGCCGCGCACCGCCGCCGCGATCGATGCCGAAAGGCAGGATAAAGATGGTCTGTCCATCGGCGAGGGTCCCGACAACGATGGCCGGTTGCACGCCTTGGCGCGTCCCGATATGGCGTTGCCACAGCTGCAGCCAATCGAAGGTCTGGAACGGCGTGCAATCGGCATTTTGCTCGAAGCGCCGCCATTCGGCCTCGACGGACTCGAGCCGATCGTGGATCGAAAGGCTAAGCGTGACAGGAGCACTGCTTATTTCGCCGACGCGGCGCGGCGTTTCGCGGCCGACATCAAATGCCAAGCCGGCGTTCGGCAATGCGGCCAAAGGTCTGCTTGTCACGCAATCCGTCGACATGATGGATGTCCAGGACAGCGTGATAGAGGAGAATAGCTAAGGGAGCATCGCCTCCCCCCATGCCATTCGTGTTAAGGTAAAGCGCCCCTCAACAGGATCGCTCAACTTTTACATGGCGGCACCGGCATCATGGGAAATCGATCTGAACAAGTCTCAAGTCTGAAGAAAGACGTGCGAGAGGATAAAATGAACGCAGTGCGCACTTGGTCTGTCGCGGCCGCTGTCTTGCTGGGAATGGGTGCCGTTTCGGGCGCCGCCCAGGCGCAGGCCGGCTATCCGGCGAGAGCGGTCACCATTATCGCCGACGCCGCGCCCGGTTCCACGCCGGACGTCGACGCCCGCTTTGTCGCCGAGGGTCTCGGCAAGATGTGGGGCCGCCAGGTGGTCGTCATCGAGCACCCGGGCGCGTTCGGCAGTATCGCGGCACGCGCGGCAGCCGAGGCCGCACCCGACGGCTATACGCTGTACATGCCGGCGCTGGCGACCTTCGTGGCCCCAAAGACGGCTGCGCCCAATGTGCCGCTGCAATTGCCGCGCGACTTCATCCCGATCGGATTTACCGCTGAGAATCCGATGTTCGTCGCGGTCAATCCCTCGCTCGGCGTGAGCACGCTGCCGGAATTGATCGCGCTCGCCAAGAAGAAGCCGGGTTCGATTTCGATCGCGGTGTCGGGAGCCGGCCGGCTGACGGACCTGACCGGCCGCCTGCTGCAGCAGCGCGAAAACGTGAGTTTCGTGCGCGTGCCCTATAACAGCGGCACTGCCGCTGCCGTCTCGGACGTTGCCGGCGGGCGCGTGTCGATGATCATCGAGGGTTATTCGGGCATCGCCGGCGCTGTCAAAGGCAAGCAAATCAAGTTGATCGCGGTCGCCTCGTTGAAGCGCCTCCCGGAATTTCCCGACGTCCAGCCCATCGCGGACACGATTCCGGGATTTTCGGCAACCGGGTGGCAGGTTCTCCTTGCGCCGAAGGGCACGCCGCAGCCGATCGTCAGCAAGGTCAGCGCCGACTTGGCCAAGCTGGTCAGCAGCCCGGACTTTCAGAAACGCCTCGCCACCATCGGCAGCTATTCGCACGCCATGACACCCGATCAGGCCCTTGCATTCGTCAAGCAGCAACAGGAGACGTGGCTGCCATTATTACAAAACTCCAAGGAGCAGTGAACGACGCGCGGCCTGCCATTTTTGATTGAAGCAGGAGATGTCGTCATGTGGCGCGGAAACTTGTGCATGCGGACCGATTTTTTGACGTGCGCTTGTTTGGTTGCACTGGGCATCGCGGCGCTCGCTGGTCCCGCGCGCGCCAAAGATCCCGGCCAGGACGCCTACATGATCAGGATGTTGAGCTGCACGGGCCCGGACGCCACAATGGAAGTCTATATCCCGCAGTCGATCGCGCTAGACCCCAACGGCTTGGTGCACAATCTGCAGAAGCCGGTGATCGGCTATTACACGCTCGATCTGACGTCGGTGAACAAGGGCAAGCCGATGGAGCCCATCAAGGTTTCAATGACGGCAGACGGCAAGACCGTCATTGTCAATCAGTACACGCGCGGCTTGCCGCCGACACACATTCCAATTGGCGGCGGCACGGTCGATTTCGACCAGCGTTTCGGCACCGCCGCAAAGTGCGGCCCGTTCCAAGCGCAGGATCCGAATTTCCGCGGATGAGTGCTGGTACAAGCCCGTTTGGCGAGTCAAACAGGCCCCGCGCCCACGTCAGGCTGCTGCCCGCGTACAGCAGGCGCTCGATGTGGTCGTCGGGCCGTCCACAGCTCAACCTTGTAAAAAATTGCGCTCGTTGGCGACGACCGGGTCGATCGTTTCCTCGTGCAGCATCAGTTAGTCGGCGTGGACGAGCCGCGGCTTGCGCCGCGCCTTGGCCTTGACGACGCCCGTGCTTCGGTCCTTCGCCTTGATCTTGGCGCCGGTATCCAAGGCCTCGCCGAGCGACGACAGCTCGACGGCGCCGTCGGGAAACTCGGCCACCAGCCGCAGCGAGCCGTCCATCGCCTCGATGTAGCTGCGCAGCGTCGAGATCAGCATATCGCTGCGGCTCTCGATCTTCGAGACACCGGCCTGATCGATCTTCAGCAGCTTGGCCATGCTCTGCTGCGTCAGATCGTGCGCCTTGCGCAGGCTGCGCAGCGCCATCTCCTCGGCAATCAACTCCCGCGTCCGCGCCGCGATCTTGGCACGCCGCGCAGCGGGCAGGCTACCAATAATCTGATCAAAGTTTCGCATGACGCCCTCATTTCCTATGTTCCAGTTTCACAGTCTTCACAGTTTTCACATGCGCGGCGAACCGCTCATCGGCGATGCGGATCAGCTCCTTGTAGAAGGCCTTTTGCCGCTCGCCCTCCTTGTTGCCGCCGACCAGCACGACCGCTTGCCGCTGCGGATCGAAGGCGAAGGCGAAGCGCCAGAGCCCGTCGAGCCGAAACCGCAGCTCCTTCATGTTCGGGAACGAGGACCCGTCGAGGGTGTCGACGTTGGGGCGTCCCAACGAAGGTCCGAACTGCCGCAGTAGCCCGAGACGGGCTATAAGCTCGTCCTGGATCGGTTCCGGCAGCTCACGGAACTCCGCTTCAAAAGCCGCATGAAAGAGCACTATCCATGGCATTGCCCTGGCATAATGCCTCAGACGGCATATGGTTTCAAGTGCATATCCCGGCAACCCTTACCGCCGCCGGGGCAACACCATCCGCAGCAGCACGATGACCGCAAATCAACTCTTTGGTTTTATTAGCTTATTTGGTACAGCTGGGTAGATTCGAACTACCGACCTCCTGATCCACAGTCAGGCGCTCTAACCAACTGAGCTACAGCTGCATGGCGCGCGGCCTCTTGCGCCGCGAAAACTATGAGCAATAGACGAGTTTAGCAAGCCTGACACGGCCTCATTCCGGCATGCAAAAGCCCGGGCGAGCCCGGGCTTTCGACAGCACATTTACCTTCGCGAACGTACGGAAAGGCGATTTCAGCCAACCTTGCTGAAGGCCTTGTTCATGCCGTTCTTGATCGGCTCGGAGGTCTCGGTGGCGACCTTCTGGGCCAGGGCGGTAAGTTCCTTACCCTGCTGCGTAAACGCTTCGAACTGCCTGCGGGCATGAGAGCTCGACAGCTCGATGAGTTCAGACGGCGACTTGGCCGTGATCAGTTCGCCGAAGAAATCGAACGCCGCATTGGTGTTCGTCCGCGTCGCCTCGATCACCTTGAGGCCGTAGTCGGACGCGCCCTTGGTGGCGGTCGAATAGGTGGTCTCGAGCACGTCGGTGGCCTCTTCGGCCGCGGCCTTCATCTTCTCGTAGGTGTCCTTGCACTGGGCAACACCGCGCTCCGCGAACTCGCGGAAAGCGGCCGGCATTTCAACCTTCGGGATCTCAAATTTCGGCATCTCGAATTTCGGCATTTCGAATGCGCTCGAGGCCGGCTTGCTGGTCCTGGGCTTCGAAGTCGCTTCAGTTACGGTTTCAGCCATGGCACGTCCTTTAATTTTGTGTTTGCTCTTGGGCTGTTTCACGGTGTGTATTTGAACTTGGCCCCGCCGCCCGTCGCGCAAGGCCTTCGCTTCCATTGCAAAGCCCGGCAGCCGAACGCGGCACACTTCTCAAGGCCCGGACCTATCTGGTCCTTTACATAACATTGTTTTTGGTGCATTGCAATAGGAAATATTGCATTGCACAAAACCGTAACGTTCTGAATTCGCGAGAATTTTCAGCACCGCGCGAAATTCGCGGCGATTACGCGTTCGGTTTGGCGGCGTCGATCACCATTTTGGCCGCGCTCTGACCGAGGTCGTTGACCTGCGCCGAGAGCGTCTGCATCTGGCGGCCAAGAAACTCCGATTGCAGCCCCATAACCTCGGCGGCATTCTTGGCCTGCATCAGCTTTTGGGCGAAGTCGAGCGTCGCGGCCACGTTTTTCTCAGCATATTCCATCGACTTATGCGCGATCTCGCTGGCGCTTGACTGCGCCGCCTGTGTTTGACCGTGGATATGTCCGACCGCCTGATTGGCGGCTTGGATGAAGCCCTCGAAGGCCTTGCGGGCCTGCGTCACGCTTTGTTCCGCGAACGAGCGCAATTCGTTCGGCACTGCAAACTGCTCGAATGGTTCCTTCGCCATAGCTGTCCTCCGTCGGCCGGGCCTCTATCCTAGCCCGAAAATGCCCCGAGCGTGCAACGCGCAAACCCGGTCGTTAGTCCACCGGTAGCGTGTCCGGCCACCGGCCGAATTAAGGTTATCGCCTCATGCCGGCCGGCTGTGGAAGCGACCGGCATGGACGCCGCACCGCGCCCGCATTATTAAGAATTCCTTAAGGGAACGGGTTCCGCCGCATGCCGAGTGTCGAGTCCGAGCTCGCCTATTTGCAAATTCCGCGACTTGCGGCCGAAGCGACGAGCGCGCGGCCGGTTTGGCTTTGGAGCGCCGACGCATCGCGCCTGCTGTGGGCCAACGCTGTCGGTGCGGCAGTTTTCGGCATCTCCGATGTCTCCCAAAGCGGCAATTTGCGGTTCGCGCCAAACAATCCGTTGCCGGCTCAAATTGCGCGCCTCGCCGTGGCGCTTCCGCCCGCCGGTCAAGAACGCCTCGAACGGCTGCGCGGCATTGGCGCCGGCCTCGGCCGCCCGGTGGTCTGCGCCTGCTCGCGCATCGTGCTGCCCGACGGCAGGGCCGCGATATTGATTGCTGCCTGCGAACCGGCCGGTCCCGCGCTGCCTCTTGGCGAGCGCCTGCGCCGTCTTTTTACCGCGCTGACCGGGGCGATCTCGGTTTTCAGCCCCGATGGCAAGCTCTTGCATGCAACCGACGCGGCAGTGCCGCGGCTCGGCGGCGCCACGACAGTCTCGGCATTCGGACTCGATGAACTTGCCGCCGAGACACTCCAGTCCGGACGCGCCAGCGGCCGTGCCCACATCGGCGACTCGACCTCGCAATTCACGATGCTGAGGCTTGGCCGCGACGATTCATGCGCGCTCGCGCTGATGCTGCCGCCCGGCAGCGCTGCGCTCGCACACCGCGCAGCGGAAACCGAACAACCCGCCGCGACCATGACGCCTGCTGAACCAGAAATCGCGGCAAGCCCCACTGTGGTGGCGGCTGAAGCGTCCCCGCCTCCAGCAAATCCATTGCCGCTCTCGATCGCCGCGGCGAGCGTCACGACAGGGGTTGAGACACCACCAGCCGAACAGCCGGCCTCGGATGGCCCCCCGCCTGTTGCTGAACGCCG
>DASZWK010000021.1:0-2855 GCA_035546235.1 Xanthobacteraceae bacterium | reverse complement strand
CGGCAATCCCCGCGCCCTCACGCGTCTTGCAACAGCCAGCGCTGCAAGCGGCGGAGCAGCCGACCCGGCACAGGAACGCGCGATGCTAACGCGCGCCGCGGAAGGAAACTCGGCCGATGCCCAATTCCAGCTTGGCCTGATGTATGCGAACGGCGTCGGCGGACCGAAAGACGATGCCGCCGCGCGGTCGTGGTTCGAAAAAGCGGCGGCGCAAAATAATCCCAACGCGCTCGAATGGATGGGCTCGTTCGCCGCCAGCGGTCGCGGCGGCCCGCGCGATATCCAGGCGGCGAAGGCCTACTACGCCCGCGCTGCGGCTCTCGGGGACGAGGACGCCAAGGCCCAACTCAAACGCCTCGAATGCTCGATAACCATCAAGGACGCCCGCGGTCACCCGGTGGGATGCTTGTAGTGCGACACTGACACAACGGCCGCGCACTGGATTTCGTCGAGCATAGAGCCTTGAATGCCACGGCCCGCCCAGTTTCGATCGCCGCAGAACAACATCAGAAGCGCAAAGCCGCCGCCACACGGCGGCATTGGGAGAAGAAATGCCAACCCGACGCACACTGTTATTCGCATCGCTTATCGCTGCCACTGCGGCTTCGCCGGTCACACGAGCGGCGGCCGACAGCTTTCCATCGGGACCGATCACCATCGTCGTCTCGTTCCCTGCGGGCGGTAGCATCGACGTGATCATGCGGGCCGTCGCGGCAAAATTACAGCAGCGGCTCGGCAAGCCGGTTGTTGTCGAAAACCGGGCCGGCGCCGGCGGCGTGCTGGCTACGGAAAATGTAATCAAGGCGGCTCCGGATGGGCGAACGCTGCTCGCCTCGGCAAGCTCGATCGCGGCCAATCCGACGCTGTTCAAGTCCTTGCCGTTCGATACGCTCAAGGACCTTCAGTCCGTGTCGCTGATCTTCCGCACGCCATTGGTCCTGGTGGTCAATCCGAAGCTGCCGGTCCACTCGATCGCGGAGCTGATCGCACTCCTGAAGTCCAAACCCGGCCAGATCAATTACGCCCATGGCGGTCCCGGCTCGGCGATCCATCTCGCCGGCGAGTTGTTTCAGGCCATGACGGGCACCAAGATGATCGCTGTGTCCTATCGTGGCGCGCCGCTCGGCCTCAACGATGTCATGGGCGGCCACGTCGCACTGATGTTTGCCGATGCCGGCAGCGTCGTCGGCCAGATCAAAGCCGGCATGGTGCGTCCGCTCGGCGTAAGCTCGACAACGCGCGTCCCGGTGCTGCCCGACGTGCCGACCATCGCCGAGGCTGGCGTTCCCGGCTTTGAGGCGGTCGGCTGGACGCTTGTCTCCGTCCCCGCAGCGACGCCGAAGTCCATCGTCGACCGCTTGAGCACCGAACTCGCGGCCGCCGCCGCCACTCCCGATGTCAAGGCGCTGATTGTCAAGCTCGGCACCATCCCGGTCCAGAGTCCGCCGCCGGCCGAACTGCAAAAATTCCTGGCGTCGGAGATCGATCGCTGGGGCGAGCTGATCCGTCACGCCGGTGCGGCGAATACGCTGTAGGCGTTGCCTGCCTGCGGCAAAGTATTCAAAAAATTCTCCAAAAAGGAAATCCAATGAGTGAAGAAACGCTGTTGCGCGAAAAGACCGCGACATTGGCGCGCATGCTCAATATGCAAGGCACGATCGGCATGTTCGGCCATGTCTCGATCCGCGTTCCGGGTACGCCCAAGTGTTTCATCAGTCCGGGCGCCAGCACGGACAAGGCCACCGTGCGGCCCGAGCAGATTTTCGTCTACAACATCGACGGCACCATCATCGAGCACCCGGGCGGCCTTATCCCACTGGAGTGGCGCATTCACACGCAGATTCACCGCGACCGGCCAGACGCCATGTGCGTGTGCCATTTGCACGCCCCGCACGCCCGCGCTCTCGGCATCGCCGGCAAGCAGCTCAAGCCGGTGTTTCTGCACGGTTCGTTTCTGTGTACCGGCGTGCCGACCTGGGACAACCCACGCCTGGTCGTGAACGACGATCAGTCAGCCGATTTGTCGCGCGCGCTCGGCAACCATCGCGTCGCGCAGATGCGCGGCCATGGCAGCGTCGTCGTCGGCGCCACCGCCGAAGAGGCGTTTTTCGCCTGCACGTTTCTTGAGGAGAACGCCCAGATCCAGCTCCAGGCCGAGATCATGGGCGGCGCCGTTCCGCTGTCGGAGGAGGAAGCCCGGGATTGCGCCGCAGGCACGTTCAATCCGCGGCTGTTTCCGTTGCTGTGGACCTATTACGAGCGCAAGGTCAGACTCGACTGAGGCATTACCCGCTTGGCTGAGCCAACGGGCCGGTCGCAACGTGCAGCGTCGCCTGCTGTCCGGGCGGCGACCCCGCAACGGGCACGCCCTCGTCCGGCGCGAATGACGCCATCGCCTGGCCGAGTTGCGCGGGCGGCGCAGCCGTCACGCCGCCGACCGACCATTCGAGTCCGACTTGGCCCATGCCAGTCGCCAACGTGATGGCGTTATCGCGGATGTCGTAGAGCTCGAACGCGCCGGTATTTGAGTTGCGCAACAGCATATCGGTTTCGTTGGGGTTGCCGGAAAAATGGCCAAAGCCCGCAACCGTCCATTCCATACCAACCTGGCCCATGCCGGTTGCCAACGTGATGGTGTTGTTGCTGATGTCGTAGAGTTCGAATGCGCCGGTGTTTGAATTGCGCATCAGCATGTCCGTTTCGTCGACGTTGCCGGAAAAGTCGCCGAAACCGGCCACCTGCCATTCCAGCCCGACTTGACCCATCGGCCCGGCGCTGGTGATCGCGTTGTTGGCGATGTCGTAGACTTCAAGCGCACCCGTATTGCTGTTGCGCATCAGCATGTCGGCCTCGCC
>DASZWK010000020.1:0-1657 GCA_035546235.1 Xanthobacteraceae bacterium | reverse complement strand
AGATCTCGACAAGGCGAGCGAAGACAACGAGCGCAACGCGTTCCTGATCGCAACGGCCGGCGGTGCGCGGCTTGCCGTCATCCAAATCGCGGGACTCGTGGCGCGGCGCATCGTGCCGTTTTCGCGCGAAGGCGAGATCGTCGCCGCCGGCCAGCGTATCGGCATGATCCGGTTCGGCTCCCGGGTCGACGTTTATCTACCGGACGGCGCGCGGTCGCTGGTCGGCGAGGGGCAGACCTCGATTGCCGGCGAGACGGTGATTGGCGATCTGCGCGGCCTTGAGGCTGGCCGCACCTTTCGGGTCGGCTGAACGCCGTTAACTTTTCGGCTTCGCCTATCGCGCGGGAACTTTCCGTTTCGTGGCGGGACGACCGTAGACAGGCTATATTGGCGCCATGGGCATGAACCGCCGCTCAGGCATCGATCGACCGCGTATGCCGCGGCTGCGCCGCCGCCGCTTCCGCCGCATTCCGGTACGCATCCTGGTGCCGAACGTGGTGACACTTTTGGCGCTCTGTGCCGGGCTGACCGCGATCCGGCTGGCATTCGAGGACCGCTACGCTCTTGCGCTGGCGGCGATCGTGTTTGCGGCCATTTTGGACGCCATTGACGGGCGGCTGGCGCGCTTCTTGAAAGGCACCTCGCGGTTTGGCGCCGAGCTCGACAGCTTGTCGGATTTCGTCAATTTCGGCGTAGCGCCGGCCTTGATCCTTTACTTCTGGGACCTGCACAGCCTGAAATCGGCCGGTTGGATCGCCGCAATGGTGTTTGCCATCTGCGCCGGCCTGCGGCTCGCGCGCTTCAACGTCATGCTGGACGACCCCGATCAACCGGTGTGGGCGAGCAACTTTTTTGTCGGCATGCCGGCGCCGGCCGGCGCCATCACCGTTCTGCTGCCGATCTACGCCTCGTTTCTCGGCCTGCCCCACTCGGCGGTGCTGACCTGGCTGACCCTCGTCTACACGCTCGGCATCGCCTGGCTGATGGTGTCACGGCTGCCGGTATTTTCCGGAAAGCGCGTCGGCACGCGCGTGACGCCCGAATTGGTCGGCCCGCTCATCGTTTTTGTCGTGCTTTGCTTCGCGCTGTTGTTTGCCTATCCGTGGGTTTTGCTCACCATCGGCACGCTCGCCTATCTGGTGAGCCTGCCGTTCGGGTACCTATCCTACCGCGGCTATGAGCGGCGCTCGCGCGAGAGCCATGCCGAAAGGGAGCCGCCCGCCATGCATTCGCCACCGATCGCTGGCGGATTTGGCCGTGCGCCGGATACTGACGATCGTCCGCCGCGGCTGAATTGACGGCGCTGCGCCGGGGACCGGTGAACCGCACGCGCCAGTAACGGCAAGGGATCCGCTATGGCAGTCGGCCGCCGCGCAGTTCTGGCCTCGGCCGCGGCGTCGCTCGCGACGCCGGCTTTGCTCCGTCTGGCGCGCGCCAATGCGGCGCAGCCCTCCGTCACGCTTAAGTTGCACCACGCATTTTCGTCGGTATCGTGCCTGCACGCGAATTTTCTGGTGCCGTGGGCACGCCGGGTCGAGGAGCAATCCGCCGGCCGTATCCGAATCGATATTTACCCTTCGCTGGCGCTCGGCGGACAGCCGGCTGAGTTGTTCGACCAGGCGCGCGACCGCGTCGTCGATCTCGTCTGGGCGATGCC
>DASZWK010000019.1:0-39352 GCA_035546235.1 Xanthobacteraceae bacterium | reverse complement strand
TTTGGAAGGCCCGATCGACGAGTGGCGCACGCTGCGCGACCAGATCTTCCACGAGGTGTGCGAGCGCGCCTTCAACAAGGAGCTCGGTATCTTTACCCAGGCCTACGGTTCGAAACGGCTCGACGCCAGTCTGCTGCTCGTGCCTTGCGTCGGATTCCTGCCGGTGGACGATCCGCGCATTGAGCGGACCATCGCGGCGATCGAGTGCGACCTCGTCCGCGACGGTTTCGTCATGCGCTACAATACCGACTCCGCGCACGATACCTTGCCGCCCGGCGAGGGCGCGTTTCTTGCGTGCAGCTTCTGGCTGGTCGACGTTTACATCCTGCAAGGCCGTTTTGACGATGCCGAACGGCTGTTTCGACGGCTGGTGGCCCTGCGCAACGATGTCGGTCTGCTGAGCGAGGAATATGACCCCGCATCTAAACGGCTGGTCGGCAATTTCCCGCAAGCCTTCTCTCACCTCGCGTTGATCAACAGCGCCTATAACCTGACGCGGTCGCAAAAGCCTCTGCACCAGCGGGCGCACGACGAGCACGCGCCTCCGGAAGAGCATGCGGCATCGCCGGAAGCCGCCGTCGCTGAAGACTGACGTTGCTATCCCGTCCGGATGCTGATTGGCCGGCGCTGCCGGAGAGATGGCGTAGCGGCGGATTGACGCATTAAGGCTGGCCGCGTGTCGGACCGCAGTTCGCGTCCGATTTGAAAATTTGCCCGCACCGCATGCCGAGATCAGATAGCCTTCGGGCCAAAATTATGAGATGTTTCTCTTGATCTGAAGGGTTAAGGGGCTGCCTGATACTTGCTGGGGGGCAAGCCATCGTGGCAAAAATGCACCCGGCGACGAGCGATCGACGCGACGTCAAACGGGTGCCCGAGCGTTAGTCGACCGGCCAAAGTGCGGGGGCGTACAGGGAGGAAAACATGAAACGGCTCTTCTTATTGGCCGCCGCAGCGGCATTTGTCGCCACGCCGGCACTCGCCGAAGACACCATCACCATCGGATTTACCGACTCGCAGACCGGCCCGCTCAATGTCGATTCATTGGGTCAGCAGCGCGGCTACGAGTTTTGGCGCGACGAGGTGAACGCCAAGGGCGGCATCAAGGTTGGCGATAAGCACTATAAGGTGAAGTTCGTCAGCTACGACGATCAGTCGGTTGGCGGCCGCGTGCAGCAGCTTTATACGCGGCTCATCAACCAGGATAAGGCGAATTTTCTGTTCAGCCCGTACTCGTCCGGCCTGACCGCGCCAGCCACCGTGATTTCCGAGCAGTACGGCAAGATCATGATCGACTCCGGCGGCGCCGAGGAGAAGCCGTTCGAGCAGGGCAACAAATATCTGTTCATGGTGATCACGTCGGCGGGTCATTATCTGTCGGGCGCGGTCGAAGCCCTCAAGAAGAACGATCCGCAGGCGAAGGTCGCCTTGGTCTATTCCGACGATCCGTTCTCGAAGGCGGTGCTCGCCGCCGCCGCGGCGCAGGCCAAGGCGGCCGGCCTGCAAATCGTGATGAACGAGTCCTATTCACCCTCGACCACGGATTTTGGCCCGATCGTCAACAAGATCGTGTCGTCGAATGCCGACGCGGTGTTGGGCGGCGGTCATTATTCGGACGGCGCCACGCTCGCGCGTCAGATGCACGATCAAAAAGCCAACATGAAGTGGATATCGCTTCTCGTGGCGCCCGCCGACGACAAGTTTGGCGAACTCGGCAAGGCCGCCTTGGGCGTGACCGTGCCGTCGCAATGGGAGCTGCAAGTCAACTACAAGCCGCAGTTCGGTCCGACCACCGCGGAATTCGCCAAGGCCTTCCAGGACAAATTCCACGCCAAGGCGGATTATCATACCGCGTCCGGCTATACGAGCGGCGTGGTGCTGCAGCACGCCATCGAGCAGGCCGGCTCGATCGACCCGGAGAAGGTGGCGGCAGCGCTCAACGCGACCGACATCACCACCTTCTTCGGCCATATCAAGTTCATGACCGATCCGGGCCATCACGGCTTGCAGGCGGCGCACGAGATGGTGCTGGCGCAGTGGCAGATGGTGAATGGCAAGCTCGGTCGCCAGGTGGTTTGGCCGGATGCGGCGAAATCGGCCAGTCTGCTCTATCCAATCCCGTCCGCTACGCAGTGAGCGTGATCCTTACGGTCATGTTCGAGCAAACGATGTAGTCAATCAGGGACCGGCAGCGTAGCTGCCGGTCCCATTTGTGTGGCCTCTCATGCTCGGCATTCTCGCTTCGATTATCGACGGCGTGCTGGTGGGGCTGGTCTACGGCCTCGCCGCCATGGGCCTGACGCTGATCTGGGGCGTCATGGACGTCATCAATCTGACCCATGGCGTCATGATCGTCGCCGGAATGTTCGCGCTGTTTCTGCTCACGACCGGGCTTGGCCTCGACCCCTACGTCGCGATGCTTCCAGTCTTGATCGGCGGTTTTTTCGTCGGCGTCATGCTGTACTGGGTCGCGATCCACCGCATGGTCGGCCGGCCGCCGCTGATGAGCCTGCTGTCGACCTTCTCGGTCAACCTGGTGTTGATCGGCATCGGTACCGCGGTGTGGGGCACCGCGTTGTTCAACGTCGATGTGTCGTTGCCGGGTTTCACCATGGGCCGCTACACGTTCCCCGGCGCGCATATTCTGGCCGCAATACTGGCCGCGGTGATTGCGACCGTGCTTTATCTGTTCTTGCAATACACCCGGTTGGGCAAGTCGATACGCGCGGTTGCCAACAACCGGGAGGCCGCCGAGCTGGTCGGGATCCCGACCACGCGCGTACTCGCCATCTCGGTCGGCCTCGGCGTCGCATTGGCCGGCGTGTCGGGCGTGCTGATCGCCACGCTGTTTCCGTTCACGGTGCTGTCGGGCGACGGCTATCAGCTCAAAGGTTTTGTCGTCACCGTGCTGGGCGGCTTCGGCAACCCGATCGGCGCGCTGATGGGCGGCATCGCGCTCGGGCTGCTTGAAGGCGCGGTGACGCCGTTCGTGCCGGTGAGCTGGACGCTGGTGATCGAGTTCGTGCTGTTCGTCCTGGTGTTGATCGCGTTTCCGGCCGGCATCTTCCGCTCGCGGCGCGGAGCACTCTGATGCCGTCGATGGTGCGCCGCCCGTTCTTCTGGATCATCACGCTCGCGGTGTTGGCGTTCGCGCTGGCGCCCGTCTACGGCAACGACGTGTCGCTGCGCGAAAGTCTGCTGCTCGACGCGCTCTACATCACGCTCGCCAGCAATCTCAATCTGATGCTCGGCTATGCGGGCTACGTCAATTTCGGCAGCATCGTGTTCTTTGGACTGGGCGGCTACATCTGTGTCTGGCTGGTGAATTCGTACAAATGGACGCTGGTGCCGAGTCTCGCGGTCGCCGGTGTGTGCGTCAGCGGCCTGGCGCTGATCTTCGGCCTTGGCATCTTGAGGCTGCGCGGCGCCTTCTTTGCGCTTTCCACCATCGGCGTCATTGAGGCGGTGCAGGCCTTTGCCGAAAACTTTACGCCGTGGGGCGGATCGTCCGGCATCTACCTGCCAGCCTCGATCTTCACGCCGCTGGGCGGTCCAAGGCAGGCGCTCTGGGTCATCTATTTCATCATGGTCGGCGTGATGGGTGCGTCGCTCTATCTGAGCTACGCCATCAAGACGTCGAAATTCGGCCTCGGCCTGCTCGCCATCGGCCAGAACGAAGATGCGGCGGCAATTCTCGGTGTGCCGACCGCGCGCTACAAGGCGATGGTCTACAGCGTGTCCGCCTTTCTGCCCGCCATCGCCGGCGGGCTTTATTTTTTCAAGAGCGCCTTCATCCAGCCATCCGACGCCTTCGATCTGTCGCTGTCGACCGAGGCGCTGGTGGTCGGCATGCTGGGCGGACAGGGCACCGTCACCGGCGTCGCCATCGGCGCGTTTCTCTACGAGGAGCTGCGCGGCTACCTGCTCACCTCTTCGACCTTCGCCAATTTTCAGCTCGTGGTTTCCGGCGCGCTGCTCCTGGTTATTGTGCTGTTCTTTCCCGGCGGACTGATGGGTTGGATTTACAGCCGTTTCCCGCGCACCCAGAAGGTCCTGGAATGACGGCGCTTCTTGAAGTCGAGAAGGTCAGCAAGCGCTTTGGCGGCCTTCAGGCGGTCAAGGATCTGACTTTCGAGGTGCGCGAGGGCGAGATCGTCGGCCTGATCGGGCCGAACGGCGCCGGCAAGTCGACGCTGTTCAATCTGGTGAACGGGGTGTTCGCTCCCGACAGCGGAAGGATCAGCTTCGGCGGCGCCGACATCACCGGCGAGAAGCCCTACAAGGTCGCTCGCGCCGGTCTCGCCCGCACCCACCAGATCGTACAACCGCTCACCAACATGACGGTGCTTGACAACTGTGCGGTCGGCGCTTGTTTCGGCCGCGAGAACCTGCCGCTGCATCGCGCCTATGAGGCGGCGCGCGAGGCGATGGCCGTCGTCGGCCTCTCCGACCGCGCCCACGTGCTGGCGCTGCACCTGACCATTGCGGGCAAGAAGCGCCTCGAACTGGCCCGCTCGCTCGCCGCGCGGCCGCGGCTTCTGATGCTCGACGAAGTGCTGGCCGGTCTCAATCCGACCGAGGTCGAGCACATGATCGGCGTCATCCGTCAGATCCGCGAACGCGGCGTCACCATCCTGATGATCGAGCACCTCATGCAGGCGATCATGAGCCTGTCGGATCGCATCGTCGTGCTCAATTTCGGCCAGAAACTCGCCGAGGGCGTACCGGCCGAGGTGGCCCAGCACCCCCAGGTCATCGAGGCCTATCTGGGCAATCCCAAGCTCGCCGCCGAATTGCAGGGGAGCGGCGAACATGTCTGAGCCGCTCCTCAAGGTCGAGGCGCTGGAAGCCGGCTACGGCGAGGTGCAGGTGCTGTGGGGCGTTTCGCTGGCCGCCATGCGTGGCCATCTCACCGCCATCGTCGGCGCCAACGGCGCCGGCAAGACCACGACGCTGCGCGCCGTTGCCGGGACCATCGCGCCGTGGCGCGGCCGTGTCCTGTTCGATGGCGAGGACGTGACGCGGCTGTCGACCCACGAAAAAGCCGAACGCGGCTTCGCGCTGGTGCCCGAAGGCCGCCAATTATTCACCACCATGACGGTCGCCGAGAATCTTGAGCTCGGCGCCTACCCGAAGCGCGCCGCGCAGGGCCACGCTCAGCGTCTCGATCAGGTATTTACGCTGTTCCCGCGGCTCGCCGAACGCCAGCACCAGTTCGCCGGCACGCTGTCTGGCGGCGAGCAGCAGATGGTGGCGATCGCGCGCGGCCTGATGTCCAATCCCGACATTCTCATCATCGACGAGATGTCGCTCGGGCTCGCTCCGGTGCTGGTCTATCAGCTGTTTCACACGTTGAAGAAACTGAAAGACGCCGGGCTAACCATTCTGTTGGTCGAGCAGAACGTACACCTGGCGCTGGCGGTCGCCGACTACGCCTACGTCATTGCCGAAGGCAAACTATTCACCGAAGGCGAACCGAAAAAGCTCTCCACGATGCCGGAAATCCGCAAGGCGTATCTGGGACTTTGAGAATTGCCTCTCCGTCCGCCGCCTGACGTAGGGCTAAGTTAGCGTGTGTGACCCAGCGCGGCGTCGGAGGACAGGAGCGCAGCCTCGCGGGAGATATCGCGTTTCGAGGCTCTGCCGCTTTCCGGGCCGCGTACGCGAAATCCGTCTTTTCGCGCCTTGAGGACGAGAATGGCGAAGAGGAGCTTATAAAGCGTCTGCATGGCAACGTGTCACTGATCAAACTGTCTGCATTCTGATAACCTTTTTGCGGTTCCAAGGTTCCCTGAAATCCTCGCGCCACCCCCTCATCGGGGGCCCCTCTTTGCCCGAATGTCGGAGACACTCCTTGAACGCGTTCGAAAATCTCACTACCGAGCGGCAGACCTTTGTCACCCATCTCGAATGCTCCGCGACCGGCGAGCATTATGCGGCCGATCAGCCGCACAACCTCTCTCGTGCCGGCAAGCCGCTGCTCGTACGCTACGATCTCGCCGGCGTGAAAAATGCGCTGAGCAAGGCTGTGCTGGCGGAACGCCCACCCGATCTTTGGCGCTACCGCGAACTTCTGCCGGTGCGGCGCAAGGAGGATATCGTCAGCCTCGGCGAAACGATGACGCCGCTCGTGGCGCTGCCGAAGATCGTGCGCAAGCTTGGCGGCGGCGAGCTGCTGGTGAAGGATGAGGGCCGCCTGCCGACCGGCTCGTTCAAGGCGCGCGGACTGGTGATGGCGGTATCGATGGCCAAAGCGTTCGGTATCAAACACATGGCGATGCCGACCAACGGCAACGCCGGCGCGGCACTGGCAGCTTACGCCAGCCATTGCGGCATCAAGACCACGATCTTCTGCCCGGAAGACACGCCCGAAGTGAATGTCAGCGAAATCGGCCTGCAGGGCGCCAGCGTCTATCGCGTCAACGGCCTGATCGACGATTGCGGCAAGATCGTCGCCGAGGGCAAGGACAAAGTCGGCTGGTTCGATACCTCGACCTTGAAGGAGCCGTACCGCATCGAAGGCAAGAAGACGATGGGACTGGAGCTTGCCGAACAACTCGGCTGGCAGGTGCCTGACGTGATCTTCTATCCGACCGGCGGCGGCACCGGCTTGATCGGCATGTGGAAGGCGTTTGCCGAGCTGGAGGCAATCGGCTTCATCGGCAGCAAGCGCCCGCGCATGGTAGCGGTGCAGGCGTCGGGCTGCGCGCCGATGGTGCGCGCCTACGAGCAGGGCGTCGAGCACGCGACCCGCTGGGAAAATTCGCACACCATCGCGGCCGGTATTCGCGTGCCGCAGGCGGTCGGCGATTTCCTCATCCTGCGCGCGGTGCGCGAGAGCGGCGGTTTCGCCATCGCGGTGTCGGATGAGGCGATTGCGGCCGGCCTGGAGGAGGTTTCCCGCGAAGAGGGCTTTCTGATGTGCCCGGAAGGCGCCGCTACCTACGCCGCCTACAAACAAAGCCTTGCCGACGGGCGTGTTGCGCGCGCCGAGCAGGCGCTGCTGTTCAATTGTGCGACCGGACTGAAATATCCGCTGCCGCCGATCAAGCGCACGCTCGACCGGCATAAGCCGATCGATTACGCGGCGCTGTAAATCGTCATTGCGAGCGGAGCGAAGCAATCCAGGGCGGCTTGTGATGACCGTGAGGCTGTTCTGGATTGCTTCGTCGCTTCGCTCCTCGCAATGACGAGGAAATAAAAAGGGCTGGGAGGGACACATGAAAGGAGTTTTGACAGCAGCGCTGGCGCTGATCTGTACGGCTACAGTGGCCGCCACCGCCGACGAATATCCGTCGCGGCCGATCACCATGATCGTGCCGTTCGCGGCCGGCGGTCCGACCGACGTCATCGGCCGGCTGCTGGCGCAACACATGGGCCAGACGCTGGGCCAGAACGTCGTTGTCGAGGATGTCACCGGCGCCGCCGGGACCATCGGCGTCGGCCGTGTCGCGCACGCACCGCCCGATGGCTATACGCTCAGCCTCGGCCACTGGAGCACCCACGTCGTCAACGGCGCGATCTACAAGTTGCCCTATGATTTGCTGGGCGACTTCGCGCCGATCACGTTGTTGCCCAGCAATCCGATGCTGATCGTCGCCGGCAAGTCGTTTCCGGCGAAGAACCTCACGGAGCTGGTTGCCTGGATCAAGGACCATCCGAGCGCCACAATGGGCACCGCGGGCGTCGGTTCGGGTTCGCACATCGCCGGCGTCTATTTCGAGAAGCTCACGGGCGCGCACGTGCAGTTCGTGCCGTATCGCGGCACCGATCCGGCGCTGCTCGATCTGATGGCCGGGCGCATCGATGTGATGTTCGACCAGGTTTCGGAAGCGAGCGCGAAGCTCAATGACGGCCGCATCAAGGCCTATGCGGTGACCGCCAAGACGCGGCTAAAGTCGCTACCTGATATTCCGACCGTCGACGAGGCGGGGCTGCCGAACCTCTACATCAACATCTGGTACGGCCTGTGGGCCCCGAAGGGCACGCCGCCCGGCGTCATCGCCAAGCTCGACAAGGCGGCTGTCGCCGCAATGGCCGACCCGACGGTGCAAAAACGCTTTGCCGATCTTGGGCTCGATATGCCGCGTCGCGATCAACAGACGCCGCAGGCGCTCGGCGCGTTGCAGAAGGCCGAAATCGAAAAATGGTGGCCGATCATCAAGGCCGCGGGCATCAAGGCGGAGTGAATTGCTTACTTACTTCCTTATCCTGAGGTGCTCGGTGCGAAGCGCCGAGCCTCGAAGGGTGAGGCCACGACGCCTCGGCCTGCATCCTTCGAGGGCCGCTTCGCGGCCACCTCAGGATGAGGTCAACATTCACTCGAGGATGCCGATGAGTTGCGCCAGCCGGTCCGGATCGGCGCGCAGCGGCTCGGAGTCGCCGTCGTAGACGATGCGGCCCTTGTCGAGGATTATCGTGCGCGGCGAAAAATTCAGCGCCACGCGACTGTTCTGTTCGACCAGGATGATCGAAAGCTCACTGTCGGCGCGGAGCCGCGCCAGCACCGCGCTCAAGGCTTCGACCAGAACCGGCGCCAGACCTTCGGTCGGCTCGTCCATCAGCAGGATCGTCGGATTGGTGAGGAGCGCGCGCGCGATCGACAGCATCTGCTGCTCGCCACCCGAGAGCTGATTACCCATGTTGGTGAGGCGTTCCGCGAGCCGCGGAAACAGCTCGAACACGCGCGCGTGCGTCCACGCGCCCGGCCGTGCCGCGATGTCGAGGTTTTCGCGCACCGACAGCGATGGAAAAATTTCGCGCTCCTGCGGTACGAAGCCGATGCCGGCCAACGCGCGGCGGAAACACGGCACGCCGTTGAGCCTGTGGCCGTCGAGCGTAACCTCGCCGGCATGCAGCGTCGTATGGCCCATGACGGTCGACAGCAGCGTGGTCTTGCCGACGCCGTTCCTCCCGATCACGCTGATGCATTCGCCCGGCGCGAGATTGAGCTCGATGTCCTCGATCACCACCGTCTCGCCGTATCCGGCCGAGACGCCATGCAGGCGCAGTGCGCTAGCCATGATGGGTCACCTGATGCGTTCCTTGGCCGGCCTGACCGAGATAGATTTCGCGCACCCGCTGATCGGCTTCGATCTCGCGCGGCGTTCCCTCGGCGAATATGGCGCCGCTGACCATCACGGTGACCCGGTTGGCGAAACGGAACACCACATCCATGTCGTGCTCGATGATCAGCACGGCGATGTCTTGCGGCAGCTGATCGATGGCATCGAGGATGATGTGGCTTTCGGCGCTCGGTACGCCTGCGGCCGGTTCGTCGAGCAGCAGCACATCAGGTTTCAAGCCGATGGTGATGGCGAGCTCGACGAGGCGCTGGCGGCCATAGGGCAGTTCCGATACGCGGTAGCGCGCCACGTCGGCAAGCTTGAGCATCTGCAGCAGCCGCATCGCCTCGTCGATGATGTCGGTGCGCTTTCCGGCCGGATAAAACATCGATCCCGCGGCGCCGGCGCGTTCGGTCATCGCCATGCAGACATTCTCGAGTACGGACAGCCCGCGAAACAGCCGATTGATCTGAAAGGTGCGCGCGATGCCGAGCTTGACGCGCTCGGCCTGCACGGTCGAGGTGATGTCGCGGCCGGACAGCAACACGCGTCCCTTACTCGGCGGCAGCACGCCGGTGAGCAAATTGATGAACGTGGTCTTGCCGGCGCCGTTGGGGCCGATCAGCGCGTGCCGCGCGCCGGCGGCGAGCTTGAAGTCGATGCCCTGCACGGCGTGCAGCGCGCCGAAATGGCGGCTCAATGCTTGGGTCTCCAGGCGTGTCTCGCTCATGGTTCGCTCATGAGGTTCCGCGCCGCGGTCGAAAGCGCCGCCACAGCGTGTCGCCGAGGCCCAAAATGCCGTTGCGGGCGAACAGGGAGATGAGCACCAGGAGAAGACCGAGGCCGAGCTGCCACGCCGTCGGATAGAGCTGCGCCAGAAAGTGTTCCAGCGCCAGGTAAACGACGGCGCCGATAAAGGCGCCGTAGAGCCGGCCGTAGCCGCCGAGGATGAGGACGATGAGCACGGTCGCGGCGCGGTCGAGACCGAGCACGGCGAGGTTGACGAAAGCGGTGGTCTGCGCCGACAGCGCGCCGGCGATACCGGCGAGCGCCGCCGAGATCGTGTAGCAGACGATGAGCCGGTGCCGTACCGGCGAGCCGATCGCGTGCATCCGCAGCACGTTTTCGCGGATGCCGGTCAGGCTCTGGCCGAACGGCGAATAGACCAGCGTGCGGACGAAAACAAAGCAGACCAGCAGAACGCCGAGCGCGAACAAATATTGAGTATCGGCATAGAGCGGGTTGAATTCGAACACGCCGAACACCGGGCCGATCGGCAGGCTCGGCAGCCCGTCAAATCCACCCGTGTAGACAGCGCCCATGTTGGCCGCCTCGTACAACAGCGACATGGTACACAACGTCAGCATCAGGAGCGTCAGCCCCGTGGTGCGCAGCAGGACGAGCCCGGAGAGAAACCCGACCGCGCCAGCCGTGGTCGCGGCGAGCAAGAGGCTCGTGATCGGCTCGGTCCAGATGTTGTATGACGCCAGCATGCCGACCGTGTATGCGCCGACGCCGAAGAAGGCCGCGTGCCCGAGCGTGATGATGCCGGCGTAGCCGAGCGCGAGATCGAGCGACAGCGCGAACAGGATTGTGACCAGAAGGTCGCAGCCGAAACCGAGATAATCCGGCGCCGCGAAATAGAACGCTATGCCGGCGAGCCACGGCAGCGTTTCCCACCAGCGCAGGCGGTGGCGCCGCATGAGCAGGCGCGCCGCCGGGCTCTCAATTCCCGTGGCGGGCGCGGCGGCGCCGGCCGGAGGGGCCGCGACGCTCACAGCTCTTTCCTTCCAAGCAGGCCCTGCGGCCGCGCCAAGAGGATCAGAATCGTGAGGATATAAATGAAGATGGTGCCGCCCTTCGGCAGATAGAGCGTCAGCACGAAGTCGAGCACGCCGAGGATGAGCGACGCGTAGTAGACGCCTATCACGCTGCCGAGCCCGCCCACCGACACCACGATCAGAAAATAGACCAGATATTTAAGCGGATATTGTGGATCGAGGCCGAGAAACTCGGCGCCAAGTCCGCCGCCCAGTCCTGCCATGCCGCTGCCGAAAGCGAATGTGATGGTGAACAGCCGGTCGACATCAATTCCAAGCGACTCGGCCATGCGGCGGTTGTCGACTGTTGCGCGAATCTGACCGCCGATCCGCGTGCGCTCGAAGGTGAGCCAGATACCCAGCGCAATCAGCAACCCGATCACGATCAGAAAGATGCTGTAGGTGCGATAGGTCAGAAGGCCGAGGTTGAGCTGGCCCGCCAAGGCCGGCGGTAGCTGCAAGGTCTGGCTTTCCGGTCCGACCACGATGATCAGCGTGGCAATGAAGATGAAAATGAGCCCGATCGTGAACAGCACCTGGTCGAGTTCGCCGCCGCGATAGAGCCGGCGATACAGCGTCCGCTCCAGCACGACGCTCAACGCCGCGGTGGCGATAAAGCCGAGTACGAGCGAGACGGCGAAGCCGAAATGCGCGCGGTTCATCGCCAGCACGATGATGTAGCCGCCGAACATCGCGAAGGCGCCGTGGGCGAGGTTGACGAACCCCATCAACCCCATGGTGACCGAGAGTCCGACCGAGACGATGAACAGTACGGTGCCGGCGGCGAGCCCGCCCAACAGAATGCCGGCAAAATCAGCGACGAAATTCACGGGCGCTCCCGCGGCCGAATGGTGAGCAAAAAGCTGCGAACAGGGGACGCATTGCTTCCCCCGTTCGTGAGCTTACCACGTCGTGCTTTGCCTTACTTCTTTGGTGCGCAAGGGCCGATCGCCAGCATTTTGCACTGGTCCTTGACGTTCGGCACCGTCACCAGAACCTTCTCATGCAGCTTGCCGTCGGAGCCTTTCACGACTTCGTCGAGATACTCGTTCATGACGATGTCGCGGGTCTGCGGGTCGATCATGATCGGACCCTGCGGGCTCGCGAACTTCCAGCCCTCAAGCGACTTCACGGCTGCGGCGCCGTCGGAGACTTTGCCCTTGGTGGCTTTCACCGCATGAACGATGGCCGCCATGCCGTCATAAGCGCCTGCCGAGGTGAAGTCCGGAGGCGTCGCGTTGGCGCCGTAGGTCTTATACCAGGACGCCTTGAACGCCTTGTTCTGCGGGTTGTCGAGATCGGCGTTGTAGTGATGCACGGTGATCAGGCCGACTGCCATATCGCCCATGGCCTGGAGCTTGTTGTCCGGAACGATATCGCCGGTGCCAACGAGCTTGACGCCGGCGGCCTTCATGCCAAGCGCCGCATAGGTCTTGACGACAGCGGTTGCTTGGTCGCCGGCGGGCACGAACACGAACAGCACGTCGGGATGATCGTCCTTGGCGCGCTGGAAGAACGGCGTGAAATCCGGGGTCGCCTCCGGGCCGCCCGCCGGGATGGCGTCGATCACCTTGCCGCCGGCCTTCTCAAATGCGGTCTTGAAGCCGGCGAGCGCGTCCTTGCCGGGCGGATAATCCGTGTAGGCCACGACCGCCGTTTTCGCGTGCATGTATTTTGCGGCCTGATCGCCCATCACGTAGCTCGATTGCCAGAGCGTGAAGGAGGTGCGGACGAAATAGGGCGACAGGTTCGTGATGAACGAGGTGCCGGCGTTCATGATCACGGCCAGCCGCTTGCCGGCGGTAACGACCGGCGCGGAGGCGATGGCGTCGGGCGAATAGACCCAGCCGGCGAGCACGTCGACCTTGTCCTGAGTCAGCAATTCCTGCGCGTCGACCTTCGCCGCCGCGCCGTTCGGCGCCTTGGAGTCGCGCTTGATGATCGTGATCTTATAAGGCTTGATCTCATTGGCATTGAGCTTGAGATATTGCTCCATGCCGCGATCCATCTGCTGGGCAATTTCGGCGCCCACGCCCGTATAGGGCAGGATCATGCCGACTTTCACCTCCTGGGCCAGCGCCTGGCTGGTCATGGCGCCGCCGGCTGTCAGGACCGTGGCGGCGGCTGCGGCAAACGCCGCGATCGTTCGTTTGGACATCGGATGCCCTCCCAGTTTCTTCCGATTTGGATGATTTCAGAGTTATGCCGCGATAGTAGGGCGAAAGCCCAATTTGGCGCAAGCAAACCGAACGCGCAGCGGTGCGCGTCTTCGTCGCGCCGAAGCGTCATTCCGGGGCGCGGGCAACGCCCGCGAGCCCGGAATCCATAATCACCGCCAGCGCAGTGTTTTTAAGGATTGTGGCTATGGATTCCGGACCTGCCGCTTCGCGGCAATCCGAAATGTCATCAGGCCCAGCTCGCAAAGCTCAAGCCGGTGCCGGTCCCGGCCGGCGTCCGGTAGCCGGGGACGTACTCGAACCAGTTCAGGTCGAGATGCTCGCAAGCTCCGGCGACGCCGACCCAGTTAAGGATTTCGCTGCTGCCGGAATGCAGCTTGTTGCGCGGCAGGTTCGCAAGGAACGCGGCGTCCTTGTCGGCGCAGGCCTTGAGGATGGCGCGGTCGAAGTCCTCGTCGACCAGAAAATGGCTCAAGCCGCCCGACGCGATGATGCCGACGCGGCCGTTGCCCGGGTAGCTCTCGACCGCTTTGCGGATGGCTTGGCCCAGCGCGTAGCAGCGCCGCGGGCGCGGCTGATTGGGCGGGAAATATGTATTAAGAAACACCGGTACGATCGGGATCGGGTTTGCGGCGTCCATCAGGCGGCGGTGCACATAGGCCATGCCGTGGCCCTCGCCTTCGCCCTCGCGCATGCGCTTCGAAGAGGCGGGATCGAAGCCGTTGTCCATCAGATATTCGATGGTGTGCAGCGCGAGCTTCGAGTCGACCGGATAGGCGCGCGGTTTGCTGTCCTCAAAGAAGCCCTGCCGGTTCTGCACGTACCATTCCGGAAAACGCTTGTGATATTGTTCGTGCTGTTCGTTGCTGTTGAGGATGGTCTCGCCGTAGTAGATCGCGAATGTCGGACGGTTGTCCTCCAGATAGGCTTCGTCCTGGTCGTCGCTCATCACGATGAGCGCATCGAGTTTTGCTGAACTCAGGACCTTGCTGAGATGCGCGCCCGCCGCCCGCGCCTTGTTCTGCCGGGCGACAAGCTCGACAGGGGCCACCATGTCGGCCATCTTCGGATCGGCCTTCTCCAAAAGCTCGGCATAGGTCACCGGCTGGCCTTCGCGATCGCGGTGCTTGATCCGCTGATCGGTCTCCTGAAAACGCGGCAGCGTCTCGTCGGAAGCGAGCAGCATCGGCGTGTGCGACGATCCGAGCCCGAGCACGATCTTGGCCATTGGCGTCTCCTTGGGCCTCTACAACCGGGCCGATTGTGGGGCCGTTTAAGCGGATGCAGCATGATAGCACATCCTCGGCTTGATGTCTGGGCGCGGTACAACGGCGGCTGGACAAGTGCGGCGCGGAATGGTGTGACTAAGGCAACCCGCCCGCTCATGGGGAAGCGGAACGCACGGGACCGCCATGCTGACCATTCTGTTCGACGGTACTGCCTACGGCATGCTGCTGTTCGTCCTGGCGTGCGGGCTTTCCGTCACGCTCGGCCTGATGAATTTCATCAATCTCGCCCATGGGGCTTTCGCCATGGCGGGGGGCTATTGCACCGTCGTGCTGGTCAATCGAATGGGTGTGCCGTTCTGGCTCGGGCTGCCGCTCGCCTTCGTGGTCACGGCGCTGCTCGGCGGACTATTGGAACGCACGCTCTACGTGCATGTCTACGCCCGGCCGCATCTCGATCAGGTGCTGTTCACGATCGGTCTGGTGTTCATGTCGGTCGCGGCGACCGATTACGTCATGGGCTCCTCTCAGCAGTTCATACAGATCCCAGAATCGCTGCAAGGGCAGTTCAACGTCTTCGGCATCGGCATGGGCAAGTATCGCCTGCTTATCATCGCGATCTGCGGCGTGCTCACGTTGGCGCTGCAGCTCATCCTCAGCAAGACGCGGTTCGGCAGCCGCCTGCGCGCGGCGGTCGACGACCAGCGGGTGGCGCGGGGGCTCGGCATCAATGTCGGCGCTGTGTTCGGACTCACCTTCGCATTCGGTTCCGGGCTGGCGGGCCTGGGCGGTGCGCTGGGCGCGGAAATTCTCGGACTCGATCCGACATTCCCGCTCAAATACATGATCTATTTTCTGATCGTGGTAACGGTCGGCGGCACGTCGAGCATCACCGGACCGTTCCTGGCTTCCATACTGCTCGGCGTCGGCGACGTTGCCGGCAAGTACTACGTGCCCACGCTGGGCACGTTCGTCATCTATGCCATCATGATCGCCGTTCTGATCCTGCGGCCGCAGGGTCTGTTCGCCCGCTCGTCGGCGCGGTGACCGCGATGACACAGGTTGCCGCGGATGTCGCCTCCTACCTCAAGCGCCGCGCCCGTTGGTCGCCGCTGGAAATTGCGTTCTGGGTTTTTGCCTTCGCCAGCATCTGGTTGTTTCCGCAAAAGCATCTGATCCTGACCGAGACGGCGATTCTGGCGCTGTTCGCGCTGTCGCTCGACCTCATTCTCGGCTACGCGGGGATCATCTCGCTGGGCCAGGCGGCGTTCTTCGGGCTGGCCGGTTATTTTTCCGGCCTCGTCGCCAAGTACGGCATCATCAATGATCCGGTCCTGGCGCTGATCTGCTCAGGGCTGGTCGCGGCGTTGCTCGGCTTTGTCACGAGCTTTCTGGTGCTGCGCGGCTCGGACCTGACACGGCTGATGGTGACGCTTGGCGTCTCGCTCATGCTGGGCGAGGTCGCCAACCGCTATTCGTCGCTGACCGGCGGCGCCGACGGGTTGCAGGGCGTCACCATCGCGCCGATCTTCGGCCGCTTCGCCTTCGATATCTACGGCCACACCGCCTATGTGTACTGTCTCGTCGTGCTGTTTATCTGTTTTCTGATCGCGCGCCGCATCGTGTATTCGCCGTTTGGCCTGTCGCTGCGCGCCGTCAAGGGCAATGCGCTGCGGGCGGCTGCGGTCGCCATTCCGGTCAACGGCCGGCTGGTCGCGATCTACACGGTGTCCGCCTTCTTTGCCGGCATCGCGGGCGCGCTGCTGACCCAGACCACCGCGTTCTGCTCGCTCGATGTTTTGTCGCTGAATCGCTCCGCGGATCTCTTGCTGGTGCTGATCATCGGCGGCACCGGCTACCTGTATGGCGGCCTCATCGGCGCTGTCATCTATAAATTCATGCAGGACTGGATCGCGAGTTTGACGCCGCAGTATTGGCAATTCTGGATCGGCTTTATGCTGGTGCTGATCGTGCTGGTCGGCCGCGAGCGTATATCCGGATGGAACGAGGCCCTGCGCACCTTCCTGGTGCAGCTCGCATCGCGGGTGCTGGGACGAAAACCCGCGCTCAGCGCTGCGGCTCCCGACCGGGGCTGATCGTGCCGATCCTCGAAACCAGGGAACTGGCGAAGCGCTTCGGCGGCATCATGGCGGCGGCCGACGTTACGCTGTCCGTCGAGAAGGGCGCACGCCACGCGCTGATCGGCCCCAACGGCGCCGGCAAGACCACGGTGATCAACCTGTTGAGCGGCGTGCTCAAGCCGACCGCCGGCCGGATCTTTCTTGAAGGCCGCGACATCACTGCGCTCGATCCGCACCAACGCGTGCGGCTCGGCATGGCGCGCACCTTTCAGATCAATCAGCTGTTTCTCGATCTGACGCCCCTGGAATCGATAGGCCTCGCTGTTGCCGAGCGGCTGGGCGCAGGCGCCGACTGGTGGCGCCGGGTTGGCAGCCGCGCAATGGTGACCGACGAGATTGCCGACATCGTCGAGCGCTTCCGGCTTGGCGACGTGATGTATGAGCGCACAGCGATTCTGCCCTATGGCAAGCAGCGGCTCCTGGAAATCGCGCTCGCCTTTGCGTGCCGGCCGCGCGTGCTGCTGCTCGACGAGCCGGCGGCCGGCGTGCCCGAGGCGGAGCGTTATGAACTGCTCGCCACTATCGCGGCGCTGCCGGCCGACGTTACCGTGCTGTTGATCGAGCACGACATGGACCTCGTGTTCTCGTTTGCCGACCGGATTTCGGTCCTGGTCAATGGTGCGCTGTTCGTAGAAGGCGCGCCGGCGGACGTGGCGCGCGATCCGCGGGTCAAGGCGGTCTATCTCGGCGAGGAGCTCGATGGCTGACCTTCTCGCCGTCGAAAAGCTGTGCGCCGGTTATGGCGAAGCCGTGGTGCTGTCGGGCGTTTCGCTCAATCTCGTCGAGGGCGAGGCGCTGGCGCTGCTCGGCCGCAACGGCATGGGCAAGACGACGCTGATCAACTCGATCGTCGGTGTCACCCGCTATTTCGGCGGCAAGATCACGCTCGACGGCAACGACATCACCGGGCTTCGTCCCGATCGGCGCGCTCACGCCGGTATCGGCTGGGTGCCGCAGGAGCGCAACATCTTCAAATCGCTCACCGTGCAGGAGAACCTCACCGCGGTGGCGCGGCCCGGCCGCTGGACCCCCGACAAGGTCTACGCACTGTTCCCGCGGCTCGCCGAGCGGCGACGCAATCTCGGGCATCAGCTCTCGGGCGGCGAGCAGCAGATGCTCGCGGTCGGCCGCGCCCTGGTGCTCAATCCGCGCGTCATGCTGCTCGACGAGCCGCTCGAAGGTCTGGCGCCGATCCTGGTCGATGAACTGCTGGCGGCTTTGCGCCGGGTGATTCGGGACGAGGGCACCTCGGCGATTCTGGTCGAGCAGAACGCCAAGAAAATTCTCGCCGTCACCGACCGCGCTATCATTCTGGAGCGCGGCGCCGTGGTGCACACGGCCGACAGTGCGGCGCTTGCCGCCGATCGTGCGGCGCTGGAGCGGCACCTTGGCGTGACCGATGCGGGACCGCGGCGCGGCGCGCGGGCACCGATCTAGCCTGCCAACAGTCGCGCCAGACCGAATTGCGGAATTGTTTCATTGGTCATGACTATATCGGCCAGCATTTCGCCGATCACCGGCGCGAATTTGAAGCCATGGCCCGAGCACGCCGACGCAAAGACGACCTGAGGACAGCCCGGCACCTGGTCGATAAGGAAATGCTTGTCGGCGGTCGTCGTGTAAAGACAGGTTTTGGCCGCTGCGAGCCTTCCGTTCGCGGCAGGCAAATATTTCTCCAAGGCAATTCGGATCGCTGCCTCATCTTCGGCGCCAATGCTCCGATCATAATCGTCAGGCGTTAGATGAGGCTTTTCGTGGTCGTGCTTTGCAATCTTTAGAAACCCTTTGTAGGGGGCAACGTTATGGGGCGGAAAACCGTAGTGAATGCCGTATTCGCTTGCGAGCAGGAAAACGGGAAATTTTTCCGGCGCGAACGGAGCGGGATCAATCGGTTCAAACCACGCCATAACTTGGCGCTGCACTTTCAGCGGCCGGCGAAGCGCTGGAAGAAATCGACCCATCAGTGAACTGAACCATGCGCCCGGCGTGACCACGACTGCGCCGGTATCGATCGAGCCCTTGTCGGTTTTGATCGTTACGCCATTCGAGTGCGGCACGATGTCGATAACGGTCTCGCCGGTCCGCAGATTGGCGCCGGCATCTTTGGCGAGTTTGGCAAACGCGAAAACGGCCCGCTCGGCGAAGAGATAACCACCATCCGGCTGCACGACAGCAACATAATCCGAGGGAAGCCTGAAGGCTGGAAAACACTGCATCGCCTGCCGCGCGTCAAGAACTCTATGCGGTAGACCGTGCTCCTGTGATGCGCGCAGCGTTCCTTTGACGATCTCGCTGTCAGGCTGTCCGATCTCGGCGATGCCTGTGACGTGCAGCAATTGCTGACCGGTCTCATTTTCGAGTTCGCGCCACAAACGATAGGCGGAGTGGAGCAGTGGGACATATGAAGAATGCTCGAAATAGCCCAATCGAATGATTCGGGTGTCGCCGTGCGACGAGCCGTGATCATGGCCGATATCGAATCGCTCGATACCGACCACGCGCTGACCGCGCCGGGCAAGGACCATCGCGGTCGCGGTTCCCATGACTCCAAGACCAATTACGACAACGTCGGGCGACATGTCGGTTCCTTTTTGAGCGCGTGGTAATTTAGCTCATAAGCGAGCGGGCGTATGATGGAATGTGGCGCGTTGGGGTTGGGAGAGCTCATGTCGATCGGCGACGCGATAGGACCGGAGAGCATTGCGCGCTGCGAGGCGCTCATCCGCTCGTACATCAGGCGGACACCGGTTGCCGAGATCGATGCGTCAGATGTGGGTCTCGGTCCCAGGTCGCTTTGGCTGAAGCTCGAGCTTTTGCAGCATTCCGGCTCGTTCAAGGCGCGTGGCGCCTTCGCCAATCTGTTGACGCGCAGGGTGCCGGCTGTGGGCGTCGTTGCGGCTTCGGGCGGCAATCACGGCGCCGCGGTCGCCTACGCGGCGATGAAGCTGAAAATACCGGCGAAGATATTCGTGCCGTCCGTTTCGTCACCGGCCAAAGTCACGCGCATCCGCGACTATGGCGCCGACCTCACCATCGCGGGCGATCGCTATGCGGACGCGCTCGCCGAGAGCGAGACATGGGCGGAAGAGACCGGCGCGATGCCGGTCCACGCGTTCGACCAGGACGAGACGCTGCTCGGACAGGGTACGCTCGGCATGGAGCTTGAAGAGCAGGCGCCGCAGATCGACACGCTGTTGGTTGCGGTCGGCGGCGGCGGTCTGATTGCCGGGATCGCCGCCTGGTACGCCGGACGCATCAAGGTCATCGGCGTCGAGCCGGTTGCAGCGCCCACGCTGACGAAGGCGTTAGCCGCCGGCCGCCCCGTCGATGCCGAAGCGGGCGGCGTGGCGGCGGATTCGCTCGCGCCGCGCCGCGTCGGCGAGCGTGTCTTTCCCATCGTCAAACAACATGTCCACAGCGTTGTGCTGGTTACCGACGAGGCGATCGTCCACGCGCAAAAGACGCTGTGGCAGATCGTGCGGATCGTCGCCGAGCCGGGCGGGGCCGCGGCATTCTCAGCGGTGCTGTCCGGCGCTTATCGTCCGGCTGCGGGGGAGCGCGTTGGCATTATCATCAGCGGCGGCAATTCGGCCGCTGTCGACTTCGACAGGTGATGGCCGATGCAGCGCGGCCCATCGCGAATCCTGACCACCCACACCGGCAGCCTGCCGCGGCCGCGTGAACTGACGCGGCTTTACGCCTTGCGGGCATGCGGCGACAGCGTCGATGAAGCCGAGATCGTTCGGCTCGGGCGCGACGCCGTGCGCGGAGTGGTCCGCAAGCAGCGCGAGGCCGGCATCGATGTGGGCAATAACGGAGAGCAGCAGCGCGACTCGTTCTTTCTGTATCTGAAAGGCCGGCTGTCAGGTCTTGGCGGTAGCTGGCAGCGGCCATCACGCGCCGACATCGACCGCTATCCGGATTTCAAGCGGATATGGACCGAGCAGCATGCCAGCAAGACCCAGGTTTCGGCGCTGGGCGGCTTGCCGAAAGCAATCGGCGCGGTGCGCTACCTCGATGCGTGGGCCATCAACGACGAATGCCGCGTCTTCAAGGACGTGCTTGCGGAAAATCCACACGCCTTCATCGAGCCGTTCATGAGCGCGCCGTCGCCCGGCATTCTGGCGACCGCAGTACGCAATGAGCACTACGACACGCTTTCGAATTACCTCGACGCGCTCGGTACCGCATTGCGGGTCGAGTACGAAGCGATCGTCAACCACGGCTTGCTGTTGCAGATCGACGCGCCCGATCTCGCGCTCGAACGCCACATCACCTACAAGGACCAGCCGGTTTCAGTGTTTGTCGATTTCGTCGAGCAGGTCATAGCCACGATCAACCGCGCGCTCGTCAATGTGCCGCGTGACCGCGTGCGCCTGCATGTATGCTGGGGGAATTCCGAATCGCCGCACGATTGCGATGTGCCGCTCGAGGACATTCTCCCCGCTTTGCTTGCCGCCAAAGTCGGCGGCTTTGTTCTGCCGTTCGCCAATCCGCGGCACGCCCACGAATTCCGCTGCTTCTCAAAGCACCCGCTCGCCGACGATCAGGTCCTGGTTGCCGGCGTCATCGACAGCCTGACCAATTTCGTCGAGCACCCGGAAGTGGTGGCGGACCGCATCGAGCGCGTTGCCGCCGTGGTCGGCGATCCGTCGCGGGTGCTGGCCGGGACCGATTGCGGCTTCGACACCTCGGCCGGCTGGGGCCGTGTCGCCGAGGATGTGGTGTGGGCCAAACTTGCGAGCCTGCGGGATGGCGCTCGGCTTGCGTCCGGTCGGCTGTTCGGGCGTCATCCAGGAGCGGTTGCAGCTCAGCCATGACGTTGCGCCCACAGCGGAAATCCCGTAAACCGAAGCCACCGACACCAAGCAGAATTATGGAACGCCGCGCTGGCAGCAGGCCTGGGCGCGGCGAATACAATTAGGGATCGCAGAATGACCGGAATGCTGGAGCATGAACTACCCGGGCTCGGCCACAACAAGCCATCCCAGGAAGACGCCGACGCCATCAAGCACTCCAAATGGGAGCGCTGGTCGAAAAAGCGCACCTTCGTGCGCGCGCTGGAAGGCACCTACAGCCATCTCTACAAGAAGTTGTTGGAGGAGCCGCGGGTCTATTCATCCAAGGACCACCCATGGAAGGGCGGCCCGGCGATGTACGGCAAACACATCATCTCGCCGCAGGCCGTCAGCATCGTGCAGTCGATCGAGTCGCACATCGAGTGCTATGCGCCGCTCAATGCCGGGCAGAAGCACGGCCATCTCAACAGCGCGGTGTTCTACGTGCTGAAGGGCCATGGCCACGACGTACATGACGGCCGCTACATGAAATGGGAAGCCGGCGACGTGATGCTGGTCGAGAACGGCTGCGTTCACCAGCACACCAACGACGACCCTACGGAGTCCTGCATTCTGCTGGTGTTCAAGGCGAAGCCGCTATTCCTGTTCATGCACCTGCTGTTCCAGAAAATGGTGGAGTGGCCGACCGACAAGCTGCCCCCCGGCGTCAAGGAATTCCATCCGCCTACGGAAATTTGAGTTCGGAGATTAAGATGCCCGTATTCGAAGAAAAACAGGCCGCGCTGTCCGGCGCCGGCAACAGTAATTTCCTCGCCGAGGCGATGGTCGAGTCGGAGAAATTCCGCGAGGAATACGCCAAGCTGCCGAATGTCATCAAGGCCAAGGACATGCCGTGGGAGCGCTCTCCCGACGGCTTGATCAAGCACCTCGTCAACAAGAAGATGCAGACGCGTGAATGCTGTATGGAAGCCTACATGCAGTTTCTCAAAGATGGCGAGCGATCCGGCAAGCATCGCCATATGTGGGAAGAATTGTTCTTTGTCGTCGAAGGCTCAGGCTACGACCTGCACTGGGACCTGAAATGGGACTGCCTCGAGGCGTTCGAGTGGGAATGGGCGACCGAGCCCCGGAAATTCGAATGGACGGTCGGCGACTACGTGTACATTCCGCCCTTCACCATGCATCAGCATTTCGCCAAGCCGGGCGAGGAATGCCGCATCATCGTGATGTCGAATCGCATCGTCAAAGACATGGGCTTTGACTGGTACGACCAGGTCGAACGCGCGCCGGGATTTTAGGCTGCGCGGATCGCCTTAGTTCATCGCGGTGGTCAAAACCTTGATGGGAACGCCGCCGCGCACCAGCGCGACGCCGGCGCGGCCGGCCAAGTCGCTCCAGGATTCCGGCGAACTGGCGAAGGTCCAGATCTCATCTCCCGGAATCATCGCAGCTTTTAATTCTTCCCATTGCGCATGACGGAAGCCGAACGGCTTGGCGGCATCGGGAAAGCGCGCGACCCGGTCGTCCTTTATGCCGGGATAGGCGGCCTCGGCTTCCGCCGCGCTGATTTTCTTTTGCAGCCAAGACGTAGGGATTACGGCCGCCGCTTCATTGACAACCGCCGCAGAGCCTGTCGAAAGGCCGCCATACGCGGTCGCGACGGCAAACACGACACCGAGTAGCGAGGCCGGAAGAAAGCGCGCAGCGCGCAAGCTGTCCTCCTGTGGGAAAGGGATCGATTCCTCCCCAACAAGGTTGGCGGGCAATTGTGTCGCTTCGGTGGGTGATCTTCACGGCACCAGCAAAAGCTTGCCCAGCACCGCGCCGCTTTCCAGCATCTCGTGGGCGCGCACCGCATCGGTCAACGGCAGGCGGGCGTGGATGTGCGGATGAAGCTTGCCGGCCGCGAGCATGTCGATCAGCGCACGCATGCCGGCGCGGCGTTCCTCGGGAAGATGGTCCCAGGTGTGGATCGAGAACTGCCGGATCGCCGGCGAATTTTTGCTGGCGCGCAAGGTCGGTTGCAGATCGAGCTGCGCTTTGCCGCCGAGCCCGCCGTAAACGACCAGCGTGCCGCACGGCGCCAACAGCGCAATGTTGCCGGGAATGCTCGGTCCGCCGACCGGATCGATGATGATGTCGACGCCGCGGCCGCCCGTAATGTCGGCAATCCGCTTGCCGAGATCGTCCTGCTTGCGATCGATCACGTGCTTGGCGCCGCGCTCGCGCGCGAAACGCGCCTTCGCTTCGCTGCTGACAACGCCGATGACGTTGAGACCGGCGACCTTAGCCAGATCGATCAGCGCGTTGCCCATGCCGCCGGCCGCGGCATAGATGAGTACGTTTTCTCCGCGCCGCGGCCGCACTGCGTCGTTGAAGATATGATAGGCCACCTGATAGTTGGCGAGTGCCGCCGCCTGACCGAAATCGACATTGTCGGGCAACACGAATGTCGCATCGACCGGCGCCGCGATGTATTCGGCGTAATGGCCACCGCGATGGGGACGCTCGCGCGCGGTGGTGTAGACACGTTGGCCTATCTGGCGCGCGGTGACGCCCACTCCAATTTTCTCGATCGTACCGGACAGCTCGGTGCCGGGAATCGCCGGCAGCGGCGGCATCCAGCTATAGGTGCCGGCGCGAATGTTGGTGTCCGGAATACCGACGCCGATCGAATGGGCGCGAATCAAAACCTCGCCGGGCTTTGGTTCGGGGATCGGTACGTCGAGAATTTGCAGGACATTCGGCGGCCCCGGCTCGCGAAATTGTATGATCCTCATCGGCAACGCCTTTTTCGGTCCAACTACTGCGGCACGGTAATATGCGCTTCCTTTATCACGCGACCCCAGAGTTGCGTTTCCTCGCCGATGAATTTGGCGGCGTCCGCGATAGTGCCGCCCATCGGTTCGAGTTGCAGTGCCCGTAGTTTGGCAACGATCTCGGGTTTCTTCAGGATCGCGTCGGTATCGCGGTTGATCTTGTCGGCGAGCGCCGGCGGCAGGCCGGGCGGGCCGGCCAGCGCGAACCAGGTGATCGAGCGGAAGCCGGGCAGCCCTTGCTCTGCGATCGTCGGTACGTTGGGCAGCGCGCGGTCGCGTTCGGGACTGGCGACGCCGAGGATTGTGAGCTTGCCGGCCTTGAACAGCGGGATCGACGTCGCCAGTGTGTCGAAGAACATGTCGACGTTCCCGCCCATCAGGTCGGTGAGCGCCGGCTGCGCGCCGTGATAAGGCACGTGGACCATGTTGATGCCGGCGAGCACTTCCAATTCGGCGCCTGATAATTGTGCCGTGGAGCCGATGCCTTGCGACGCGAACGTGAGCTTGCCGGGGTTGGCCTTGCCGTAGGCGATCAGGCCCTGGACATTGCTTGCCGGAAATTTCGGCCGCACGTCGAGCACATTGGCGATCGTGGTGAGGAGCGCGATGGGCACGAACTTGGTCGGGTCATATTTGAGGTTGTGGTACAGCAGTTGCTGGATCGAGAGTGGCGACGGCGGACAGAGCAGCAGCGTGTAACCGTCAGGGGCGGCGTGGGCCACGTACTCGGACCCGATGTTCATTGCAGCACCCGCCATATTCTCGACGATGACCGGCTTGCCCCATTTTTCGCTGAGCTCTTTGGCGACGAGCCGCGCCAGAATGTCGGTGGTCGATCCCGGCAGCACGGGCAGCACGATCTTGACCACATGGTTCGGGTAGGGGGCCTGCGCGCGCGCGGCGCAAGGCGCCGCCAACGCGACGAAAAAGCCTAACAGCCACAAAACAGCATGCCTCATGTCGATCCTCGATCATTGGCGCAATGCGCGCCAGCGACTATAGAAACCCCGCAAGCAAGAGCCAACACCGCCGGAGGATCGCGCGGCGCGGCGTTTTGCCGGGGTGCGTCTGCACGAGAATAAGCGGGTAAAATACGCGATGGCGACGACGAAATATCGGTTGGGCGTCGACGTTGGCGGCACCCATACGGATCTGGTGCTGCTCGATGTCGGCACAGGGTCAATCGCCGTGGAGAAGGTGGCGACGACTCCGGCCAACCCGGCGCTCGGGATCATGAACGGCATCGGTAATTTCGCTGCGCGCGGCGTCGACCTGTCTGCGATCGAATTCTTTTCTCACGGCACAACCATCACCACCAATGCGCTTCTGGAAATGCGCGGCGCCAGAGTTGGATTGCTGATCAATCGCGGCTTTCGCGCCGTGCAGGAAACGCAAGGCCAGGCGCGTGACGGCAACGTATTCGATTATTTCTTTCAGAAGCCGCCGCCGATCGCACCGCAGAGCCTGACGCGCGAGATCGGCGGCCGCGTCGACTACACCGGCGCCGTGCTCGAACCGCTCGACGAGGATGCGGTGCGCAAGGCAGCCGCCGAACTGAAAGCGGCGGGCGTGCGCTCGATTGCGGTCTGCTATCTGTTCTCGTTCATGAATCCTGCGCACGAGGAGAAAAGCGGCGCGCTGATCCGCGAGGTGTTTCCCGAGGCGCATATTTCGCTGTCCTGCGAGGTGCTGTCGCGGGTACGCGAATGGCCGCGGCTGTCCGCCACATTGCTCAATGCGTATCTGGCGCCGGTCTTGGTCACGTACGTCGCGGATCTGGAACGGCGGCTCGGCGCGGCCGGTGTGACAACGCAGCAGCGCTTTTTGATGCAGTCGAATGGCGGCGTGATGCCGTTCGCCGCGGCTGTGACGGGACATAAGACCGTCCACAGCCTGCTTTCCGGCCCCGCGGCCGGCGCACAGGCGAGCGCGTACCTGCCGCGCGAGGAGCATCTGGCGGCGCGCGGATTGGTGACGCTCGACATGGGCGGCACGAGCTGCGACATCGCCTTCATCGAGGGCGGCACGCCGCTGGAAGTGACCGAAGGTGTCGTGGCGCGCCGTCAGCTCGATGTGCCCGCGCTCGACCTCACCACGATTTCGGCCGGCGGCGGCTCGATCGTGTGGATCGACCGTGCAGGATTTCTGTCAGTCGGTCCGCAAAGCGCCGGTGCCGATCCGGGTCCGGTCTGCTATGGCCGCGGCGGCGACAATCCGACCGTGACCGACGCCGACATTGTCTGCGGCTTTCTCAACCCCGATTATTTTCTCGGTGGCACCCAGAAGCTCGACACGGCAGCCGCCAGCGCGGCGCTGGAAACACGTATCGCCAAGCCAATGAGCATGTCGCTTGCGGAAGCCGCCGCCGGCATCCGCCGCATCGTCGACATGCGGATGGCCGACGAGGTGCGGGTATTCGCGGCGCGGCGCGGTGTCGACCTTAACGAATTCGCGCTGCTGCCGTTCGGCGGCGCCGGCGCCGTGCATGCGGCGGCGGTTGCAGAGGAACTCGGCATGCGCCGCATCATCGTGCCGGCGCGGCCGGGTGCGTTTTCGGCGCTCGGTTTGCTCTGCACCGACGTGCTGCACGACTACATCCGGTCCGAGCTGTGCCCGCTCGACCGGCTCGATCCGGCGCACGCCGAAAGCATCTTTCGCGAAGTCGAGGTCAAGGCGGCGAGCGAACTGGCCGAAGAAGGCCTCGATCCAAAGTCAGCGTCGTACGGGCGCGAATTTGATATGCGCTATGCGGGCCAGGGTTACGAGCTGCGCGTGTCGCTCGACGGGCTTTGGCAAAATACGTTTGACGCCAAGGCGCTCGAAGCGGCGCGGGCGCGGTTCGATGATCTGCACGCGCGCATCCACGGCCATGCCGCCAAGGAGAAGAGCGTCGAAGTGGTGAGTTATCGGCAGCGGGTGCGGGTGAGTGTGCCGAAATTCGCCCCGCATATGCAGGAGGCTCGCCCGCCCGCGCCACCGTCGGCCGATGCCGTCAAGGGTGCGCGCCGCGTGTTCTTCACCGCGAGCGAGGCTTCAGATGCCGTAATTTATGATCGCGATCGGCTCACGGTTGGTGCCGCATTTGCCGGCCCCGCCATCGTCGAACAATTCGATGCAACGACCGTGGTGCCGCCGGGCTGGCACGCGTCGGTGGACCGCTACGGCAATCTCATTCTGGAGCGGAAGGGCTGAAGTCGCGTGCGCCCCACACTTGTCATGCTCCGCGAAGGCGGAGCATCCAGTAATCGCCGGCAAAATGGCGAGAACGCGAAGCGGTGGTGATTACTGGATCGTCCGCTTTCGCGGACGATGACAACGCGCGGTGTTGTTAGATGTCTTCAGCTCTGCCAGCCGAACGCGATCTTATCGAGCACGCGTGAGCCGAATTTTTCCGACGAACGCGCCACCGCCTTGCCGCCGAGCGCGCGGTAGAACTCGACCGCGTTGTCGTTTTCCGACAGCGCCCAGACGATCAGCGAGCGCAGCGCACTTTGCGCCAGATCGCGGCGCGCGGCGGTGAACAGGCGGCGGCCAAAGCCCAGCCCCTGGAACTCCGGACGCAGGTAAAGCTCGTAGATCTCGCCGTCATAGTCGAGGCTGCGCGCGCGATTTCGCCCGTAATTGGCGTAACCGGCGATCTTGTCTCCGAATTGCAGGAGTGCGACCCGGCTGCCTTTGCGGATGGCGCTGTCCCACCAAGCCGGACCGCGGCGCACAATCAGCTTTTCCAATTCGGTGCCCGGAATGATGCCCCGGTAAGCCGTCCGCCACGCTTCGTCATGGCATTCCGCTACCGAGCAAGCATCGCCTGCCTTGGCGCGGCGGATTTCTATGACGACAGTGTTGCTCATGGTGCAATCAAAGCAAGCCGTTTCGCGGGCTTCAAGTGCAGAGATTCACGTTCAGTTAACGCTGACGATTATTAGCGGAATTGCCGGGGCTGCAAGCGCAAAAATGCCAGTCCACTCGCAATCTTGTCGCCCTGTGGCAACAGCGCCACGGTGGCTGACATTTGCGGCGGACTTGTCCCACAAAGGCACAAAAGGGTTGTAGGCTTGATGCTGGAGGCTTGGCGTCGGCCGTTGTTGCAGCAAACGGCAGGACGTGCGTTGCGCGCGGCCATGCTTACACGCGTTCGGCTTCCTTGCGGCGCTCGTCACGCTTGCGATCGTTGGGGTCGAGCAGCTTCTTGCGCAGCCGGATCGATTTCGGCGTGACTTCCACCAGTTCGTCGTCCTCGATATAGGCGAGCGCCTTCTCCAGCGTCATACGAATTGGCGGCGTCAGCCGAATGGCTTCGTCTTTGGAGTGCGTGCGGATATTGGTAAGCTTCTTGCCTTTCAGCACGTTGACCTCAAGGTCGTTGCCGCGCGTGTGCTCGCCGACGATCATGCCGCGATAGACCTTCCAGCCCGGCTCGATCATCATCGGGCCGCGATCTTCCAGGTTCCACATCGCGTAGGCGACGGCTTCGCCCTGGTCTGTGGAAATCAGCACGCCGTTGCTCCGGGCCGCCACCTCGCCGCGATGGGGCCCGTAGGCATGGAACAGCCGGTTCATCACCGCCGTGCCGCGCGTATCGGTCAATAGCTCGCCGTGGTAGCCGATCAGGCCGCGGGTCGGCGCATAGAAAATGAGGCGCACGCGCCCGCCGCCGGATGGACGCATCTCGACCATCTCGCCTTTGCGCTCGGCGAGCTTCTGCACGACGATACCGGCGTGTTCCTCGTCGACGTCGACGACGACCTCTTCGATCGGTTCCAGGATATCGCCCGAGTCGTCGTGCTGGAACAGCACTTTCGGTCGTGACACCGACAGCTCGAAACCCTCGCGCCGCATGGTCTCGATCAAAATGCCGAGCTGCAGTTCGCCGCGTCCGGCGACCTCCATGGAGTCTTTCTCGTCCGACTCGGAAATGCGAAGCGCGACGTTGCCTTCGGCCTCGCGCAGGAGCCGCTCGCGGATCACGCGGCTCTGCACCTTGTCGCCTTCAGTTCCCGCAAGCGGCGAATCGTTGATGCGAAACGTCATGGTCAGGGTTGGCGGATCGATCGGCTGCGCCGGCAGCGGTTCTGTCACTTCGGGGGCGCACAGCGTATGCGATACGAAAGCCTCGGGCAGACCCGCAATGGCGACGATATCGCCCGCGAATCCCTCATCGATGGGGGTGCGCTCCAGACCGCGAAAGGCCAGCACCTTGGTGACGCGGCCTACCTCGACCAGACTGCCGTGGCGGTCGAGCACTTTGACGTTCTGATTGGGTTTGACGCTGCCGGAAAATATCCGGCCGGTGACGATGCGGCCCAGATAGGGATTGGCCTCCAGGATGGTACCCAGCATCCGGAACGGGCCCTCCTCGACCCGGGGCGGCGCGACGTGACGGACGACAAGGTCGAATAGCGGCGCCATGCCCTGGTCCTTCGGGCCCTCGGCGCTCGCAGCCATCCAGCCCTGCTTGGCCGAGCCGTACAGGATCGGGAAATCGAGTTGCTCCTCGGTGGCGTCGAGCGCGGCGAACAGGTCGAATACCGCGTTGGCGACTTCGGTGGGGCGTGCGTCGGAGCGATCGACCTTGTTGATCACCACGATGGGCTTCAATCCCATCTTAAGTGCCTTGGAGACCACGAATTTTGTCTGTGGCAACGGCCCCTCGGCCGCGTCCACCAGTACCAGGGCACCATCCACCATGTTGAGGATGCGCTCGACCTCGCCGCCGAAATCGGCGTGGCCGGGGGTATCCACGATATTGATGCGGGTATTGTTCCAGACCAGCGAGGTCGCCTTGGCGAGGATGGTGATGCCGCGCTCGCGCTCGAGGTCGTTGGAATCGAGCGCTCGCTCGACGACGCGCTGATTCTCGCGAAACGAGCCCGATTGCTGCAGCAGCCGGTCGACGAGCGTCGTCTTGCCGTGGTCGACATGGGCGATAATGGCGATGTTGCGAAGGTTCATGGGGCCCTAAACCAAAAACGAGCCCCGAGGGGCCCGCGTGCGTCCCCGCAATATAGTCAGCCGGATCGTGGGTGCAACGTCGATCAGGCTGACACGTTAGAGGTATTGATGATACCGAAACCGCAGCCAAATTTGCCGCCACATGGGCCGTTCCGTCTTGATTTGCGGTCCGCATCCTGCAACCATCAATCTCCATGCGCTGCCCATTAACCGTTGCCAATCGACGGCGGGTTTTGTGCATTTTCCCCGCCTATACGCCGTCGTTCGGAACTTTTTCGCACGCTTACCGGCTGATGCACGGGGTGCGGGCGTTCATGCCGCCGCAAGGGCTGCTGCTGATCGCTGCCTACATGCCGGAGAATTGGCAGGTCCGGTTCATTGACGAGAATATCGAGCGCGCCACTTGTGCCGATCTGGACTGGGCGGACGTGGTTTTGGTCAGCGGCATGCACGTCCAGGCTCCTCAGATCCGCGACATCCACCGCCGCGCCAAGGCGGCCGGCCGGGTCATGGTGCTGGGCGGACCTTCGGTGTCTGCCTCCCCCGAGATGTATCCCGACGTCGAGTACATCCACATCGGCGAGATCGGTGACGGCACCGACGCGCTCATCGCTGCCCTGGACGGTAGTGTCGCGCCACCGGCCGCCCAGCTGCGGTTCCAGACCAAGGAGCGGCTGCCGCTCCGCGATTTTCCGATCCCGGCCTACGATCTCATTCCGCTGCCGCGCTACTTGATGGGTACGCTGCAATTCTCCAGCGGCTGCCCGTATCAGTGCGAATTTTGCGACATACCCGGACTCTACGGCCGCCAGCCACGGCTCAAGACCGCCGAGCAGATCACCGCGGAACTGGACGCCATGTGCAGACAGGCCGGCCATCCGCCGGTGGTGTATTTCGTCGACGATAATTTCATCGGCAATCGCAAGGCGGCGCGCGAGATGCTGCCCCATCTGGTCGCCTGGCAGAAGCAGCACGGCTATCCCATGCAATTCGCCTGCGAGGCCACGCTCAACATCGCCAAGCAGAGCGAAATTCTGCGGCTGATGCGCGAGGCCTCGTTTCTCGGCCTGTTCGTCGGCATCGAAACGCCTGAGGCCGACGCGCTTACGGCGATGCGCAAGGATCACAACAACTCGCTGCCGATGATGGATGCGATCAAGACGCTCAACAGCTACGGTCTGGAAGTCACTTCGGGCATCATCCTCGGGCTCGATACCGACACCGACGATACGGAGGCGCGGCTGAAGGATTTCATCGACCTGTCGCAGATTCCGATGCTGACCATCAACCTGCTGCAGGCGTTGCCGAAGACGCCGCTGTGGGATCGGCTGAACAAATCCGGACGCCTCAACAACGACGAGCGGAGCGAAAGCAATGTGGTGTTCCTGCGGCCCCACGACGACGTGGTGGGGATGTGGCGGCGCTCGATCGAATACGCCAACGATCCGGAACGGCTGTTCGCGCGATTCTATCATCAGGTCGATGCCACCTATGTGAACCGACTGATACCTCCGGCGCGCGGCAAGCTGAACTGGGCCAATCTGCGTGGAGCCGCCGTGCTTGCCTACAATGTGCTGGTTCAAGTCGGCCTGAAGTCGGATTACCGGCGGCCGTTCTGGCGCGCCGCGCGCCACGCGCTGCGGCGCGGTCAGATCGATTCGGTGCTCGGCATGGGTTTCATGGCGCACCACCTGATCCAGTTCACGCGCGAGGCGTTGCGCGGCGACCAGAACGCCTCGTTCTATTCGACGCGGCAGCGCGAGCGCGCCGCGGCGTAACGTTCGCCGCCTCGCGCGCGCTCGGCGAGTTCGTTTCACCGCATGCTTGTAGTGGCGATTTTACCGCATATTTGCGAGAGTGGTGCCAGGCGAGGCGGCCTCGATCACGGAGTTCTCATATGGCGCAGAAATTATCCGGCGAAGCGCGTAAGCAGGCGCTGGCGCGGCTGAAAGGCTGGAGCGAAGTCGGCGGCCGCGACGCCATCAGCAAGAAATTCGTGTTTGCTGATTTCAATCAAGCCTTCGGCTTCATGACCCGCGCGGCGCTTATTGCCGAAAAAATGGATCATCACCCCGAGTGGTTCAACGTCTACAAGACCGTCGAGGTGACGCTCTCGACGCACGATGCGGGCGGCTTGACCGAAAAGGATGTCCAACTCGCCGAGGCCATGGACAGGCTCGCGGGTTGATTTCCGCCTTGCGGCTGCCGCCTTTCGGAGCCATCAGGCGCCTGAGGGCATGCGGTGTCACGTCCGCTGGAGGGGCAAATGCGGTTCTGGCAGGGTACGGCATCTTGGCAGGATTTTGCCGCGCTGAGCGGCCGGATTGCCGGAAGCGAGCAAAGCTGGCGCCGTAAATTCTGGCGCAAGCTTAAACGCGAAGCGGCGAGCCTGCCGCTCGCCGAACAATTGCTCACCGCGCACTATTGCGCCTTCGACCGCAATACCCCGCTCTATGTCAAAGGCGTGCTGGTGGGCGCGATCGTGTATTTCGTCGTGCCCGATCGTTTCATCCCAAAATACGCCTCTCTGATTGGCCTCGCGGACGATGCCGCCGTGCTGGCCGCGGCATTCAAAGCTGTGTCCACTCACATCAAGCCGGAGCATGGAGAAGCCGCGCGGCGCGCGTTGGCGCGGCTCCGCGCAGGCTGATGCTGTGCCGACGAGGCCGCACTCACGGCCGCAGCACGATCTTTCCCATCACCTTGCGGTCGGAGATGAGCTTCATCGCCGCCGCGATGTCGGCGAGCGGAAACGCCGCGTGAATGTGCGCAGACAGCTTGCCATCGGCGGCCCAGCGCGCGACATCGCCTAACAAGGCGTTCTGGGCCTGCGGCTCGCGCTTGCTCCACGAACCCCAGAATACGCCGCGAATATCGCAGCTTTTGAGCAGCACCAGATTGAGCGGGATTTTGGGAATTTCGCCCGCCGTGAATCCGACCACGAGGTAGCGGCCCTGCCAGGCGAGCGAACGCACCGCCGGTTCCGCGTATGGCCCGCCGACCGGATCATAGACCACGTCGATGCCGTGTTCGCCGCCGTGCTGTTTGAGTGCATCGCGCAGATTTTCCGTGGCGTAGTTGATGGTCTCATCGGCGCCATGGGCGCGGGCGAAGGCGAGCTTTTCGTCCGATGAAGCGCAGGCAATGACGCGCGCGCCCATGAGCTTGCCCAGTTCGACCGCGGCAAGGCCGGCGCCGCCGGAGGCGCCGAGCACGGCAAGCGTTTCGCCGGCCTTGAGCTGTGCCCGCTCGCGCAGCGCATAGAGCGAGGTTCCGTAGGTGATGCAGAGCCCTGCGGCGCGATCGAAATCAAGCCGTTCTGGAATCTTGATCAGCTGTTGGGCAGGTGCGGCGATGGCTTCCCGCGCCGCGCCCCAGCCCAGAAACGTCATGACGCGATCGCCTGGCGAGACTTCGGTCACGCCGGCGCCCGTGCTTTCGACGACGCCTGAGAACTCGGCGACTGGCGAGAAGGGAAACGGCGGCTTCTGCTGGTACTTGCCGGCGATGATCAGCGTGTCGAAGAAATTGAGCGCTGCGGCCTTAACGCGCACCACGGCCTCGCCGGGAGCGGCGTGCGGCGGCGCAATGTCGGCCAATTCGAGTTGATCGGGCGTGCCGAAATGGGTGCAGAGAATAGCTTTCATGGGCGGTCATTAGCACATTTTGCCATCGATTCTGGAACCCGCGCTGTGGCAAACATCACGAATACGGCCATTCGCCTTCAAATTGCCGGTCTGATTTCGCGGAATTGGAATTAGTTTGAAAGATTTGCTATCAAAGAGGGGGCTCGGGGAGATCAGATGCGGATTCGTCGAGGATTGCCCGTACTTTTATCGCTGCTTATGGCGGCGGCCTTTGCGATTCCGGCGGCTGCGCAGCAGCAAGAGCCGCCGGCCGCTGGGGCGCCTGCGAAACGGCCCGCGCGGCCGGCTCGTCCTGCCCCGCGGGAAAAGCCTGCGCCGGCCGTTGAAGCCAAGCCGACGCTGCTGGCCCAATTCGCCGCCTGGGGCGCCTATACGGCGTCGCCGGGAGGCAAGAAAGTATGCTTTGCCATCGCCAAGCCGACCACGGCGGAGACCAAACCGCCCAACCGCCCGCGCAATCCGCCCTACATGTTTGTCACCACCCGGCCCGCCGACAAGGTGACCAACGAGGTTTCGATTGAAATCGGCTATCCGTTCAAGTCGGGCAGCGAGGCCAGCACCCAGGTCGGAACCACGAGATTCGCGCTTTACACCCAAGGTGACGGCGCCTGGATCAAGAACAAGGCGGAAGAGTCCCACATGGTCGATACCATGCGCCAAGGCGATACTGCCGTGGTGAAGGGCGAGTCCTCTCATGGGACGCAGACGACCGATACCTATTCGCTCAAGGGATTGGCCGAGGCGCTCGACCGCATTGCCAAGGAATGCCAGTAAGGATCGCCAGTAGCGATAGCGCGGGCGCGCGCGGCGGCTGCTTGCCACCTCCCGTCCAAAGGGGGAGGGACTATCTAGGGGGCAGGCCGTCTAGACTGGATCGACATGAGTCATACCGCCGGACATGCCGCCACCGAGGCAGAGCCTGCCTTGTCGGCTGCTTTCATCGAAAAGCGCCCGCTGGAGCGATATATCGCCCCGGCCAAGCCGTCGCTTGTCGGCTACTCGCGCGGGCGGCTCGCCGAAGCGCTCGGCGGCATTGGCGTTCCCGAGCGCCAGCAGCGCATGCGCGTGCAGCAAATCTGGCACTGGCTCTACGTCCGCGGTGCGCAGGATTTCGACAATATGACCACCTTGTCGAAAGAATTGCGGGCCACGCTGGGGCAGCATTTCACCCTGGCGCGGCCCGAAATCGCCGCCGAGCAGATTTCGGCCGACGGCACCCGTAAGTGGCTGTTGCGTCTCCCGGGCGAGACGAGCGACCGGCCGCACGAGGTCGAATGCGTGTACATTCCGGAAACCGATCGCGGCACGCTGTGTATTTCGAGCCAGGTCGGCTGCACGCTCAATTGCACGTTCTGCCACACCGGTACGCAGCGCCTGGTCCGCAATCTGACCGCGGAGGAGATCGCCGGTCAGGTGGTTTTGGCCCGCGACCGGCTTAACGACTGGACGCGTTCCGACGACGAATTTTCCCAAAGGGCAGACGGCGAAACCGCCGAAGCCGATGCGGGCAAGGGTGAAAGACGGCGCTTGGTCTCCAACGTCGTCATGATGGGAATGGGCGAACCACTGTACAATTTCGAGGCGGTGCGCGACGGCCTCATGGTGGTGGCCGATGGCGAGGGTTTGAGCCTGTCAAAGCGCCGCATCACGCTGTCGACGTCGGGCGTGGTGCCGTACATCGCGCGCGCCGGCGAAGAGATCGGCGTCATGCTGGCGGTGTCGTTGCACGCGGTGACCGATGAACTGCGCAACGAGCTGGTGCCGCTCAATCGCAAATATCCGCTTGCCGAATTGCTTCACGCCTGCCGCAATTATCCTGGGCTGTCCAACGCACGGCGCGTGACGTTCGAATATGTCATGCTCAAGGGCATCAACGATTCCCTTACCGATGCGCGCGCGCTGGTGCGGCTGATCAAGGGCATTCCGGCCAAGATCAACCTCATTCCGTTCAATCCGTGGCCGGGCAGCAAATACGAATGCTCCGACTGGGCGCAGATCGAAAAGTTTTCCGAAATCGTCTTTGACGCCGGTTATGCGTCGCCGGTGCGCACGCCGCGCGGCCGTGACATCCTCGCCGCCTGCGGCCAGCTCAAGAGCGCGAGCGAGAAATTGTCGGCGCGCGAGCGTTTGGCGCTACGCGCCATGGCGATGACGGATTGAGACGCGCAGACAGCCCTGATGGCCATCATCGTTCGCCTGCTCATGGTGATTCTCGCCTACGTGCTGGCGTGCATCGCCGCGTCGGTCGTGCTCACCATCGGCACGCTTACGCCGCAATGGAATCAAATTGGGCTGCAGGGCATGCCATCGATCGCGCTGTGGTCGGTTATCGGAGTAGGGACGGCGGTCATCGGCGTCATCGCTATGCTGCCGTCGTTTCTGGTGATTGCGCTCGCCGAGGGGTTTGCCTGGCGTTCGATCGTGCTCTACGGCGCGTTAGGCGGGGTATTGGCGCTGGCGCTCACCTACGGTGGCGACTTCGCGCGCTATCTCGGCGGCCCTGACGGCGCCGCGATGCACCAGCAGGAAGTGCTCGCCGCTTCGGGTATCGCCGGCGGACTGGTGTATTGGCTGTTTGCCGGCCGCAGGGCAGGGGCGTGGAAGAGCGTGATGGATCGCGACAAACCGACGAGTTTGCCGCGATGAATCGCGCGGGCCTTGCGATTGCGCTCACGATCGCCGTTGTGGTCGGCGTGGTGTTCGCCGTCCATCCGCGGCTCGACATTGATATTTCGGCCCTGTTCTACAACCGGCAGAACAATCTGTTTGACGTTAACGCACAGCCCTGGGTGAACCATTCGCGCGCCGCGGCGCGATGGCTGATCACGCTGATCTTCGCGCCGGCGTGCCTTGCGGTCATCGGCAAGCTGCTCATGCCGAAACGGCGGATGCTGATCGGCGGCCGCGCGGCGCTGCTTCTCATCGTAACGATGGCGTTCGGTCCCGGCGTTCTCACCAATCTCGTCCTGAAAGATCATTGGGGCCGCGCGCGCCCGATCGATATTACTCAGCTCGGCGGCACCTTCCGTTTCACTCCATGGTGGGACCCACGCGGCGAATGCCCGAACAATTGTTCGTTCGTGGCAGGCGAACCGTCCGGTGCGTTCTGGACAGTGGCGCCGGCGGCGCTGGCGCCGCCGCAATGGCGCCTCGTCGCCTATGGCGGGGCACTGGCCTTCGGTGCCGCGGTCGGCCTGTTGCGTATCGCCGGGGGCGGACATTTTTTCAGCGATGTGATGTTTGCCGGCGTCTTAATGTATCTCATGATCTGGGTCGTCCACGGCTTGATCTTTCGTTGGCGTCCGACTCGCATCAAAGAAGGCTCGATCGAGCACCGGCTCGCCGCAGCCGGCGAGGCGATCCGCAATGGTCTCGCCCGTCTGGTTGGCCGTGGGGATGTCGCGGACTAGAGCAAATTGCCTTCGGCTTCGATTCGATCGAACTCCGCTCACCCCACGGAACGGGGTGCCCGCGACGCGAGTTAGCAGGTGCACAATCGTTGATAAAATTTCGATTTGTAAAATTGGTGATATTCGTACTAGACTCGCAGGGTAACTAATGGGGGTGACCTTGAAAATACTCGCAGCTATTACGTTTAGCGCTGTCATTCTCGCAACCATGTCATCCGAGGCATCGGCTTGGTACTGCCGCGCTCGTGGATACGGGGGCTCCGGTTGGGGTCGCAGCGAGAGCCCGGAGCGGGCGAGATATCTGGCCCTATACCAGTGCTCAAAGAACGGCAGTGACTGTCACATCGTCAACTGCGTTCCATAACGATTACGGCCTAGCGAGCGCTGCTGCGCGCTGTCTCACCTTGGTTTACCCGCTGCGGAGACCGAGGCCGGCGCGGTCGTGGCCGTCTGGAATATCCGGTTTTTCGCCGCTTCCACGGGCCCGCAGCGTGTTGCGGGCTTCGGCGGGTTCGGCGCTTCGGCGGTATGCGCTTGCGTCGCTCTGACGCCTGCCTATAGTCCGCGCGAATTTCGGGCCAATCTCCGGCTCGCGCGCGGGATTCCTTGCAATGCCAAAAGGCGAAGTGAAAAAGGTCGTGCTCGCCTATTCGGGCGGGCTCGATACGTCGATCATTCTCAAGTGGCTGCAGACCACCTATGGCTGCGAGGTCGTGACCTTCACGGCCGATCTCGGCCAGGGCGAAGAACTCGAACCGGCCCGCGCCAAGGCGCTCACGCTCGGTATCAAGCCGCAGAACATCTTCATCGAGGATCTGCGCGAAGAATTCGTGCGCGACTACGTATTTCCGATGTTCCGGGCCAACGCCCTTTACGAGGGACAGTATCTGCTCGGCACCTCGATCGCGCGCCCGCTGATCGCCAAAAAACAGATCGAGATTGCCGAAAAGGTCGGCGCCGATGCGGTCGCGCACGGTGCGACCGGTAAAGGCAATGACCAAGTCCGATTCGAGCTCGGCTATTACGCGCTCAAGCCAGACGTGAAAGTCATCGCGCCGTGGCGCGAATGGGATTTCCGTTCGCGCGAACAGCTTATCGCGTTTGCCGAACAGAACCAGATTCCGATCGCCAAGGACAAGCGCGGCGAAGCGCCGTTCTCCACCGACGCCAATCTGCTGCACACGTCATCGGAAGGAAAGGTGCTGGAAAACCCGGCTGAGGAAGTGCCGGATTACGTTTATTCTCGTACCGACGATCCGGGCGCGGCACCGGACGAGCCGGACTACATCACGGTCGATTTCGAGCGCGGCGACGCAGTCGCGGTCGATGGCAAGAAACTAACACCTGCTGCCCTGCTGACGCGGCTCAACGCCCTTGGCCGCACGCACGGCATCGGCCGGCTCGACTTGGTCGAGAATCGCTTCGTCGGCATGAAGTCGCGCGGCATGTATGAGACGCCGGGGGGCACTATTCTGCTCGCCGCGCATCGCGGCATCGAATCGATCACGCTCGATCGCGGCGCCGCGCATCTCAAAGACGAGCTGATGCCCAAATATGCCGAGCTGATCTACAACGGCTTCTGGTTCGCGCCCGAGCGCGAGATGCTGCAGGCCGCCATCGACAAGAGCCAGGAATTTGTCAGCGGCCGCGTGCGGCTGAAACTGTTCAAGGGCAATGCCGGCGTGGTGGCACGGGAGAGTCCGTATTCGCTCTACAGCCAGGACCTCGTAACCTTCGAGGAAGGCACAGTCGCGTACGACCAGCGCGACGCCGCGGGCTTCATCCGGCTCAATGCACTGCGGCTGCGCACGCTCGGGCAGCGGAAGCGGAACTTGAAGCTCTGAGTTGGAACTTCGGCAGGTCGCCTCCGGCCGGTTTTCCTGGGACAGGCGAGGTCGTTCCGCCCTCGGCTTTCACATGGATATGGTGACCTTGCGATTCTCGCCGAGTTTCGGCTGTGCGCCGGTCAGTTCCGACTTGATGAATTCGAAGGCGGCAACGATCCTGCTGGCCGGGCCGTCCCAAAGTTCCGCCAGTCGCGGCACCGTCTGCAACAGGCAAACGTTGGGGTCGTCCGGTCCCTGCCACCACATGTTATCGGTGATCTTCCAGATTTCCGCAGCCTTGCGGTGATCACGATGAATCCGTCCGCTTCCTGTGATTGAGAGATATGCCTTGGCCGAGGCGTCAATGAACGTGAGGCCGATATCGGCCTCCGGCTCGATCTCGCGTTCCTTGGCGCTGTTGAGGTCGGTGACAAACCAGATCAAGCCGGCTTTGCGATCGGGCCGGGCCT
>DASZWK010000018.1:0-18120 GCA_035546235.1 Xanthobacteraceae bacterium | reverse complement strand
GATCGAGGTCGCCACCTCGGCGATGTTGCGGACCTGCGCCGTGAGGTTCGACGCCATCGAGTTGACCGAATCGGTCAGGTCCTTCCAGGTGCCGGCAACGCCGGTGACATTGGCTTGACCGCCGAGCCGGCCTTCGGTGCCGACCTCGCGGGCGACGCGGGTGACTTCTCCGGCGAATGCGTTGAGCTGGTCCACCATCGTGTTGATGGTTTCTTTCAGCTGCAGGATTTCGCCGGACACGTTGACGGTGATCTTCTTTGACAGATCGCCGCCGGCGATGGCGGTGGCGACGTCGGCAATGTTGCGGACTTGCGCCGTGAGGTTGCCGGCCATGAAGTTGACGCTGTCGGTCAAATCCTTCCAGGTGCCGGCGACACCCGGCACCTGGGCCTGGCCGCCAAGCTTGCCTTCGGTGCCGACTTCGCGCGCCACCCGGGTGACTTCGGAAGCGAACGCGTTGAGCTGATCCACCATCGTGTTGATCGTGTCTTTCAGCTCCAGAATTTCGCCGCGCACATCGACCGTGATCTTGCGCGACAGGTCGCCGCGGGCGACGGCGGTCGTCACGTGCGCGATGTTGCGGACCTGGTCGGTGAGGTTGCCGCACATGGCGTTCACCGAGTCGGTCAGATCCTTCCAGGTGCCGGCGACGCCCGGCACGATAGCCTGGCCGCCGAGCTTGCCATCGGTGCCGACCTCGCGCGCCACGCGCGTCACCTCGGAGGCGAACGAGCGCAGCTGATCCACCATCGTGTTGATGGCCTCCTTCAGCTGGAGAATTTCGCCGCGCACATCGACGGTGATCTTCTTCGACAGGTCGCCGTTCGCCACCGCGATCGTGACCTCGGCGATGTTGCGAACCTGAGCGGTCAGGTTCGACGCCATCGAGTTGACGCTCTCGGTAAGGTCCTTCCACACGCCGGTGACACCGCCGACCTGGGCTTGGCCGCCGAGTTTGCCTTCGGTGCCGACCTCGCGCGCCACGCGCGTCACCTCGGAGGTGAAGACGTTGAGCTGCTTGATCATGGTGTTGACGATCTCGGCGGCGCGCAGGAACTCGCCCTTCAGCGGCCGGCCGTCGACGTCGAGGCTCACGGTGCGCAGCAGATCGCCCTGCGCCACCGCGGCGACAGCGCGGGTCACTTCCGTGGTCGGCCACAACAGATCGTCGATCAGCGAATTAACCGAGGACTCCATCTCGCCCCAAGCGCCATCCGAGAGTCCGATGCGAACGCGCTGGCGGGTCCGGCCTTCGCGGCCGACCACCTGGCCCACCCGCTCGAGCTGGCTTGCCATGCGCTGGTTGGTGGCGACGATCTCATTGAAGGTGTCGGCGATCTTACCCATGATCCCGACGCGGTCGCCGGCCATCCGAACGGTAAAATCGCCAACCCGCATGGCCTGCAGGGCGTGCAGCAGTTCGGCAAGGCCGTGAGCGTCGCCATTGAGGGCAACCTCCGCCCCACGGTCCGTCCCGTGCTCGGACGCTGGCAAAGTCGGGGCAAGCGCAGAACCGTTGGCGTTGGCGGGAGTCACGGGTTCATCGGGCGCTTGCATGGATATCTCCAGACCCTGTGTCGGGGCGGGCTTGGCGGTCGGGCTGACTGGGGTGCGGCAAACTCGGCGTGGCTGGCGAAGTCGAGCGGCCGCAATGGCGCAAATGCGGGGACCCACCGCGGCGGCGGCCAAAGCCGCCCGGCATCAAACTGCACACATTCCACCCATGAGGGGAGTTAAACCTGCGCGGATCGCCCCTCACTATCGGGCCCCACCTTTTGTGCCATGAGCGCAAACGCCGATAAACGGCGATGGTTCCATCGAAAAACTCCGACAGGCGAAATATTTTGGCCTGAATTTCATTAAAGTTGGCCGGTTGTATACGCCGCCGGTTGCGGCCTCCAGGCACAAGGGTCCCGGCACCCCTGCGCCAAATTTCAGAGGCCACTAGTGAACCCCGACGAACGCTGGATCCACGACCTCCGGCTTTCGCCTGAAGAAATGAGGCAGCCCGACCCTGGCCAGCACCATCAGAACCACCCCGAGAAGCAGAGCGCCGACGCCGAACACCATCGGCGGGCCAAAGCCGAAAATGGCGGTATTATCCTGGTCCGGGCCGAAATAGCTGCGACAGGCCATGACGAACAGCGCCAGCATCATCAGCCCGCCAAGCGCCGGCACCAGCCCCATCGAAATGAAATTGTGCAGGCTCTTGCGAAGCTCGCGCCGATAATAGATCGCACCGGCAAATCCGGTCAGCGCGTAGTAGAAAGCAATCCCGAACGCGGTCGCAGTGACGGAGTCGGTCAGGATATCGGCATTGGGCATGTAGGCCAGGACCAGATACCAGATGATCGAAACCGCCCCCATCGCCAGGGTGGCAAATCCAGGCGTCAGGTTGCGGTAGTGCACATCGCCGAATTTTTTCGGCAGCGCGCCGGCATGCGCCATGGAGATCATCGTTCGCGCCGCGGGCAGGATCGTCGTCTGTGTCGATGCGGCGGCTGAGGTGACGACGGCCAGGATCAAAAGCTCTGCAAGCCAGCCGGGCAGCACGCTCTTGGCGAGCGGCGCGAGGAAATCATCGCCGCTATTCTTGGCGAGACCCGGTTCGGCAAAAGCGACCGCCGCCACGGCCACCAGCACATAAACTACAACCAGGATCAGCGTCGAAACAATGGCGGCCGACGCCGGCGCGGTCTTGGGGTTCTGCGTTTCTTCGTTGACTGAAGCGCCGGTATCCCAGCCCCAGTAGATAAACACGGCGATCAGCATCGCCTGCCCGAATGCGCCGGAATTGCTGACGCCAAACGGATTGAACCACGCAAGCGCGACGTCCTGTGCCCCCGCGGGAGGCGCCGCCCCGTAGACTTTGGCGAGGGCCACCACGGCGAATATGGCCAGAATGACGATTTCGGCGCCGAGCAGGAGTTTTTGCGTGCGCGCCGAGAGTTCAATACCAATCCAGCAGATGGCCGTCATGACCACGATCCAGCCGACTCCGACGACCGTCTGGGCGGTCCATCCCGGCTGAGCAATGCCAAACAAACGGAACGAGTACAGCGCCGCGACTTGCGCGAGGCCGGGCATCACCAGAATATCGGTGGCGATAATCCCCCACCCGGCCATCCATCCCCAATACGGCCCCATCGCCCGCGTCACCCAGGAGAAACTCGTACCGCAGTCGGGATCGGCGCGATTGAGATGGTAATAGGCCGCCGCGATGAACAGAATCGGCACGAACGCCGCGATCATGATGCCCGGTACATGGAACGCGACGGCGGCGACGACCGAGGCGAGCGCGGCCGCCAGCGAATAGGCCGGCGCCGTCGAAGCGATGGCGATGACGAGGTTCGACCAGAACGACAGCGCGTCCTTCTTTAGACCTCTGTGGTTCGTCGCGACGCCTGCGAGTACGGCGGCCGGTTTCGGCGCTGGTGCAGCAGTCACCCCTGTCTCCCTCGTGCGGCGCTATCGCCACACATCTTTGCCGTCGCAGTCTACGCGGCCGCATGTTTCGCGGCGAAACGCCGCTTGGCAAGTTCCACGCGGTCATTATAGTCGGGCGATCTGCGACGCTGCCAGCGCGCCGCCAATACTTTAGAAAATAATCAGTGCGGCGAAGCGAAGGGATGGGAACGATGTGCTCAATGGGGATAATTATGCCTGAGAGCCGTGGGATGGGTGCACCCTGGGCGCGTTGCGCGGCGGCGGTGTGGTTTGCGGCGGCGCTCTTGGCGTTCGTCGCTGCGACCCCGGCGGCGGCTGCCGAATTCGTCATGAAATTCGGCACTGCGACGATGAATGAGGGCCAGCATCAGTATCTGAAATACTATAAGGAAGCGGTCGAAAAAGCTTCTGGCGGGCGCATCGAGGTACAAATTTATCCGAATAGCCAGCTGGGCCCGATCCCGCGCGAGATCGAGGGCGTCCAGCTCGGCAGTATTCAGGGTTACATCGGTCCGGCCGACTTCTTCGTCGGCGTCGATCCGCGCTTCGGCGTGTTCAGCGCGCCGATGGTATTCCGTGACGACGCCAACGCGGCTGCCACGGTCCAAGATCCCGCGGTACAGAAGGCCATGTATGCCCTGGTCACGCCGAAACGCATGACCGGGATCGCCACCTTGAGTCTCGGCGCCTCCGACTATGGCTCCAAGAAGCCGATCATGCGGCTTGCGGATTTCCAGGGAAAAAAGATTCGTATCAACGGCACCGCGCTGGAACGCGCCAAGCTGGCAAAGCTCGGCGCCAGCGGCATCGGCATGCCGCTCTCTGAAGTCGTGCCCGCGCTCGATCAAGGCACAATCGACGGTACGATCAGTGGGTTGTCGATCTTCGTCGCCTTCAAGATGAACGATCTTATCAAGGTGATCACCGTCACCAATGACACCTACATTAATTCCATCGCTGTGGTGAGTACCGCATGGCTCGGCACGCTGCCGCCCGATCTCAAAAAAATCGTGATCGACAGCGGTGCCGCGGTCGAAAGCAAGGCGCAGCAGTGGGAGTTCGATTTCTCAAAGAAGCTGGTGGGCGATTGGACCGCGCTCGGCGGTACGGTGCATACACTGCCGGCTGACGATTTGGCTAAGATGAAGACACTGCTCGATCCGGTGGCGGACGAAGTGACTAAAAACCAACCTCCGGTCCACGATATGCTGCAAATGGTCCGCGCCGCTGCCGCAAAGCATTGAGATTGCCGTTTCCCGCACCGGGAATTTGTCGCAGTCTCGGGCGTGCCGTGCCTGAAGCCGGCACCGCGCGCGGACGGCGGCTCGGGTGAATCGGCGATGAGAAACATCGTCATCCGTTTCATCAACGCGCTGATGGCCACCCTGCGTGTGGCCGCCGGCACGATGCTCATTGCCAGCGTCGGCATTAATTTCGTCAACATCATCGGTCGGTACGTCTTCTCGACATCGATAACCTGGGCCGAGGAGGCGATGCTGTTCCTCATGATCGGCTGCATCTTCCTCGGCGCCGGCCCGGTCGGCTATCTCGGCCGGCACATTCATATGGATATTGTCGTGCTGGCGCTGCCGCCGCGGATGCGCAGGTTTTTCGGGATTTTTTCCGACTTGGTCACGATCGCGACCTGTGTGGCGCTCGCGGTATTCGCGTGGCCGGTCGTGTCAATGCTGGCCGAACTGGATCAGCGGAGCGACACCGCCAATATTCCGTTGGCCATTCCGCAATCCGCTCTGCCGATCGGACTTTTGCTGACGGCGTTTCTGATCGCGATGCGATTGATCCTACACGGGCACGGCCGCAGCGAAATTGGGCCACGTCAAGACTTCGACCATTAGAGACGGATCGAGAAGAGCACGTCCATGCTGGCCACGTTGATTTATTTTGTGCTGCCGGCGTGCTTGTTGATCCTTGGATTGCCGATTTTCGTCGTTCTGACACTGACCTCCATGGCGGCGATCGTCTTTGTCGCCCATGTGCCGCTCGATGCGATCCAGACCAACATGTTCGGCAGTCTCGACAATTTTCCACTGCTCGCGGTGCCGTTTTTCGTGCTGGCAGGCGAGATCATGGGCCGCGGCGGCATCGCCAACCGCGTCGTCAATTGGGTGGTCTCGCTGATCGGCGGGGTCCGTGGCTCGCTCGCCGTCACCACCGTCGCGTCATCCGAACTGTTCGGCGCCATGGCCCACACCACCGTCGGCACCGTCGTCGCCATCGGGCGCCTGCTGTTTCCGTCGCTGACCAAACATGGATACAGCGAGCGCTTCGCGGTCAGCTTGATCACCTCCTCGGGCGCAGTCGCCGTGATCATTCCGCCGTCGATTTCAATGATCCTCTACGCGATGACCGCGCAGGTCTCGGCGATCCAGCTGTTTACCGCTGGAATTCTGCCGAGCCTGCTGATCGGAATAATCGACGCGATCTACGTCCTCGCCTACGCCCGGATCAAGGCGGTCCCGCTGACCTCGGGCGCGCGCTGGAAGAACATCTGGGCCTCGACCAAGGAGGCGAGCTGGGCGATCGGCACCATCGTGGTCATTTTCGGCGGCATCTACGGCGGCATCTTCACTCCGACCGAGGCCGCAGGCGTCGCCGTGGTCTATTCGCTGTTCGTCGCCATGTTCGTTTATCGCGAGATCGGGCTGCGTGAGCTGTGGCAGGTCATTGTCAGCTCGGTCTATCTGATCGCGCAGATCCTGATCATCGTAACCGGCGCCGGCGTCTATTCCTGGCTGATGACGACGAGTGGTATTCCGCAGCAAATGATCGGCGGCATCGACGCGCTGCACCTGCCGGCGTGGGAAACACTGTTGTTCGTCAATCTCGGACTGCTACTGGCGGGGAGTTTCCTGGAACCGCCGGCCGCTATTCTGATCCTCACACCACTTCTGCTCCCGGTAGCCGAGGCTGCCGGCGTCAACGCCATCCACTTCGGCATTATCATGGCGGTCAACCTGAGCATCGGCCTCTACATGCCGCCGTTCGGACTTAACCTGTTCGCCGCGCGCGCCATCTTTAATGTCCCGATGGGCATGATCTATCGCGGCGTACTGCCGTTTGTGGCGGTCAACTTCATTGCACTGTTGCTGATCACCTATTTGCCGGCAATCTCGATGGTGCTGCTGAAAGCCGCGCACTGAGCGCAGCGCAATGTTCGGCAACCCTGACCGAAAATATTTCTTAAAAAGATTGAACCTCGAACATCTACCGACGCCGTCCGGCCCTAACGGCACCATGCGTATTTCCCCCAACCCCAGGCCGGCCTCAGCCCGCCGGTCCCTCATGAACCTTTCTGTGACGGCTGCGACCAAGGGACATCAAACCTCTCACGCCTGGAGACAGCCATGTCACGGAAAATCTCACGCAAAGTCATCATCGCCCTCGCGGCAGCCGCGGCTCTGGCCGCTCCCCTGCTCGGATCGAGCGCCAGCTTCGCCCGCGGCTTCGGCGGCGGCGGCATGGGCGGCGGCCGGGCCATGTTTGCCCATCGCGCCACCGGCCTCCACTTCTCGCGCGTCAGCCGCGTCGGCCGCATCCACCCGATCTTCCCGCGTAACCCCCGGCACCCGATCTGGATCGGCCATCTGCATCATCATCACCACCACTGGATCATGCGTGCCGGCCACTGGATCGACGTTGACGACGCTGATGTGGCTGATGTGACGCCGGTTACGCCCGCCGTTACGCCCGGGCCGTGCACCTGCCTGACCAAGACCTATACGCAGACCGGCCTCGTCGTGTTCGCCGACATCTGCACCAAGGAATCGGCCAGCGCGCCTGCGACCGACGACACCGCCGACGCCAGCAAGGCTCCGAGCACCCCGGTGCCGGCCAAGGCGACCCCGATCTCGGAAGTCCCGACCACGCCGAACTATGCCGGCAAGACCTACGACGACTATCTGGCGGCCAACCCGCAGAACGCCAATCCTGAGGCATCCGCACAGGGCCCGCAGCAGAACTGAACACGCAGTACAACCACACGCAACACACACTGCAACGACAACTCGGACCGCCTGCGGGAAACCGCGGGCGGTCTTTGTGTTTGGCAGCAGTCAAGATCGCTCTCTCTTCTCAGGAAAATACCGGCCGGCCGTCGGTGCCGATCTTGCCCTTGAACGCGATATAGCCGCCGTCGATAAGCAGGTCGGTCGCGGTGACAAACGACGACTCGTCACCTGCCAGATAGAGCGCACCGGCGGCGATTTCCTCGGGCTCTCCCGGCCGATTGAGCAGATGTCGCGGTCCGTTGACGACGCGCGCCCTTTCCTTGCCGCCGGCGCGCGCACTCGATCGCTCGGTGAGGATAAAGCCCGGCGAGATGGTATTGGCGCGGATGTTGTCGGCGGCGTGGTCCATGGCGAGGATGCGGGTGAAATGAATGAGCGCCGCCTTGGTGGTGCAGTAGGGTGCGCGCGCCGGCACGCCGAGATGACCGAGCTGCGAGGCGATGTTGATGATGCTGCCGCCGCCCGAACGGCGCAGCTCCGGCACCGCGAACTTGCACATCAGGAAAGCGCCGGTGAGATTCACCGCAATCGCCTTGTTCCATTGTTCGAGGCTCAGCGTCTCCACCGTGCCATCGGGCGTCGCTGTCGCCGCCACGTTCACCAGCGTGGTGAGTTTGCCGAACGCCTCGATCGTGCGGGCAACTGCGTCCTTGGCGCTTGCCTCTTCAGCCACATCGGCACCGAAGCCCCGCGCCCGGCCTCCGGCATCGACGATCGAGCGGGCCACGCTTTGCGCCTTGTCCGGTTCGAGGTCCGCAATTGCAATTTCAGCACCCTCGCGCCCGAACAAGCGGGCGATCGCGCCGCCGATTTCGCCGCCGCCGCCGGTGATGAGCGCCACACGGCCGGCCAATCGTCCTTCGCTTGCCATCTTAATGCACCGCCTGCACGAAACTGCCGTCGACGATTGCCGCCTTCGGCGGGAACGGCGCCTTGATGGTGCCGATCTCGGCGAGGCCTTCCGCCATTTTGGCGTAAACGGCGTCAGGCACATCGCCGTTGCGACCGAACAACTTCAGCTTGGCGACTAGATAGTCGTAGGCTTTCTCAGAGTCCTCCGGCTTCTGGTGCGCGCGCTTCACCAGGATATTGATCGCCTGCTGTTTATGGGCCGGATCGTACAGCCAGGCGACGCCCCTCTGGTAGTCGCGCGCGAAGGTGACGAGCGCGTCGCGATGTGCTGCCGCCCACGTCATGTTGGCGCCCCATACCGTGAAGGGGATGCCCTCCGCGTAAAGCTTGGTGTCGCCCAGATTGGTCAGGCCCGCGGCGATGGCTTCGAAATAAGTCGGCGGGTTGAGGATCGCCGCATCGACAGCGCCGGCAGCCAATGCGGCGAAACGGTCGCCCGCGGCCTTGGCATAGACGAGATCGACGTCGCTGACCTTCAATCCCGCGGAAGCGAGAAACGGCTTGATGTAAATGAGCGTGATGTCGTTCGGGCCGCCGATGCTGATCAACTTACCCTTCAGCTCGGCGATCGTCTTGATGTTCTTCCTGGCAAAGACCGCGTAGGGCGAGCCCACGAAGTCCGACAAAACGATGCGGACCGGAGCGCCGTGCAGCGCGGCCCGGGCGAAATCCGGATAACCGCTATGCGCCATATCGAGCGAGCCAGCCGCCACCTGTGCGACGCCGCCTCCTCCCGCTGTCACGAGCTGAAGGTCGATATTGTCGGCTTTGAGCCAGCCCAATTCCTCAGCGATGTACTGTGGCCATTGCGGCGGCCCGTGCGCCACCATGCCGGCCGTTATCTTGGTCTGCGCGTGCGCAGCAGCAGCGGTGAACAAGACGAAAGAAGCTATCGCTGCAACTTTAAGTAAACAGGGTCGAGCATTGGCCGTGGGATTATAGCAAATTCCGGGCATAACAGGCTCTCTTTGTGCGCCACCACAGCGGGCCGCAGCACACTAGCAAGCGTCAACGCCCAGAAACCATACCGAATTTCAGATCGGTGGCCCGCGGCCGCGGCCTCGACCGCGCTTCAGTAACTGCCTTGCCGTCCGAGCAAGCCGGTTTGCACGCGGCCGCTGGCCTTCGGCACCGACTTAAATATTCGGTTAAGGGGCCGTCATATACACTCCGTGATTGCGGGAAGGCGAGTTTCCACGTTGCGTTTGCCGTTTCGGAGCGCGCCAATGTACCAAGTCACCGTGGTCGCCGACGCGCACGCCGACGTCGATGAACTGCCCGATCAGTTTGCGGGCATCTTCGACATTCAGATAGCATCCGTCCATCAGGCGCTCCGCTCCAAACCGGGAACGGTGACACTTTTCGATATCGACCTGAATAAAACTGCGGTCCTGCCGAGCGTCGCAGAATGGCTCCGGCGCAAACCACCATCCTCCAAGGCGATCTTCCTCATCGACAAAGCGTCGCATTTGCAACGATCGAGAGCGTCTGCATTGGGAGCTACCGACGTTTTGCTGCGCCCGTTCAACGGCCGGGAGCTTGTTACAAAACTCTTGGGCGACGTCATATCGTTGTCGGCCGATCCGGCGAACGAGGTCATTCGCAAATCGCCTGCCGTGTGCGCGGCCCTCGACTCGCTACGCGGCGTTTTTTCCTCGGCATGTCTGGGCGAAGAACTCGATACCCTGTCGGTCAAGGCGGCGGGCGATCAGATCGTCAGCGACGTCGAGGTGCGGGGTATTGCCGCCTGGATCGAGACAGTCCGGACCCACCACAGCGCAACATATCAACACTGCCTCCTGGTGACCGGCTTGGCGGTCGCATTCGGACAACAGATCAGAGTTTCCCACGCCGACCAGCAGCGCTTGTCTTTCGCCGGCTTGCTCCACGACATCGGCAAGGCGCGAATTCCGTTGGGTATTCTCGAGAAGCCAGGCCGCCTTACCCACGACGAGATAAACGTGATGAAGAAGCATCCACAGTTTGGTCTGGATGCCTTGACGACGGCAGCCGGACTGCCGTCCGAGATGCTCGACATGGTGGTTCATCACCACGAATATCTCGACGGATCTGGCTATCCGCATGGCCTGAGCAGCGGAGAGATCTCCGATCTGGTGCGCATGGTCACGATTGCGGACGTCTTCGGCGCGCTCATCGAGCGCCGATCCTACAAGCCGCCTCTATCCAGCGCCGACGCTTATGCGATCCTGGTCGATATGGGCTCCAAGCTCGACAAGGATCTGGTCCGTGCCTTTCGGCCGGTTACAAACCTCCACGTCGGCCATTAGCCGTTGAGCCGAGTGTCCCATGTGCTTCAGCTATCGGTCGAGACTTTGAGCCCGCGAATGTCGCTCACAATCGCGGGCATGACTCTGGTTAGAGGGCATAGTTTCCTATCATGCCATAGGTGGGCGGCATAACTTTTGTTATAGTGTCTGTTGAAATCGGGGGTGGCCCACACACCATTGATCTTTAGAAGACCCTCAGTTCGGCTGGTGGCTTGAAGGTCCAGAATGGCAAAATTCGAAGAGCTTCCTGAAAACGTCCGCGCGCTGATACTCGCCAAGCTCGCCACTGAGCTCGCGGCGCACAAGTCGTCCAATCTTCATCAGCTCGCGAGGCTGCAACGAACCGACGCGTCGCATGTGTGGCGCGATATTTGCCGCAAGGCGGGCCAACCCGTTTGCACGATGCCTGCCGAAGCGACGCAGCGCGACTGACACGAACCGGGCGTCAGCTCTTCGACGGGCAGGCCTGGAAATGCACGGTCACCGGCATGCCGATCGGCAGTGGCGGAGCGCCGCCATCAACCTTCAGGACCACCGTCACGATATCGTCGGCGTCCGTATTTCCGCCGGACGCGTTTGACGTGTTGGCTGCGGCGCCTGGCGTGGCGCGGCTGACGGTCGGGCTTATCGACGCAACTTGCGCCTGGATAGCAGCATTTGGCAACGCATCGGCTGAGATCGTCGCGTGCTGCTGCAGGCATACGTGACCAAAGTCGTGCAATGCGACAGCGGCGCGCACGCGCGCCTGACCGTCCGGAACGATATGCATGAGCGGCTGCGGCACCGCGAGGCTGAGAAACTGGCCCCGATTGACCAGAACGTCGAGCACGACGCCCGACACCGGTGCGCGCACCGAGCATTGGGCGAGCCGGGCGCGGCTGGCGTCGAGTTCGGCTGCCGCGGCGTCACGCAGCGCCTTCGCCTGGCGGACATCCTCCTCGCGCGATCCGGCGCGCAGGAGATTAAGTTGAGCATGCGCTTCGGTGAGCTGCGCCGCGGCAATGCGGGCGTCCCGCCTGACTTCGAGCACGCGCGCCGCCGTGACGGTGACGCCCTCCTGCAGCGACAGCGTGCGCTGCAGCGTCTTGTCAGCTTCGTCGGCGCGGGCCTCTGAGAAATTGACAACGGCCTGGCCAACGGCAATCTCATCGGGACGCGGACCGTTGCGGAATTTATCGTAAGTCGCGTCCGCGGCGGCAAGCTGTGCCTGACGCGTGCGCACGTCGGCTTCTTGCGCTGAGCAGGCAAGCTGGAGCAGGAGCTGACCGGCTTGGACTCGGCTGCCCTCTTGCACGGCAATGTCGCTGACGAGACCGGTTGCCGCGACGCCGATCGACAGTGGCGATCCGGCGCCTTCAGCCCGTCCCGGCGCAGTAAAGACGGCACTCTGACCAAGCATATGCACGGGCACGGCGAACATCGCGAGCAACAGTACGGCGCCCAGGATTTTGGCGCTTCGCGTCATGCGATTTGGCCAAGGCTGCATCGCCTGAAACTCCCGAACGCACCGTCAACACCGGCACGGCTCGCCTTGCGCTCGCCCCGTAGGCAGTCGTAACCCGCTTTCGCTGCGGCGGCAACGTAGAGATGATCTCAAAGGCGTGCGCCGGGCGTAATCTTCAAAATGAATGAGGACGGGCCTACAAAAGCCCGTCCTCACCGGCTGGAGCGCCAAGCGTGTCTGGAGACGACGGCACGCCGGCTGGTGGCCAGCCACTTGCGGTGCGCGTCGCCTGTTACGCGTTACCGAGCGGCACCGCCACGAATTGCGTGGCGTTACCCGATTTCACCCGCATTAGAACGGTGTGCTTGCCTTGCGCCTTGGCCTCATGCAGCGCCTTGGCCACATCGGCACCGGTCGCAACCGATTTGCCGCCGACATCGAGAATGACGTTGCCGGCCTGGAAACCGGCTTCGGCGGCGGGTCCGCCCGGATCGACGCCGGTTACCACCACGCCTTGCTGGCCGGCGCCTTCCACGTCAGCGGCCGGCGCGACGCGCAGACCGAGGTGCGGCACGCCGTTGGTCGGCTGCTGCTGTGTGTTACCGGCGTTCGCCTGCTGCTGTTCCGGCATGCGGCCGAGCGTCACCGACACGCTGCGCGTTTCGCCGTTACGCAGCACGTCGAGCTTGACCGAACTGTCGGGCGTCAATCCCGCAACTTGGCGCGCGAGTCCGCGGGCATCCTTCACGCTCGTGCCGTTGACGGCGGTGATGACGTCACCGGGCTGCAGGCCGGCCTTAGCGGCCGGGCTACCGGGCTGAGCGCTGTCGACGATGGCGCCTTCGGCCTTCTTCATGCCGAGACTATCGGCGATGCCGGCACTGACAGGCTGAATTTGCACGCCGAGCCAGCCGCGCGTCACCGAGCCGTGCTCTTTGAGCTGGGCAATGACCAGCTTGGCGGTCTGCGCGGGGATATCGAAGCCGATGCCGACCGAGCCGCCCGACGGCGAGTAGATCGCGGTGTTGATGCCGATCACATTGCCATTCACGTCGAACGCCGGTCCGCCGGAATTGCCCTTGTTGATCGGCGCGTCGATCTGGATGAAATCGTCATACGGGCCCGAGCCGATGTCGCGACTCTCAGCCGACACGATGCCGGCCGTCACGGTACCACCCAGGCCGAACGGGTTGCCGACCGCAATCACCCAATCGCCGACGCGCGGTTCCTGATCGGCAAACTTCACATAGGGAAAGTCGTTCTTGCCGTCGACCTTGATCAGCGCGAGATCGCTCTTCGGATCGGTGCCGACGACTTTGGCCTTGTAAATGGTCCCATCGGCCATCGTCACTTGGACCGACTTGGCGTGATCGACGACGTGATTGTTGGTCACCGCATAACCGTCCGCCGAGATAAAGAAACCGGAGCCTTCGCCGATGACCATTTGGTGAGCTTGCGGTGCATCGCCCTGCCCCTTCTGGTCACCGAATTGCTGGAAGAATTTCTGCATCGGCGAACCTGGCGCGAACGGAATGACCTCGTCGTCGCTGCCGTTGTGCCGCAAGCCGGCCACATCGGCGGTTCCTTCGATTCTCACCCGTACCGAGATGACCGCGGGTTTGACCTTCGCGACGATGTCGGCGAATCCCGCCGGATGCGGCAGCGTCGCCTCGGCGGCATTGGCCGCCGGCGCGCCAAAGCCGAGATCGGCAGGACGATAGCCGCCCGGGCCGGCAAGCAGGACGAATGCGCCTAAGACCGCGACCGACGCCATCAGGGCGACACGGCGGGCGCCAAATGCGCTGCGCTTGTTGGGTGTTTGCGGGTTCATTCCAGTCATCACTATCTCCATCGATGCATTCGGCCGGCGGCGCACCCGCCGTTGCATCATTAATTGGGGATTGCGAATTACGCGCACGTGTAGGGCGGATTAATTCGTGGCAATGATCCAGATTACAGCGCGGTAATGTTCCGCGGCAGCGCGCGATCAAACACGTCGCACGCGCGGGTCCGTTATCAATTCAATTCAGCGCGTGAGCGACGCCGTCACTTCATCGGCGCGGTGTCTGGCAGAAAGCGCTGGCCGAATGCCGGCTCCTTATAGGGCGTCGGCGGCAATTGCCAGGTGCCGGTCGAGGGTGGACGCACTTCGGCATCGACGTGTACATCGAGCAGATAAGGCTTGTTGGCCTTTATGGCGTGTTCGAGCGCGCCGCGGAAATCCTGCGAACGCGTCACGGTGACTGCATCGACGCCGGCGGCCTTGGCCCAAGCGGCGAAATCCGGATTGTAGGGTTTGTTGTTGGCGCCCTGGTGGAACATGGTGCCGTGTTCGCGGCCGCCGAAAAGGCCGAGCTGTATGTCGCGGATGGAGACCCAGCCGAAATTATTCCAAATCACCCAGACCACCGGAATGTTGTACTCGACCGCGGTGCAAAGAACGTGCGGCACCATGGTGAAGCAGCCGTCGCCGGTGACAGCGACGACCGGCCGGTCGGGCGCGGCGAGCTTGGCGCCGAGCGCGCCCGACGCGCCGAAGCCCATGCCGGAAAAGCCCCATGAGTTGAGCATGGTCTGCGGTTTGCGCGCGTTCCAGAATTGCATGTACCAGTTATGGCTGACGCCGACATCGCAGCAGATGATGCCGTCCTCCGGCAGCACCGCCTGACAATCGGCAACCACGCGTTCTGGGCGCAGCGGCGAAGTGTGCATTTCGAAATTCGGACGGATGAATTTTTCCCATTCGGCGCGCCACTTGGCGATGTCGGCGAGCCATTCCTTGGTGACGGGCGCGGCGTTGCGCCGATCGAGTTCACCCAGAAGCTGGCGCAAGAACGTGCGCGCGTCGGCGAGGATGCCAAGGTTGGGCGGATAATTGCGGCCGATCTCGTCCGGATCGACATCGACATGGATGAGTTTGGTGTTCGGAAAATTCCACGAAAAACCCGGCAGCCATGACGAAGCCGAGCGGTCGTCGAACCGCGCGCCAATGGCGAGCACGATATCGGCGCGGCGGCCGGCTTCGTTGGCTGGGAACGCGCCGTTGCGTCCGATAAAGCCGAGCGACAGCGGATCGGTCATGTCGAGACAACCCATGCCGTTGGGCGAAGAAATCACCGGGATGCCGAGCTTTTTGGCAAACACCGTCAGCTCGGGGCCGGCCTCCGACAGCGTCACGCCGTGGCCGATGAAAATGACCGGACGCCGCGCGGCGAGAATGAGATCGAGAGCGCGCGAAATCGCTTCGGGCGAGGCTCCTCCCCGCTGCGCATTGAGCGGCGGCGCCGGCGGCGGCAGCTCAACGTCATCTTCCTCCTGAAAGACGTTGAAGGGCACATCGATATTCACCGGGCCGGGCCGGCCCGACAGCATCGCGGTCGTCGCCTGGCGCAGCGCGAGCGGCAACATGTCGACACGCGTCGGCTGGAAGCTGCGCTTGACCACCGGACGCACGATGTTGACGAAATCGGCTTGAAAATGCCGGTTGATCTCCTGAAACGGGCTCCTGTTGAACTGCTGCGTCGGCACGTTGGCCGTGATGGCAAGCAGCGCCGACGAATCGGTGAGCGCGCAGGCGAGCGGCATGATGACATTGCAGGAGCCCGGCCCGCACGACGTGAGCGTCGCCACCGGCTTATGGCGAACGCGGAAATAGGCGTCGGCCATGTGCACCGCCACCTGCTCGTGGCGCGGCGAGACGAGCGTGATGCGGTCGCGCGCGGCGTAGAGCGGATCGAGCATGCCGACATTGCCATGTCCGCAAATGCCGAACACGTAAGGAATATCGTTGGCGATCAGATATTCGGTGATCAGCTCAGCGCCCTTCATCCGAGGCATGCTCTTGCTCCTAGGCTGTCTTTGCGCGCGCTATCGGCCGCAACAGGTGCGGGGTGATATAGATCGGAAACTGCGAGAGCGCGAAATAGAGCCAAGTCGCCGCCGGCAGCGCGCCCGCTGTCGCCGCCAGCATCAGCCCCATGTTGCGTTGTGCGACCATCAGCCCAAGCGCCAGTGCGTGCTCCCGTCCGAGCTTTTTGAAGATCAGCACGGTCAAACCGAGAAATACAAAGAACACGGCAAACGACAAGAACAAAATCGCGCCGACCTTCAGCGGAGCAGCCAGAAAGCTGCCGGCTACGGTCCCCATCACCGCAGTGACGAACACCAGCAAGAGCAGAATATTGAGGCCGTCGATCGGCTCGCGATAGCGCTCGATGGCGGCGACGCCGGCGATGCGGCGGATCACCGCGGCCACCAGCAGCGAACCGCCGAGGATGGCAAAAAGTTTCACACCGAGCGCTAAAGGCGAAAGCATCAGCTGCGCGCCGAAGAACAGGTAGGCGAAAATCGGCGCGGTAAACGGCACAAGTGCCGTACACGTCACCAACGCGATGAGCACCAGGGTGGCGTCAAGTCCCATCAGCGCGGCGAGCGCGGGCGCCGCCATCATCGGCGAGGCGACCGCCTGCAGCATGAGTCCTAGAAACAGATCGGGCGCGTGTTTGTCGAGGCCTGTCGCAACGCAGACAAGACCGACCATGAACGGCACGACCAGTGTCGACCATGCCGTCGCCGCCAGCACGACGCCCGGCCGCTTCATGTGGACGCGCAAAGCCGCGATATCAACACGCATGAACGACACGCAGAGCAGAAGGAAAATGGCGGCTGTGACATAAGGCTTCAGCACGGTGCCAAGCGGCGGCACCGCGATGCCGATGAACACCAGGGCGGCCAGCGCGCGGGTGCCCTGGCGGCCGAGCCAGGCGAACGCCCGGACCGTGGCGCTTGCACCTTTTGCGAGAGCAGAGGCCATGGGGCAGCCTTATGCGGCATTCGCGGCAACAGCGCAAAGGCGCAAGCGGCAGTTCGTGATGCGGATATCCGCCTGGCTTGAGAAACGGACGTGTCGCGCTACGAACGCGTCGGCAATTTTTTATGCTGACGTGGTCGCCGGTGGCGGCACTTCATTGAGCGCCGCAAGCCCCTCGGTGCGGCCGGGATGAATTGGGATAATCGATTCCAAGCCCGTGGTGTCGAGGACTTCTCGCACCTGCTCGTTGACGCCGCACAGGGCGAACGCAGCGCCTGAGGCCTTGGCTTTTTTCATGAGCAGCAGAACAGCGCGAATGCCCGCACTGGTGACGAAATCGATCTCGGCAAAGTCGATCAGGATTTTTGGATTCGCGCCGGCGATCAGTTCGCCAACCTCCTTGGCAAACGCCGAGCTGTAGATGCCGTCGAGGCGGCCAGTGGGCGACACCACATAGGCGTCGCCGACCTGCTCCTTGGTGATTTCCATAAACGGCTCCTTACTTGCGCTCGGCGCACCGGCGTCGCGGCGTGCGAGGATCGTCAGGCGATCTTCAGCGCGCGCGTCGTATCGTCGAACAGCTCATCGACCGACATGCGGCGCGGGATGAGTTCTTGCCGGTGGCAAAAATCAATGATGATTTCCAGGATCGGCCGGCAGGCCTCGACGCCGAACCGGTACGGATCGAGCGCGCCGCCGTCGGGCAACCCGGCAGCGAGCTTGCTCTCGTGCAGTTGCCGAAAGACATCCTGGACAACGTCGGGCCGTGAGCGCGACAGCTCCTGCCGAACGACCAGCATATGATTGATCGGTACGCCGCCGTGGCGTTCGGCCCATTTCTGCGCCGCCGCCTCGGGATCGGGAATAAGGTGCTTGAGCTTCGGATCAGGCAGCTTGTCGCCGACAATGCCGGCCGCGACTTCACCGTCGAGCAGCATCGGCGTCAGGTCCTTGCCGGCCGGCGCGCGCTTGACGATGGCGGGATCGTGATACTCGGCGACATGCGGATCCTCGAACGTGATCCACTCCACCTTGTTGATGTCGACCCCATAGTCGCTCGCCAGAATGCCGCGCACCCAGGTGCCGGTGGTCACCGTATAGGCCCGCACGCCGACCTTCTTACCGTTCAGATCCGTAGGCTTGAGCGCACCGCGCTCGGGATTGTAGGCGATGGTGTGGTGCTGACCGCGG
>DASZWK010000017.1:0-2509 GCA_035546235.1 Xanthobacteraceae bacterium | reverse complement strand
GCAAGTTTTGGCTACCCGGAAATCGCCATCGGGGTGCCACCCGCGATCCATTTCGCTCATCTGCCGCGCATCGTCGGCCGTCACCGCGCGTTCGAACTGCTTTTCAGCGGCCGCAGCTTCGGCGCACAGGAGGCCTCCGATCTCGGCCTCGTCAGCATGATCGTTCCCGACGCCGAACTCGATGCGGCAGCCGCGGCGCTGGCGAGAGATTTCGCCGCCAAATCTCCGGCCGCCATGCGGCTTGCCCGCGCGGCGTTCATGCGCCAGAACGATTATCGGCGCGACATCGCCGCCGCGGTCGAGGATTTCTGCAATGCCGTGACCATGCAAGCCGCGCAAGAAGGCATCCGCGCCTTCCTGGAACGGCGCGCACCGAATTGGCAATCCTGAAAATCAACAAGGGCAGCAACGATGAATCTGCGACTGAGCATCGGCATCACCAACAATCCGCGCACCTGGCCCATCCTCGACGGCACGGTGAAAGTGGACGGCATCGACCTCATTCCGACCGTCCTGCACCCCTCCGAACTGTTCTGGCGACAACTGCATTTCGCCGAATTCGCGCTGTCGGAAATGTCGGTGTCGTCGTTCATGATCGTCACCGGGCTCGGCGATCAGCGCTTTGTCGGCGTGCCGATCTACACCACGCGACGCTTCTACCACACCGCCATCCTGGTACGGCGCAAGTCCGGCATCGAAACGCCGGCTGACCTGAAAGGCAAGCGCGTCGGCGTGCCCGAATACCAGCAGACCGCGGCGCTATGGGCGCGCGGCGTGCTGCAACACGAATTCGGCGTGCAGCCCAAGGAGATGGAATTCTGGATGGAGCGCACGCCAGACAAGAGCCACGGCGGCGCCACCGGCTTCAAGCCGCCGCCCGGCGTCACCGTCAACCAGATTCCCGCCGATAAGAGCATGGGCTCGATGCTGCTCGCTGGCGAACTCGACGCCGCGCTGCACTATCTGTCAGGCAACAACCTGGTCGACCGCAGCCGCGCCGACCTTATCAACAATCCCGACTTCAAATATCTGTTTCCGGATTCGGTCGCCGAGGGCATCCGCTATTTTCGCAAGACCGGCATCTATCCGATCAACCATCAGGCCGTGGTGCGGCGCGACGTCTACGAAAAAGACCCCTGGGTGGCGCAGAACCTGCTCAAGGCGTTCGTCGCGGCGAACGACGTCGCCAACCAACGGCGCCAGCAGCATGTCGAGTATCATCTCGCCGCCGGCCTGCTCTCGGGCGACGCCAAGACGCCGATCGTCCGTCACGGCATCAAGGCCAACCGCCACGTCATCGAGACCATCGCGCAATATTCGCTGGAGCAGGGCCTGACCAAGCGGCTGATCAAGCTCGACGAGATCTACGCGCCGAACGTAATGGAGTCGTGACTCCGTCCCGTCATCCTGAGGTGCACGGCGCGTAGCGCCGTGCCTCGAAGGGCGACGACCCGGGCGCCTCAGCTCCATCCTTCGAGGGTTGCTTCGCGGCCACCTCAGGATGACGAGTCAGATTTACTCCGCCGCTTCCGCGTTGCCGTCCGCTCCAACGGTAGCGCCCGAGGCAGCGAGCGCATCGATCTCGGCCGCGCTGAATCCCGCCTCACGCAACACTTCGAAACTGTGCTCGCCGAGCCGCGGTTGCAGGCGCTCAGCCGTCATGCTCTCGCCGTCGAACCGAACCGGCAGTTCGGTGAACTGGATCTCGCCTTCCCTCGGATGCGTGGCGTGCTTAAAGAAGCCGGTTGCGGCAAGCTGCGGGTCGGTGAACAGATCGCCGAGGCTCGACATCCGCGCCGCCGGGATTTCCAGCTCGCGCAGAATTTTGAGCCACTCGTCCGTGGTCTTGCCGGCGATACAGGTGCCGGCGAATTCGTACAGCGCCACGACGTTGTGGGCCCGCGAGGCGATCGAATCGAACCGCGGATCGCTCAACATCTCCGGCTTGCCGACCGCATCCCAGAACTTGCGCCAGTGCGCCTGCGTATAGGCCATCATGCACAGATGGCCGTCCTTGGTCTGATACGGCCGGCGCCACGGCGCGGTCACGCGTGTGTAGCCGAGCGGGCCGAGCGGCGGCACGAAATTGTGGCCGAACAGGTGCTCGCCGAGCACGAACGCCACCATCTGCTCGAACATCGGGATTTCGACGAATCGGCCGCTCCCGGTGCGCTCGCGCTCGAACAGGGCCGCGCACACGGCCCCCGCAATGGCGAGCGCGCAGGTCTTGTCGGCGAGGATCATCGGCGCGTAGCGCGGCTCGCCCGCCATCTGGGCCATCAGGGCGGCGATGCCGGACTGGCCCTGGATCACGTCGTCATAAGCGGGCTGGCCGCTATACGGCCCGCCGTCCCGATAGCCGTGCAGTGCCGCATAAACGAGCCGTGGATGCTTTTTCCGCACCATGACGTGGCCAAAGCCCAGCCGACCGATCGCCTGCGGACGCATCGAGTGGACCAGCACGTCGGCGGTGGCCAGGAGCCGCCACAAGGCGTCCTGAGCCGGCTTC
>DASZWK010000016.1:0-11470 GCA_035546235.1 Xanthobacteraceae bacterium | reverse complement strand
GCGACCTGCGCCTCGATGGCGTTGCGGTCCTGCTCCGTGAGATCGCCGATCTGCATCAGCGCATCGACGAAGAAGCGCAGCCCCAGTTCGGTTGGTAGCCGGCCTGCCGAGGTGTGGGGCGCATAGACCAGACCGAGCTGTTCCAGATCGGACATGACGTTGCGTACCGACGCCGGCGACAGCGTCATCGGTAGAATGCGCGACAGGTTGCGCGAACCCACTGGCTCGCCGGTCGCCAGATAACTCTCGACGATCCGGCGAAAGATTTCGCGCGAACGCTCGTTCAGCTGGGCGAGGCCAAGCTGGTTCGCGGCGAGCGGAAGGTCATGACTGGTCAAGGCTGCCCTCGCGGTTGGGAGCCAGCATATAATATCACTCCGCGGCCGCCATAGCCCGCGGCGCGGCCCGCAGCATATCCATCAAGCCGCCGATCGCGCCGAAATCCTCCAGGTGTTCGACCGCCTCGATGACGCCCGCGATGCCGGCGTCGGGCATTACACCGCGCGCATAGGTGCGAAATTTCTCCGCGATCTGATTGCGCGACAACGGATTCTCAAACGAACCGAGCGGATGCTCGCAGCGCGCCGACAACGCCGCACCACTATCCATCTCGATGTCGATTTTGGCCTGCGAACCCTCGACCGAGTCGTCCCCATAGGCGACGACCCGTTCGGCCGCGAACCGCCGCAGCTCGGGATCGTCGTAACGGCCAGGTTCGAACTGCGCCAACGTAAGCGCGCGATCGCGCAGGATAACCGCGGTCGTGTAATGCGCCGACAGCAGCGCCTCGAATTTGCCTTTGTAGCTGCCGAAGCCGCCGTGCATCTTGTGAGCCCCTGGGCTGAGCCCAATGCGGACTTTGCGGACTTTGCCGAACTCGACCGGGTGACGCTCGAGAATATCGAACACCGCCGTCGCCATGCCTTGAATGAGCGACGCCGATGGCCACAGCCGGAGCGCAATCTGCTCAAGCTCCCAGCGTTTGCCGAGGTCCGCGACCGCAGCATCGGGCAGGCCGCCGTCCACATAGGCGTTATAGAGTCCGCCGTCCTTGGCGGTGAGGAACTCGCGGGTCGCGACGAATTGCTGCTGTGCCAACAGCGCGGCCATCAGGCCCGACAGGGCACCACGGCACTGGTGGAATTTCACCGTGGGCGTGCCCCAAGCCGCGAAGGTGCCGGCCGCCTGGCTGCCGGCCAGTCCGAACGCCCGCGCCATCGTGTCGGCATCGAAACCGAGCAGCGAGCCGACCGCAGCAGCCCCGCCGAACGGGCCGAGGATGCCGGGCCCATGCCAGCCGCGGGCGCGGAATTTCGGGTAATCGAGACCGAGCCCGATCCGTGTCGTCACCTCGCAACCGGCGGCGAGCGCAACAAGGAGATCGCGGCCGGAGCGGCCATCGCGCTCCGCAATGGCGAGTGCCGGCGGCACCACTTCGGGTGTGATGTGCGTGAGCGTCGGCCGATACACGTCACACATGGTGACCGCAGTGACGAGGTAGGCGTTGAACAAGGTGGCGCCGGCAAGCGACAGCGACTCCCCACCGAGCACGCTCGCCTCGCGGCCCTGCGCCAGCGCGCCCGCGAAGGCCTTTACCTGGCCGGTTTCTTCGCCAAGACGTCCCGCGACGGCGCAGGCCAGCGCGTCGAGCAGCAGGTTCTTGCAATGCTCGCGAGCGCGATCGGGGAGGTCGTCGTAGCGCAGAGTCGCGGCGAATTTCGCCAACGTTTGTGTCACTTCGGTTGCCATACTGGTCTCCCCTGCGGCCTATGCCCTTGTGGCGACCATATCAGAACGCCTAAAAGCGTGCGCCCCGCACGTGCTCGCGCCGACGGCGCGCGGCGGCGGGACAGCAAGGAGTTGCGCATGCGGCCAAGCCGCCGACAGCCCGATGAGTTGCGCCCCGTATCGCTGGAGCGCGGGGTGGTGAAATTCGCCGAAGGCTCCTGCTTCGTGAAGTTCGGCGAAACCCACGTGCTGGTCACCGCCACGCTCGAGGACCGGCTGCCGCCCTGGCTCAAGGGCCAGGGGCGCGGCTGGATCACGGCGGAATACGGCATGCTGCCGCGCGCCACGCTCGAGCGCACGCGGCGCGAGGCTTCGGCCGGCAAGCAGACCGGCCGCACGGTTGAAATTCAGCGGCTGATCGGCCGTTCGTTGCGCGCCGTGGTCGACCTCAAGGCGCTCGGCGAACGCCAGATCACCGTCGACTGCGATGTTATTCAGGCCGACGGCGGTACCCGCACCGCCTCGATCACCGGCGCGTGGCTCGCGCTGTACGACTGCCTCGCCTGGATGAAGACGCGCGACGTGATCCAGACCGAGGTGCTGCGCGACCATATCGCGGCGATCTCCTGTGGCGTGTGCGGCGGCGTGGCGGTGCTCGATCTCGACTACGCCGAGGATTCGCAGGCCGAAACCGACGCCAATTTCGTCCTTACGGGCTCCGGCAACATTGTCGAGGTGCAGGCGACCGCCGAGAAAGTTCCATTTTCCGAGGAGCAATTGACCACGCTGCTCTCGCTCGCCCGCAAGGGCGTGACGAAGCTCGTCGACCTGCAAAAGATGGCCTGCGGGTGAGTGATCGTCGCGTGTCGAACGACGTTGTCCATCGGAGGCTGACCGGAAAGCTCATTATCGCTACGCATAATCCCGGCAAGCTCGCCGAGATGCGGGAACTGCTTGCGCCTTACGGCATCGTCGCCATCTCAGCGGGTGAACTCAAGCTTGCAGAGCCGGACGAAACCGGGATGAGCTTTCGCGAAAACGCGCGCATCAAAGCGGAAGCCGCCGCCAAAGCGGCCGGCCTACCGGCGTTTTCGGACGATTCCGGGCTGGCGGTCGACGCGCTCGACGGCGCGCCGGGCATCTACTCGGCGCGCTGGGCCGGTTCTGACAAGAATTTTCCCCGCGCCATGGAGACGATCGAGCAGAAACTGCGCGAGCGCGGCGCCACGACGCCGGAGCGGCGCAAGGCACAATTCGTCTCCGCGCTGTGCGTCGCCTGGCCGGACGGCCACGCCGAGGAATTCGAAGCGCACGTCGACGGCACGCTGGTGTGGCCGCCGCGCGGCGATCAAGGCTTCGGTTACGATCCAATGTTCCTGCCCGACGGCCACACGCGCACGTTCGGCGAAATGCCGAGCGAGGAGAAGCACGGCTTGCCGCCGCGCGGCAAAGGGCTGTCGCATCGCGCCCGCGCCTTCGTGAAACTCGCGGAGGCTTGCCTTGAGCAGCACTGACGAGAAGAAATTTGGCGTCTACGTCCATTGGCCGTTCTGCCTGTCGAAATGTCCGTATTGCGACTTCAACAGCCACGTACGGCGTGAGCCGATCGACGAGCCGCGCTTTTTGCGCGCCTTTCACAAAGAGATCACAGCGACCGGCGAGCGCACTCGCGGCCGTACGGTATCGTCGATCTTTTTCGGCGGCGGTACGCCGTCGCTGATGCAGCCCGCGACAATCGCCGGCGTTTTGAATTCGATCGCGCGGCAATGGCGCGTCGCCGACGACGCCGAGATCACGCTCGAAGCCAATCCAACCAGCGTCGAAGCGGAGCGTTTTCGCGGCTATCGCTCGGCCGGCGTCAACCGCGTCTCGCTCGGCGTGCAGGCGCTCGACGACCGCGCGTTGGCTGAATTAGGACGGATGCATACGGCGCGCGAAGCGCTCGACGCCGTCGCGGTGGCGCGCACGATATTCGAGCGTTACTCGTTCGATCTGATTTATGCACGGCCCGGACAGACCCCGGCCGCATGGGCGAGCGAGCTGAAGCGCGCGCTGGCCGAGGCTGGTGAACATCTGTCGCTTTATCAGCTCACCATTGAGCCAGACACGCCGTTTTACGCACTGCATGCCGCCGGCAAGCTCAAAACGCCCGACGAAGATACCGCGCGCGCGCTCTACGACACGACCCAGGAGATCTGCGCGGCCCGCGACCTGCCGGCGTATGAAATCTCCAATCATGCGCGCCCGGGCGGCGAGTCCCGGCACAATCTTATCTATTGGCGCGGCCACGAATATGCCGGCATCGGACCGGGTGCACACGGCCGGCTCGATATCGATGGCGATCGGCACGCCACTGTCACTGAAAAGCGGCCCGAGCTGTGGCTCGCACGCGTCGAGGCGCATGGCGACGGCATCGTCACCGACGACGTGCTGACGCGCGAGGAAATGTGCGACGAGTTTCTGCTGATGGGGCTGCGCCTCGCCGAGGGCATCGCGCTCGATCGCTTTGCCGAATTGGCCGGCCGCCCGCTCGATCCGGAGCGCATCGCCGCGCTGCACGCGCACGGTCTCGTCGAGACGACGCCGGCCGGACGTCTGCGCGTCACCCTGCCCGGCTTTCCGGTGCTTGACGCCGTGGTGGCCGATCTGGCGGCGTGAGTGTTTACAGTCGCTCTTTCTTCAGCCGCCCCGCCAGAAAATCGATAAACAATTGCGTGCGCGCCGGCAGCACGCGTGTTGCCGGCCAGACCGCGTGAATAGCGACGGGCGGCGGCTCGAAGCGCGTCAGCAGCAACTCGATCTTGCCGGCATCGAGTAGCGAGCGCACCTGCCAGAACGGCGCGTTGGCGATACCGAGCCCCTGCACTGCCGCCTCGTTTGCCGCCAGAGCGCCGTGGGTGCGGAAGCGGCCCGCGACTTTAACGGTCTTGATCCGTCCATCAGCCGCAAATGGCCATGCATTACCCTCACGCGCCGCGGTACGCACGATGCACTGATGGTCTTTCAGATCATCGGGTCGCCGCGGCCTGCCGTACGTGGCGAGATAATTCGGTGCGGCAAACACGACGCGCCGCGACGTGGCGAGCAGCCGCGACTTGAGGCTCGAATCCGGCAGTTCGCCGATGCGAACCGCGAGGTCAAAACTCTCGCCGATCAGGTCGACATAGGCATCGGTGAGATCGAGCTCGATTTCGACGCGCGGATGCGCCGCCAGAAATGCCGGCAAAGCCGGCACGATGTAGAGCGGCGCAAAGGCAGACGACGCGGTGATGCGCAGAAGCCCGCTCGCTTCCGCGCGGCGGTTTGCAGCCTCAAGCTTGGCGGCATCGATATCGGTGAGTGCGGCGCTCAAACGGCGGAACAGCGCAAGGCCGGCATCAGTCGGATTGGAACGGCGCGTGGTGCGCCGGATCAGTTCGACGCCGACCTCGCGTTCCAGCGCCGCCAGTGAGCGGCTTACCGATTGCAGCGATCGCCCGAGCTGGTTTGCCGCCGCAGTCAGGCTGCCCTTTTCGACTGTGGCGACGAAGGCCTGGTAGTCCTCGATTCGATCCACGGCAATTCTCCCGTTATACGGAAGAATATATCATTATTTTCGGGCATTATCTCGATCACGAATCCAGCCCAGATTCTGCCGATGCGAAAGCTAATCGCAAAGGAGCCGTCAATGCCCCGTGCCTTCACCCAATTGGCTTTCTCACCAAGCGTCAAAGCAGCGCAGACGCACTGCGGCAGTCGCGAGCTGGGCGAGCTAACGGAGAACAGAGAGCCGGCGCGCGACCGCCTCAACGACGATCTTGCCGCCTATATCGGCGCCGCCGACAGTTTCTTCATCGGCACCGCGAGCCGCGATGGCTGGCCGCACGTGCAGCACCGCGGCGGACCGCCGGGCTTTCTCAAAGTGCTCGACGATCGCACGCTGGCCTTCGCCGATTTTTCCGGCAACCAACAATACATCACGGTCGGGAATCTGGCGGAAAACAATCGGGTTTTGCTGTTCATCATCGACTACGAACGCGGCCGGCGGCTGAAAGTCTGGGGCCGCGCCCGCATCGTCGATGACGACCCTGCGCTATTCCGGCAGGTTAGCGATCCGGATTATCCGGCGCAGGTCGAGCGCGTCATCCGCATTGATATCGAGGCCTGGGACCTCAACTGCCGCCAGCATTTTCCCAAGCTGGTCCGTGCGCGTCCGGCGACGCCGCAATGACAAAGACCGCGGTGAGGGGACGCGCGCTAAATTCCTGAATTACCGAAACTGCGGGGCGGCGGCGCAACGGTCTGCGGCCCCGAGCGGGTGACGCGCAACACCGCAAGTCCGCGCTGGTTGGTGCCGTTAGGCAGGAAGCGGAACAAACCGTCGATGCCGGTGAAGCCCGACGGATTGGTCAGGATCTGCGGCGAAAACCGCACCTGCGGATCGGGTTGTGTTTTCACCAGCGCGGCAACCAGCGCCACCGCGTCATAGGCGAGCGTCGCAGTGCGCACCGGATCCTTGTTAAAGCGCTGCCGGTAGCGATTGGAGAAGCTTCGATATCCGGCGGCATCCGGGGCCGCATAGACCCCGCCGTCGAGCGCCGGCGTCGCATAGATGCGCGGATCGTCCCACAGCCCGGTGCCCAGGAGCTGGATGCGCTTGGTGTTCATTCCGTCGGCCGCAAGCATCTGCACCACGCCGGGCACGGCATCGCCGCCGTCCGGGATGAACAGCGCGTCGGCACGCGCTGCGGCCTGCGCCACGGCCCGCACCGGCGCCGCCATGCCGGCGTTGTCGTGCGGGTAGTGTTCAAGCGCGACAATCTGACCGCCGCGACGCGCGACATCCTGCCGGAATGCTGCTTCGACCACGGTGCCGTACGGGTTGCTGGGCACCAGCGCGGCGAACGATCGCTTACCGGTCGAGCCCGCATATTGGACGATGCGCTCGACATCGGACTCCGGCAAAAAGCTCAACAGATAGACGCCAGGCGAGGCGACGTTGGCATCGGTCGAAAATGCAATGACCGGAATGTTGCGCGGCCGCGTGATTTGACCGACGACATTGACCGATTGCGCGAACAACGGGCCGAGGATGATTTGCACGCCCTGATCGAGCGCCTGCTGGGCGACGGCCCGGGCCGTATCGGTGTTGCCGGCATCATCTTGAACGACGAGCTGGATATTGGGCGAATTGAACTCCGCGAGCGCCATTTCGGCGGCATTGCGCATCGCCTGACCGGCAAGGCCGGCGTTGCCTCCCGCTGACATCGGCAGGATCAGGCCGACTTTCACTTGGCCGGTTCCGATGGTGGCAGCCGGCGCCGGCGGTGGGGTTTCCGCCGGCGGCGTCGAGGAGAAAAAGTGCGAATTGCCGAAGACGCTCGAGGCGCTGGAGCATCCGGAGAGGAGTGCGGCGCTGCTCGCCAGCAAGGCGGCAACCGATCGACGGCGCGTCAGCAGCGCCGGCGCGGCAGCCCGAACCTGCAAATCCGCGGACATTGCGGTTCCCCTCACCTTTGCCTGCGTCGGCATAGGCTTATAACAATTCGTCATCCTGGGGGCGAATCGTTAACCAAATGAAAAGGATAATTAATTGCGCTCACCCTGACGCTCGGCCGAAAACGGCGCTAAATTCGCCGCTATGACGCCTGCGCCCGCCAGTTCGCCCAGCGCGGTTTCGCCGCAGGATCGCGCCCCAAACCGCTACGCAATCGGCGGCACCGTGATCGACGTGCCGCACCTTGCGGGTGGTCTCTATGTGGTTGCTACGCCGATCGGCAATCTTGGCGACATCACGCTGCGGGCACTGGCCACATTGGCCGGCGCCGACCTGATCGCCTGCGAAGACACCCGGGTTACCCGCAAGTTGCTCGGCCGATACGGGATTTCCACGCCGCTTACTGCCTATCACGATCACAATGCGGCCAAGGCCCGGCCCATGCTGTTGCGCCGATTGGCGGAAGGCGCGGCCATCGCACTGGTTTCCGATGCCGGAACGCCGCTCGTCTCCGATCCTGGATACAAGCTCGTATGCGCCGCGCAGGACGCGGGCCGGGCCGTCACGGCCCTGCCCGGCGCCTCGGCGTTGCTGGCGGCACTGGCGGTTGCGGGCCTGCCAACCGACCAATTTCTGTTCGCCGGCTTTCTGCCACCAAAACAAGCCGCGCGGCGGGCGCGCATCGCCGAACTCGCGCCGATCCCGTCAACCATCGTGCTGTTCGAGACCGGCCCCCGCCTGGCCGCAGCGCTTGCCGATCTCGCGGCGGGCCTCGGCCCCAGAGACGCGGCCGTTTGCCGCGAGTTGACGAAGCTGCACGAGGAAATCCGCCGAGGCGATCTCGACGCGCTGGCACAGGGCGCCGGAACCGGCGAAGTGCGCGGCGAGATTGTCCTCGTCATCGGTCCGCCTCCGGCATCGCCGCAGCCAAGCGCCGACGACACCGAGGCGCTGCTGCGCGAAGCGCTGGCGCGCAGGTCCCTCAAGGACGCAGTCGCGGAAATTGCCGAAACCACCGGGCTGCCGCGCCGGCAGCTTTACCAACGCGCCCTCGAGCTGACCAAGCAGCCGGGCAAGACCAGCCAAGGACCGAGCCGTGAGGCGCCCCGCTAAATCATCGCAGCGCGCCGCACAGCCGAAACCGCCGCCGCGGCCGGAGCGGATGGCGGCATTCCGGCTTGGCGTTTCGGCGGAAAGCCGCGCTGTGCTCTTTCTCATTGCCAAGGCCTACCGCATTGTGGCGCGGCGCTGGAAAACGCCATTTGGCGAAATCGACATCGTGGCCCGCCGCCGCAACGATCTGGTGTTCTTCGAGGTCAAGGCGCGCGACACGCTCGAGGATGCGGCGGAGGCCGTCACGCAACGCAACAAACAGCGCATCGTCGCTGCTGCCGAGCTCTGGCTCGCGCATCACCCGCAAGACGCCCAACGCGCGATCCGATTCGACGTGATCCTGATGCTGCCGGGCAAGCTGCCGCGCCACATCGTCAACGCGTTCGATGCGACCCGCTGAGCCTCAGGCGGCGCGCAGCTTACGGAAGAACTGATCGACCTGAGTCCGGATCATGCCGGCCGCGGCAGCGAGGTCATTGGCGAGCGTCTTGACCGACGCGGCACTGGCACGGGTATTTTCCGTTGCCGCGCCGACGCTCACCACCTCGGTTACGGTGTCGTTGGTGCGGGATGCCGCAACCTCGACACTGCGCGCGATTTCCTGGGTTGCGGCGCCCTGTTCGGTCACCGCGGTGGCGATGGCGGTGGTGATTTCGCCGATCTCGCGGATCGTGCGTTCGATGCCGCCGATCGCCTCGATCGAGCGGTGGGTTACTCCCTGCATGGCTGCGATCTGGGCGCCAATCTCGTCCGTGGCTTTCGCGGTCTGGGACGATAGGCCCTTGACCTCGCCCGCCACCACCGCGAAGCCCCGGCCGGCCTCGCCGGCGCGAGCCGCTTCGATGGTGGCATTGAGCGCCAAGAGATTGGTCTGATCGGCGATGTCGGTGATGAGCTTGATCACCGCGCCGATGCGGCGGCCAGCCTCGTCGAGTTCCCGAACCGCCTCGTTGCTCCGTGCGGCTTCGGCCACCGCCTTGCTGGCAATGATGTTCGATTGCGCAACCTGGCGATCGATTTCGGCAACCGAGGCGGCGAGTTCGCCGGCCGCGGAAGCAATGTCGCGCACATTGGCCGAGGCCTCGCCCGAGGCGCGAGCCGCACCATCGGTTTTGGCCGAAGCGAGATCGGCAACCTCGGTCAATTGCGATGACGCCGCCAACATGTGGTCGAATAGCCGGCCGAGTTCGGACAGGCTCGCCTCGATCTCGGTGCCGAACTGAGCGATGTCGGCGGCAATGCGCTCCTGGCGCTGCGCTCGCGACGTGGCGTCCGACGTCACGGTTTTGTTCAGCTCGACATTGCGCCGCATCGCTTCCTGGAAAACCGAAATCGAGCGCGCCAACGCGCCGATCTCGTCGTGGCGGTTGCCGTAGGGCAGAGCGCGGATCGCGTCGCCGCCGGCCACCGCTTCGGTGATGCGGGTGACATCGGCAAGCGGCCGCGCGATCGAGCGATGGATGATCAGCGCGCCGATTATGGCCAAGACGAGCGCCATGGCGCCGAGCACCGTCATTTCCAGTGCCGCGGTCCGGATGTTGTTTTCAATCTGAGCATAGATGCTCCGCGACCGCTGCGCATAGAGCCGCCCCAGCGTGTCGAGATCGTTGGTCAGCGCGGTGCGGACTGTCCGGTTGGCGCTGTTGTTGCCCCATTCGCTGCCGGCCGCGGGGCTGATTTCGGTGCCACGGCGCACCAGCTCGCGGCGGAATTCCTGGAACTGCTTCACCCGGGCCGCGAACGCGTTAAAAACCGCGGCATCCTCAGGCAGTACCGATTTTTGCCAGCCCGCCATCACGCCGCCGATCTGATTATTGAAGCGCGTGAGGCCGGCGGCGAACGGCTTGGCCGCGGCAATGTCGGGCGACATGTAAATGCCGCGCGATTCCATCACCACCGCATAGACCAGGCTGTTGATGTGCTCGACGTTCTCGGCGCCGACAAAGGTCGATTCGAATTCCTTGGTCAGCGCGACGTGCTGCTGCGCATTGACGATGGCAGCGCCGGCCAGCGCCATGGTCACGGTAGCCAGCAGCGCAAAGATGACATAGAGCTTGCCGGCAATGGAGAGTTTCGCCAATTTCATGCAATTGCCAGCGTCTTTCAGCCCCGACTCGCAATTTGGCGGTAAGATGTTAACCGTGGGTTTACCTTCCCCATCCCCGAGTGGCATGACGTCCGCCAACAAACCAAAAGTTCATCGGATGGCTCACCTATGCGCCTGAACGTCGCCGTCCAAATGGACCCAATCGAACGGATCAACGTCCGCGGCGATTCCACCTTTGCGCTGCTGCTCGAAGCGCAGAAGCGCGCCTATCCGCTGTCCTACTACACGCCCGATCGGCTCGCCTTGCGGGACGGCAAGGTGTCGGCCACGGTGCGTTCGCTTGTCGTGCGCGACGTCGTCGACGATCATTTCACGCTCGGCGAGCCGCACCACCCCGATCTCGAGTCCTTTGACGTTGTGCTGCTGCGTCAGGACCCACCGTTCGATCTTGCCTATATCACCTCGACGCACATGCTTGATCGCATCCACCCCAAGACCCTGGTGGTGAATGATCCAGGCCATGTGCGTAACGCGCCCGAAAAGGTATTCGTCACCGAATTTCCGGACCTGATGCCGCCGACGCTGATCACGCGGGACCTCGATGCCATCAAGGCGTTCCGCGCCGAGCACAACGACATCGTGATGAAGCCACTCTACGGTCACGGCGGCGGCGCGGTGTTCCGTGTCACGCGTGACGACCTTAATTTCGGCTCGCTGTTCGATATGTTCGCGGTCACGTTCCGCGAGCAATGGGTGGTGCAGAAATTTCTGCCCGAAGTAAAAGCGGGCGACAAACGCATCATCCTGGTGGACGGCGAATTCGCCGGGGCGATCAATCGCATACCGGCGGCCGACGATCTGCGCTCCAACATGGTGCGCGGCGGCGCGCCGGCGGCAACCGATTTGACCGAGCGCGAGCGTGAAATCTGCGCGCGGCTCGGGCCCGCTTTGCGCGAACGTGGCCTGTTGTTCGTCGGCATCGACGTGATTGGCGACTTCCTCACCGAGATCAATGTCACCTCGCCGACCGGCATCCGCGCGATCAAGAATTTCGGCGGGCCGGATATCGCGGCGTTGATCTGGGACAAGATCGAAGAAAAGCGGGG
>DASZWK010000015.1:0-13786 GCA_035546235.1 Xanthobacteraceae bacterium | reverse complement strand
CCGGATCCCTCAAGCGGTTCCAGCGCCGCGGCGAGTTTCGCCACAAGGCTCTCGGCTTCCCCGATCTGGCCATCGCTCAGATTCTTGCGCGGATCGGACGGGTGCAGGCTATCTCTGACCGCGCGCAATGTTCTGAGCGCTCGGGCGAGTCCGGCTGTGCCACGGCTTGGCCGTGGTCCGCGCAACACCGCTCGCTCCAGAATATCAATGGCGTGCTGGTGATGGCCGGAGCCAAGGCGCAGCAGCGGATGTTTGAGCAGCGCCAGCAAGGTTACCGGTTCAAGACCGGCGACGGCGGCTTCCGCCGCGAGTCGGGCAAAAATCCCGGCCGGTGTTTCGGCAAGCGGAACACCGCCGGTATCTTCCACCGCGATATTCCAGCGCATCAGCGCCGCGGCGACACGGCGTCCCAGCGTCCGGTCCGGTGTGACCAACGCGGCGGTTCTGCCGTCCTGTACCGCTTCGCGCAGCGCTATTGCGATCGACAGCGCTTCTTCCTCGGCGCTGGCGGCTTCGATCACCGTCACCGTCGAAACCGCGGCATCGGCTTGCGCGGCGAACACCAGATCGCGAGCGCGCTCCCACCAGACATCGGTTTGCATGGCCGGGCGCATCGCTTCGGACAGCAGGACTTCGCGGCCATCCGCCTGTGCCAGCGAGATCACCGCGCTGCGTGGGATGCCAATGCGCGTCAGCAGCGCCTGCATGGCAAACTGCGGATGGCCTGGAACGGCGGGAATTTTCTTCTTTGGATCGCCCGAGATCAGCCGCCATGACGCCTCGTCGAGATCGGTGTCGAGTCCCGGCAGCACGACGGCGCCGTGCGGCAGATGCGCGATGGTCGCGATCAGTTCCGCAGTCGACGGGATTGAACCGGTCGATCCCGCCGCAATCACCGGCCCGTCGGTCTTGGACGAAAGGCGTGCGGCTTCGGCCTTGATCAGTGCATCGCGCCGCTTGGCGGGCTCGATCTGACCGAGATCGTCAAGAATTTTCGGCCAGTTGTCGCCTGCGATTTTCAAAAACCGCAACGTCAATTTCCAATATTCGTCGAATTGGTCGGGGACCAGATTGTCGAGCCGCTTCCACGGCACGTCGCGGGTTGTCATGTCATCGATCAGCCGCGCCAGATCGTCGGCCAGCGCGCAGGCCGCGGCCGGAGTTTGCGCGACCAGCGGAGAGCTGCTTTGACCGTGCAGCTCGGGTGAGTTCACCCATTTGACGATGAGCTTCGTCAGCAGCAGACGTCGTTCAAGCCCACCGAGCGCCGGCGGCAGGGCGAGCGCGTCAGCGGCGATGCCACCGGTCGCCGCTTCGGCAAAAGCGATTTCATCCTCATCGATGTCGCCGAGCGCAACGATGCGGGGCAGAATTGCCGCGTCACCACGCAGCCGGTCGAGAAACGCGTCGCGCGCCAGCCGGCAGGCGCGGCGGGTCGGCAGATAAAGTGTCGCGGACGCGAGCGCGAGCGGATCGGCGGCCGGGGCGAACCCCAGCTTGCCGCCGAACAGGGCCTCGATCAGCGTCGGCAGAAACGGCGCAGACGCCGGGATGGTGAAAACGCGCGCGGGCATCGCTCGATTTGAAACGCTGCGGAGCTACGGTGCATTGAAGTGCCGCACCGCATCCGCAAAATGGGCCTAGCAGATTCTACAACGTGGCGGCGAGTGCCGCTTCGGCCTCAGCGACCGCTTCCGGCGTGCCGACATGCATCCAGCGGCCTTCGAGCGGCAGGCCGAACAGCCGGCCGCGCTCACCGGCGCGGTCGAACAGCAGCGTCAGCGGAAACTCGCCGGCAGGCGCGCCCTCGAACAGCCTCGGCACCAGGATGGAGGCGCCCGCATAGACGTGCGCCACCGTTTCGCCGGAGGTCCGGCGGCGCAGCCGGCCATCCGGCAGCATCGCGTAATCGCCGCCGCCCTGATAGCCGATGCTGCCCGTGGTCGGAGCGAGCAGAAGGAGCGCGTCCATCGTTTCGGGCTCAAACGCATCGGCCAGCCGTGCGAAATTTGGCTTGACGCCGTCGACCCACAGCGTGTCGGAATTGACCAGAAAAAACGGCGCGTCGCCCAGCTTCGGCAACGCCTTGGCGATGCCGCCGCCGGTGCCGAGCAGCATGCCGCGTTCATCGGAAATGACGATCTGCGGCGTGGTGCGCGATGCGAGATGCTGCTCTAGGACTTCGGCCAGATAGTGTACGTTGACGACCGCGCGCTCGACCCCCGCATCGGCGAGGCGATCGAGCGCATAATCAATCAGCGACTTGCCGCCGATGGCGACGAGCGGTTTGGGAACATTGCCGTTATAGGGGCGCATGCGCGTACCGAGACCGGCGGCCAACACGATCGCCGCCTTCGGCATCGCCGGTTGATTGATCGCAGCCATCGCCCCTGCCCCTTTCGCGCGCCGCCGTTCCGCTTACGGCGCCGGCACGTTGTTGGCGTACCACCCGCGCAGCGATTCCAGGGCTGGATGCGCCAGCGAGCGCTGCAAATAGCGCCATATCCGCGGAATATGGCGCAGGTATTGCGGCTTGCCGTCGCGCGTATTGAGACGCGCGAAGATGCCCAGCACCTTGGTGGCGCGCTGAACGGCAAGCGTCGCATAAAGCTGCGCGAATGCGCTCGCCTCAAAGCGCCGATCGTCGGTTTGCCGCGCGCGGACGTAGCGGCCAAGCAGCAGAAGTTCGAGCGCCTCCGGCACGTCGACGCGCGCATCCTGCAACAGCGAAGCCACGTCGTATGCCCCAGGACCGAGGACAGCGTCCTGGAAATCGAGCACGCCGATGCGGCCGATGTCCTGCCGGTCGCTGAGCCAAAGCAGATTCGGCGAGTGATAATCGCGCAGCACCCAGGTCGAAGGCGCCTCCAGCGCCGGCGCCAGCGCCTCGCGCCACAATGATACAAACGCCGCGCGCCGATCGTCAGTCGCGCGCATCCCGGCATATGGCAGGTACCAGTCGGGCAGAAGCTCGACCTCGATCATGAAGGCATCGATGTCGTAGCGCGGCAGCCGGTATTCACGGTGCGGCGCGACTTCGAGCGTTTCGGGCAATCTGCGGCGATGCAGCGCGATCAGCACATCGAGCGCGGCCTGATAGCGTTCTTCGAGCGGCATCGGCGGATCACCGGCCACGATCCGCTGTTCGCCGAGATCCTCCATGATGATCAGTCCGGAGTCGGTATCGGCGTGATGGATTACCGGCGCCGACACCGCCCGCGCGCGCAGGGCCGCCGCCAGCGCCACATAGGGAATCGTGTTTTCGGCGAGATGGGCGATGGCGCTGTAGGGCTTGCCGTCGCGCACCGGCGGACCGTCCGGCTGCGGCGGTGCATTCATCAGCACCAAGGATTCCTCTCCGAGCGTCAGCCGCTCGAAAATGCGCGTCGAGGCGTCGCCCTGCATGCGCTCGCGCTTTGCTGCGCCGTAACCGGACTCGTCGAGAAAGCTGCGGAGCTTGCCGATGCGCTCGGCGCGCGCGGCGAACTTGCCATAGCCGGTGTAGCGCACGTCGCGCATGTCGGCGCCGGCCTTGGGGGCAAGCGTGAAGGCGATGTCGAGCCGGTCGGGCGGCAAATAACCGGCGGCGCGGTCCGCCCACTCGATCAGCACCACGGTCTTGTCCAGCAAGTCGTCGAGCCCAAGCTCTGTCAATTCGGCAGCGCCCGCCAGCCGATAGAGATCAGCATGCACCAGGGGAAAACGCGGCAGGTCGTAATTCTGCAGCAGCGTGAAGGTCGGGCTCGGCACCTCGATGGCTTCGTCGCCCGCCAGATAGCGGATCAGCGCGCGCGCGAACGTAGTCTTGCCGGCGCCGAGGTCGCCGGACAGCGTCACCACATCGCCCGGCTCCAAGGCGCAGGCGATGTCGGCGGCGAACCGCACTGTCGCCTGCTCGTTCGGCAACTGCACGGAAAAGCTTGAGCCACCTGTGCTGGTCAGAAGCATCGCGGCGATCCGCTAACGGATTTCAGATTAGCGCACAACACTTTCGCAGAGGCGGATTCAAGATCAAAGCAAATTCAAGGATTTGCCCCGATTAAGGCGCGCTACGCCGCCGTGCGGGCGGCAGCCGCGCTGGTCGGAAATCGGCAAATGACGGTCGTGCCCCGGCCCACCACCGAGTCGATGGTGACGGTGCCGCCATGCAGCTCGACAAACGACCGCACCAGCGACAGGCCGATCCCCGGCCCACGGTGGTGCGAGCCGAGCGGATGGGTCTCGAACCAGTTGAAGACCCTCTCCAACACATCGGGTGGAATACCGGGTCCGGTGTCGGTGACCGAAAACGTCACCTCGTCCTGGCGCCGCTCGGCCGCGAGCGTCACGGTGGCGCCGCCTGGCGAAAAGCTCACGGCATTGGCCAGAAGATTGAACAGGATCTGCCGTAGACGCCGACCGTCGGCGACGAAGCTGCCGATATCCGCCGGCGCGCGAATTTCGAGCGTCAGTCCGGCGCTTACCAGCCGGTCCTGGACGCCTTCCGCCGCCGCCTGCATGGCTTCGCGGATGTCGACCTGGCCGAGGTTGAGTTGCATGCGGCCGGCATCGATGGTCGCCAGATCGAGAATGTTATTGATGAGCGCCAGCAGCGTGTCCGACGACACGGTGATGTAATCGAGATATTCGCGCTGCTTCTGCGCCAGCGGCCCGGTCGCCGGATCGCCCAGCAGATGCACGAAACCGATGATGTTGGTCAGCGGCGAACGCAGCTCGTACGACACGTGATGGACGAAATCGATCTTGAGCCGGTCGGCCTCTTCGAGCGCATCGTTGCGTTCGCGCAGCACCCGCTCGACGTTGACCGAGTCGGTGACGTCGTGGAACGTCACCAGGGTGGCGCCGCCCGGCAGCGGCACTGTCGTGCAGTCGACCACGCTGCCGTCGCGGCGTTCCAGCCGCCCGGTGATGGCTTTACGGCTGTCGATTGCGGTCACGACTTCGCGCAGCGCCTGCCACGTCGGATCGTCGCCGTGCAGCGGCTGGCTCAGCGCGGTGATGGCTTCGATATGCGGGCGCTCGGCCAGCGCCTCGTCCTTGAGCTTCCACATACGGGCGAAGGCCGGATTGTGCAGCCGCAGCCGGCCGTCACTGGCGAACACCGCGACACCTTCGGCCAGATTGTCGAGGGTTTCGCCCTGCACGCGGATCAGCTCTTCGTAGCTCCGCTCAAGTTCAAGCCGCTCGGTGACGTCGTGGAACAGGTATGTGACGCCGCCGTCGGGATTGGGCGTGGTGACAACTCGCAGCGTGCGGCCATCCGGCAGATGCCAAACGTGTTCCTTGGTTTCATTGGCGCGGTAGGCTGTTAAGAGCTGCGCCTTCCATTCGCGGAAATTCGGCTGCTCGGGCAGTTTGCGCGCCATCCGCAGTTCGTCGATCAAGGCGGAATCAGCCGGGTGCTGGTCGAGGTAACGAACGTCGAGGTCCCACAGCGTGCGGTAGGCGGCGTTGTAGAACGTCAAGCGCTGCTGGGCATCGAACATGGCGACGCCGATCGGCAGGTGATCGAGCGTCCGGCGGTGCGCATCGACCATGCGCGCCAGCGCGCTGCGCATGGTCTCGGCCTCGGTCGCATCAATACCGATGCCGGCGCTGCCGGTATCGGTCCGGACATCGAGCACGTCGAAGCTGCGGCGCGCTCCGGCGACGATCGCCGGCAGCCGGCCCGCATAAGCGCCGCCATCGCGGCGCGTCTGCATGATGGTCGCCCGCGCGGCACTGTCGAGCAGCTCCAGGTTCCGCTCTATGGCATCGGCGCCATCGCGCGCCTCGACAGCGCGCGCATAAGCGGAATTGACGAAGGTAAGCCGCCCCGCCGCATTGCGCGTCCAGGCCGGCGACGGCAGCGTTTCGATCAGCGTGCGAAGCGACGCGACTTCGGTTCGCAAGTCGCGGTGGCGCGCGTCAAGTTCAACAAGTTCCCGAGTCACCATGCTGGCGTCACGGAGCCGCAGCACGGCGCGGCCGCCGATGGCGCGGCCCTGCGCCTCGATTGGACGGCCGGCGAGCGTGATCAGTGTCGTCGCAAACGCGTCACCGTGTGCGCGCAAAGCGCCGACCGAACGCTCCATCTCGCTCGCCTGCGCGGCGTCGAGCCATGAACCGAAGGCGAGCACGCGATGCGGCTCGGCAACGCCGAGAAGTTCCAGATCGCCCTCGATGCTGGGGCGATTTGACGCCGCCAGCCAGTCGACCAGCACTTGCCGCTCCGACAACAGCAGCGCATTGGCGCGGTCCAGCCGATCATGCAAACCGATGATTTCGTCACGCGAGGCGCCTTCGAGCCGCGCCGTCCTCCGGCGCGTCCGCACCAGCATGATCGCGGTGATGACGGCAAAGACAATGAGCCCGACCATGGGCAACAGGATCGCAATTTCACGGCGATCGAATTGGCCCAAATTGCCGAGCGTCGTTTCGTCGGCGCGGGCCAACGTCGGACACGAGATAATCGAGATGGTGAGCGAGCACGCCGCCCACACGCGGCCGGCATGCAGAATCGCCTCGCGGAATCCGCGTTGCCGCGGATGCGTTATGCCGCTCGTCCGGATCGTCTCCGGCATGCCCCTGCGCCTTTACCGGCTACCGCCGTTGCCGGTCCCCCACCCTGCCTTCTCCGCCGCGGAGAAGCGGAGGGTGGCCGCACACCCCACGAATCAAACTACTTTACTCTCAACAGGATTCACGCCGAAAGAGTCCAGATCATGAACGGCGCTGCGTTGCATCGCGGCAGCGCCTTTTAGCCGGTTCCGGTCGAGCCCAAGCCGCCAGTACCGCGCGCCGTCGTCTCCAAACTGTCCGCCTCGATCAGCTTGGCTTGCTGAACGCGAGCAATGACCAGTTGGGCAATGCGCATACCGCGGCGGACCTGAAATGCTTCGGCGCCGAGATTGATCAAAATGACTTGGATTTCGCCGCGATAATCGGCGTCGATGGTGCCGGGCGTGTTGAGCACCGTAATACCATGGCGGACGGCGAGGCCCGAGCGCGGGCGGACCTGACCCTCACTGCCCGGCGGCAACGCGATCACAAGGCCAGTCGGAATCGCGGCGCGGCCGCCAGGCACGATGTCCACCGGCGCATCGGGCGGCACCGCGGCAACAAGGTCGAGCCCGGCGGCGAGGGCGCTTTGATAGGCTGGCAGCGGCAGATCGGCGGCGTGGGGCAGCCGCATGACGCCGACTTCGATCGCGGCTTCGTTGCCACTCACCGTTTTGTCTCCGCCAATGCACCGGCGATACGCTCGATCAAGCTCTTCGCCACGTCGTCCTTGGATTGCGGCGGCCAGGATTCAACGCCCGCGGCAGTCACCAGATGGACCGTGTTGCTGTCGCCCCCCATGATGCCGGTCTCAGGCGACACGTCGTTGGCCAAAATCCAGTCGCAACCCTTGCGGCGCAGCTTGGCCCTGGCATTGGCGATCACGTCATCGGTTTCGGCGGCAAAACCGATCACCAGCGGCGGGCGGCCGGTTTTGCGATGCGCGATGGTCGCCAAGATGTCAGGGTTTTCGATCAGACCGAGCTGCTGCGACCGGCCTTCCTGCTTTTTAAGCTTGCTGTTGCTCGCGCGCTCAACGCGCCAATCGGCAACCGCGGCCGCGAACACGGCAACATCGGCAGGCAACGCCTTTTCGACCGCCTCCAGCATTTGCTGCGCGGTTTCGACCTTGACCACGCTCACGCCCGGCGGATCGGGCACCTCGACCGGACCAGAAACCAGCGTCACCGACGCGCCGGCGGCGGCAGCCGCAGCCGCGATCGCATGACCCTGCTTGCCGGAAGACCGGTTGGCGATGAAGCGCACCGGATCGATCGGCTCATGCGTGGGGCCCGACGTGACCAGCACGCGCCGGCCGGAAAGCGCGCCGTCCGGCCGCAGCAGCGCCTCGACAGCCGCGGCAATCTCCGTGGGCTCGGCCATGCGGCCGAGACCGGCTTCGCCGCGCTCCGCCATCTGGCCCCTGCTGGGACCGACCACGTGGGCGCCATCGGCGACAAGCTGCGCCAGATTGCGTTGTGTTGCTTTGGCTGACCACATGCGCGGATTCATCGCCGGCGCCAGCAGGATCAGCTTGTCGGTCGCGAGTAGGACGGCGCTCGCGAGATCGTTGGCGTGGCCGCCGGCCATTTTCGCCAGCAGATCGGCGGTGGCGGGCGCCACGACGATCAGATCGGTGTCGCGCGCGAGCCGGATGTGGCCGACGTCGAATTCGCTCTGCGCGTCAAACAGATCCGTATAGGCGGTCTCGCCGGCGAGCGCGCCGGCCGCAAGTGCGGTGACGAAATGCTGCGCGGCCTCGGTGAGGACGCAGCGAACGCGCAGACCGCGGTCCTGCAGACGGCGGATGAGATCGAGTGACTTGTAGGCCGCGATGCCGCCGCCGATGATAAGCAGAACGCGCTTGGTGCCCGCCTCGACGCGCACATTTTGCGGCAACGGTCGATTGGGCGCCTCGAAGCGTTCAAGCACATCGCGGCCTGTGCCCTCTGCCGCTTCCTTCAGGATGACGCGCACTTCGTCTTCCATCGAACGGCCGTGCTGCGCGGCGCGAAGGCGCAGCAGCTTTTTCAGCCTGTCGTCGAGCTGGCGAACAGTGAGACTGGCCACGGGGTCAGGCCTCTTCTTGCATGGCCTCGTCTACCGCAATTATGATTGCATTGCAATCAATGCAATCATTCGGTTGGACCATCCCTGCCCCCAGTGCGTCAGCTCGCGCGGCGCCGAACAGCTACAGAAAGTGCCATAACAGACCGGCAAGGAGCGCGGCGATCACCCACAGTGCGCCGATGATCCAACGGTCGCGGCGCGCCTCCGCCTTATCGATTTCGGCGATCGTTTGCGGCGAGAGCAGGATACCGTCGCGGGTGGCTTCGTCGAGCTGATCGAACAGGCGAGCACCGCGCGTCAGCAGGCCCGGCGCATTGCCGATGAACCGGCCCAGTTCGAGGGCACCCAGGGACGCATTCTCCAGCTTGCCGGCAGGGCCGAGATACCGCGCGATCCATTCGCCCACCACCGGCTCGGCGGTACTCCACATATCGAGCTTGGGATCGAACGAGCGCGCCACACCTTCAACAACCACCATTGTTTTCTGCAGCAACAGCAGCTCCGGCCGTGTGCGCATGTCGAAGATGCCGGTTACCTCGAACAGCAAGGTCAACAGCCGCGCCATGGAGATTTCCTCGGCGGTGCGGCTGTGGATCGGCTCGCCGATGGCGCGGATCGCCTGGGCGAAATCGTCCACCGAATGATGCGGCGGCACATAGCCGGCCTCGAAGTGAACCTCGGCGACACGGTGATAGTTGCGGGTGATGAAGCCGTGCAGAATCTCGGCGAGGAAAAGCCGCTCTTTCATTCCGAGCCGGCCCATGATGCCGAAATCGACGGCGATCAGCCGGCCCTTGTCGTCAACGAACAGATTGCCCGGATGCATATCGGCGTGAAAAAATCCGTCGCGCAGCGCGTGGCGCAGGAAAGTCTGGATCAGCGCGCGGGCGAGTTGACGCAGGTCGAAGTTTTTTGCTTCGAGCCGGGCGCGGTCCGACAGCGGCGTGGCGTCGATCCATTCCAGCGTCAGCACTTCCTTGCTGGTGCGATCCCAATCGACGGCAGGCACGCGAAAATCCGGATCGTCCTTGGTGTTCTCGGCCATTTCCGAGAGCGCCGCGGCCTCCAAGCGGAAATCCATCTCCTTCATGACGGTGCGCCGCAACGTATCGACCACCTCGATGAGGCGGAGCCGCCGCGCTTCGGCCGATAGGTTTTCCGCGTGACGTGCCGCATAGGTGAAAGCGCGCAAATCGGCATGGAAGCTCTGTTCAACGCCGGGGCGCAGGACCTTGACGGCGACCGCGCGCGCCGCGCCTCCCTGTCCCACGTCAGCACGGTGTACCTGTGCGATTGAGGCCGCCGCGACCGGCGGCCCGAAGCGCGCGAATACTTCGGCGATCGGCCGGCCCAGCGATGCAGCGACGGCGCGCTCCGCTTCGGCCTGCGGAAACGGCGGCATGTGGTCCTGAAGCTGTTCAAGATCGCGGGCGAGCGCCACGCCGACCACATCGGGCCGGGTGGCCAAAAACTGGCCGAGCTTGACGTAACTCGGCCCAAGCCGGGTGATCGCGGTCGACAGTCGCGACCCCGCGGTGCCACGGCTTGGCCGCTCCACGAGGCGCGCCAGCCGCAATGCAATGCGCGCCGGCGCCGGCACCATTGCCGGATCGACTTGCCCGAAAACGCCTTCGCGAGCGAACACGAAGCCGGCGTGGCCGAGACGGATAAGGTGCGCGGGGCCGGAAATCACAAGCGCCAGCCGGAATGCAGCGCCACGATTCCCCCGGACATCACTTTGTAAGAGACGCGGGCAAAGCCGGCGCCGCGCAGCATCGCCGCAAACGGCTCGGGGCGCGGAAAGCGGCGGATCGATTCCACCAGATAACGGTATGAATCGGCATCGCCTGCGACCGTGCGGCCGAGCGCCGGAATGACGTTGGAGGAATAAAGGTCATACAGCCGATCGAGGCCGGGCAGATCGACGGCAGAGAATTCCAGGCAGAGAAACTTGCCGCCAATCTTGAGCACGCGATAGGCCTCGGCCAGTGCGGTCTCGATGCGCGCCACATTGCGGATACCGAACGCAATGGTGGCGGCATCAAAACTGCGGTCGGCGAATGGCAGCGTCTCGGCATTGGCCTCGGCGAAGGTCACGGCCTCGCCGCGCCGATCACGTGCCGCGCGCTCACGGCCGACCGCCAGCATGTCGGCGTTGATGTCGCACACGGTCACGCGCGTCTGCTCGCCGCCGGCGTCTATCAGGCGGAAGGCGACGTCGCCGGTGCCGCCCGCGATGTCGACAACCGCAAAAGGACGATTGCGCGGCGGATCGGCCGCTGTGACCAGCGCGTCTTTCCAGGCGCGATGCAGACCGAACGACATCAGGTCGTTCATCAGGTCATAGCGGCGCGCGACACTGCGGAACACGTCGTCGACCAAGCCCTGCTTGTCGCCAAGCGGCACGCGGCGGTCCCCGAAATCGGTCTGTCGCTGTTCGAAATCCGGCATGATTGATCCTTGTGGGTCCACGATAGCGCGACGAGCGCTGCGGCGCTAGAAAGCCCGATCGGCATGGTTGAGAAAACGCCCGGCCCCCAATGGAGGTCCCATGGCAATCGAATTCCAGCGCACGGTCCCGATTTTTCGCATTTTCTCGCTGGAAAAGGCGCGCGAATTCTACCTGGATTTCCTCGGCTTCAAGGTCGACTGGGAGCACCGCTTTGAGCCAGATGCGCCGGTTTTCATGCAGGTTTCACGGGACGGCCTTGTGCTGCACCTGAGCGAACATTTTGGTGACGGTACCCCCGGCTCGATTGCCTACGTCTATATGAAAGGCGTACGCGAACTGCATCGCGAGCTTAACGACAAAAAATACCGCCATTTGCGGCCGGGGTTGCAGCAGCAGGAATGGGGCATGACCGAACTCGGCGTGGTCGATCCGTTCAATAATCGCATCACCTTCGGCGAGCGAACGGCTCAAATGAGCGATTGAGCTGCCTTCATGCCCGAACTCCCCGAAGTCGAAACCGTACGGCGCGGCCTGGTGCCGGCCATGGAGGGCGCGCGCTTCACCAAGGTCGAGGTGCATCGCGGCGACCTGCGCTGGCCGCTGCAAAAGGACTTTGTCGCGCGCCTCGAGGGCAAGACCGTCACCGGCCTCGGCCGGAGAGCCAAATACCTGCTCGCCGACCTTAATTCCGGCGACGTGCTGCTCATGCATCTCGGCATGTCGGGCTCGTTTTACGTGTTCGACGAGAAAGCCGAGCGCGCCAAGGACAGGACAGACGGAACTCCGGGCCACTATTATCACGAGCGTTCGCAGCACGTCGCCCATGATCATGTGATCTTTCACATGTCCTCAGGCGCAGTCGCGACCTTCAACGACCCGCGCCGCTTCGGCTTCATGAAGATCGTGGCGCGCAGCAAGCTTGACGACGAGCCGCTACTCAATCGTCTGGGTCCGGAACCGCTTGGCAATGCCTTCGACGCCGCCATGCTGGCCGGGGCTTGCAATGGCAAGAAGACGAGCCTCAAGGCGGCGTTGCTGGACCAGCGCGTCGTTGCGGGCCTCGGCAATATCTATGTGTGCGAAGCGCTCTACCGTGCGCGTCTTTCGCCCAAGCGCATGGCCTCCACGATCGCGTCGCGGACCGGCGCGCCCAACGAACGCGCCTCGCGGCTCGTCGACGGCATCAAGGCTGTGCTCAACGACGCCATCAAGGCCGGCGGCTCGTCACTGCGCGATCACCGGCTCACCGACGGCGAACTCGGCATGTTCCAGCATCATTTCCGCGTCTACGATCGCGAGGGTGAAAAGTGTCCGACACCGGGCTGCGGCGGCACCATCAAGCGCATCGTGCAGAACGGCCGCTCGACCTTTTTTTGCCCGAAGTGCCAGAAGTAACTTCCCCGACCCGCTCACCTCGTCATGGCCGGACTTGTTCCGGCCATCCACGTCTTTGATTCGAACTCGCCTTAAGACGTGGATGCCCGGGACAAGCGCGGGCATGACGAATGAGCATGCCTCACGCTTCGCATTACTTCTTCGGTAGCGGCCAGACGGGATGATCTTTGCCGCTCCACTCGACCTCGACAAATCGCGCATCGCCGACCGTGCGAAGCCGGTCGTCCCAGCCTTCATCCCTGCGATCCGGCGCCTTCTTGTCGCCGCCGCGCGCGGCCTCGGTCTTGGTGCGAAGAGTTTTGGCTGGCATTATTGCTCCTCCGATCGTCACGGCTTCGCCGGCAGCGCGCCGTCAAGCCACACCGCGATCACCGCGGCGATCTCCTTGTTGTTCTTCTCGTTCATCATCACGTGACTGTTGCCGTGGATGCCGAGATCGGCAAGCTTGATGTGGGTCGCCTTCACGCCGGCCTGGGCCAGAAATTTCACGGTGCAGTGGTCGTAGGGCGCGTGATACGACGCCTCCGATGTGAGTACCATGATGGGCATCTTCTGCAGGTTCGGCAGTTGCCGCGCCGGCTCCTTCTGCAGCCAGCAGCGCACCAAGTCGGGAGCGTCGGCCTTGGCCTCCTGCTCGATCGAAAGCTCGGAGGGCTCCTTGACGGCCGGCACATAGGTGAGCGGCACCGCGCTCAGGCCGTAAGGCAGCGCCATCTTGCCCTGGCGGAAATAGTCGGGCGGGCCGATAAAATTCACGTCGAAGAACGGCGGCCCGTTGGGCTCGACGCCGACGATCGCCTTGACAAGATTCGGCCGCGCATCGGCAACCGGCCAGGCAAATGCGCCGGCCTGCGAATGCACCATGAGAATGCCGGGGCCGATCTTGTCGAACAGCGCCACCAGGGCGTCGCGGTTGAGGAACTGCTGTTTGGTGAAGTCCTCGATCTCCGGCACGTAGTTCGAAACCATCTGGATCGTGCTCGGATCGTCCGCAGTGCCGTTGCCCGGCCACTGGGTATGCAGATGGGCCTGCGGCCAGAGATTGTACTTTTCCTGCGCCAGATAACGGCGCATGCCGCCTTCCAGATCGGCCACCTTTGCGGGTCCGTAGTTTTCGGTCGAATAGCCCGAACGCCCGCGGCCGGGCTGATCTACGACATACACCGCGTAGCCGCGACGCACGAAATATTGCGCCCAGCCTTCGCGTCCGTCCGGCGTACCCAGATACGTGGTGCCGGACCGGGTGCCGCCATGCACCATGACAAGCGGATAAGGATGCGTCTGTTTGGCCGGGATGCGGAATTCGACATACATCTGATTGACGACGTG
>DASZWK010000014.1:0-1843 GCA_035546235.1 Xanthobacteraceae bacterium | reverse complement strand
AGGGATGCGTCCAGCACCTATAGCGCAGTTTCACAGACATAGTTACGGGGCGGCGGGCCGCCTGGTTACAATAGCGGGCCGTATTCACACAGAGTTGATGTCCGGAAGCGATCGGGGTGGACGCAAGCACGCCGGCGCGGGACAATTCAGCATGAGCAAGCCCGATACCCTCCCCCGATCCGATACCGCCGGGCCGCAACCATCCGGATGGCGACCGTGGCACTGGCTCCAGCGCACACCGGTGCGCACCTTCGTGGTCTATCCGGTGCTGGTCGCCGCTTTTGAGCTGATCCGCCGCGGCGGTACATTGCCGCTGGTGCCTTGGGGCGTGCCGCTGCTGCTTTGGGGCTATCTGCAATATCGACTGGTCGGACGTTATCGCGGACAGAGCGGCGGCGGCGGGCCGGGGCTGGAGCGGCTGCCACAGCGGCTCGTTACCGAGGGTCCTTACCGCTACACGCGCAACCCGATGTATCTCGGCCACCTCATTTTCATGACCGGACTCGCGATCACGTTCCGGTCGTGGCTCGCCGTCGCTATCCTTGTCATCAGCGCGGTGTGGTTCGACTGGCGCGTGCGCGGCGACGAAGCGCGGCTGCGTGGCCTGTTCGGCAAGCCGTATGACGACTATTGCGGCCGCGTGAAGCGCTGGATTCCGGGACTGATCTGAGGCGGCAACGGGAGAACGATGTGAGCGGTATCGAGATCAAAGTGGTGAGCACGACGGCGATGAAGACGGTGTTCGAGGATTTGGCACCGGCCTTCGAGCGCGCGACCGGCAACCGCGCGAGCGTCGAGCTTGGGCCATCACTGCGGCTCGAGAAGGAACTCGGCGAGGGCAAGGCCGCCGATGTGGCGATCGTCAGCCGCAACGGCATCAAAGATCTCGAAGCACGCGGCCGAATCGCCGCCGGCAGCGCCGTCCACGTCGCCGATTCCACTATCGGGGTCGCGGTGCAGAAAGGCGCGCCGAAACCCGACATTTCATCGCCGGAGAATTTCAAACGCGCCATGCTGGCGGCGAAATCGATAGCGTGCAGCAAGCCGGTCGGCGGCGGCCAGAGCGGCGCGCATCTTGCCAAGGTTTTTGAAGAGCTTGGCATCACGGCCGCGATGCAGGCCAAGTCCCATTACGGCGCCGGCGGCGCCGGCGGGCTCGCCGGACTCGTCGTGCTGCGCGGCGAAGCCGAAATCGGCATACAGCAAATGGCCGAACTGATGGCGGTTGCGGGCATCGACATGGTCGGCCCGCTGCCGCACGAACTGCAAAGCGTCACGCCGTTCGTCGCCGGCATATCCGCGACGACAAGCCATCCCGAAGCCGCCAAAGCCTTAATCCAATTCCTCACCACGCCCGAGGCCAAGCGTGTCATCAAGACCAAGGGTCTGGAGCCGGCCTGAGACTCATTGACTGTCATCGTCCGCGAAAGCCGACGATCCAGTAATCACCGGAATCGATGTCGATGACTGGATGCTCCGCCTTTGCGGAGCATGGCGGCCCGGTCAAATCTTCCGGCTGTCGTAGGCCCAGTGCAGCAGTGCCTGGCGTTGCCGCTTGCGGCAGGTGACGTCGCCCGGCTCGCAATGGCGTTGCACCTGGCGGACGTGCCGCCGGATTGCCTTCCAGCGGCGGATCTGACGCGCGTCCTCGTCCGGGATGCGGCGTCCCAGATAATAGCGGCAGTACCACTGAAACCAGCCGCGCGGATCGTCGCGATAGAGCCAGCCCTTGCTGCGCCAGACCGACAGCGGCTGGCTGGCATCGACGCCGAAATAGTTCAGCGACTTGTCGCGCGCTTTTTTCGCGAGCTTGGCGCGCGCAAACCAGCTCGCCGGAAATTCC
>DASZWK010000013.1:0-62025 GCA_035546235.1 Xanthobacteraceae bacterium | reverse complement strand
AGCGACATGGCGGGGCAGGCGCGCGCGGCTTTGGAAAATCTTAAGCGCGGATTGGAGGCGGTGGGCGCGACGTTTGCCGATGTGGTGACCGCTGATCGATTCGTGACCGACCTCACCGATCAGGACGCACTCAACCGGGTTTGGGGCGAATATTTCGGGACGGCCAAGCCGGCCACCACGACAGTTCAGGTGGTCCGGCTGGCCACCGATCCTCGTTGTCTCGTCGAGATCAACGCGATCGCGGTCATCGATTGAGCGGCGGCCGCCCAGCAGGCGAACGCTCGACGAAACGCTTGACGGCGGCAGCCGTTAGTCTGCTCTTATGCGGCGCCGCACCGTCTGGAGGACCCTGAATGACCGAGACCCCCTATCGAACCGCGTTGATCGTCGGCGTCGGGGCCGGATTGTCGGCGTCGCTGGCGCGCACTTTCACCAAGGCCGGCTTGTCGGTCGCGCTTGCCGCCCGCCGCGGAAGCGATCTTGCGGCGCTTGCCAAGGAGACCGGCGGCAAGGGGTTCACTTGCGATGCGACCAATCGCGCTGACGTCGCCAAGCTGATCGCCGATGTCGAAGCCGGGCTCGGCGCCCTCGATGTGGTCGTCTACAACCCCAGCTACCGCACGCGCGGCCCGTTCGTCGAACTCGATCCCGACGAAGTGGCGAAGTCGATCACGATCAGTGCGTTCGGCGGTTTCCTTGTGGCCCAGGAGGCGGCCAAGCGCATGGTGCCGCGGGGCCGCGGGGCGATCCTGTTCACGGGCGCATCCGCCAGCGTCAAGGGTTATGCCCAGTCGGCGTCCTTTGCCATGGGCAAGTTTGCGCTTCGCGGTTTGGCGCAAAGCCTGGCGCGGGAGCTTTCGCCGCAAGGCATCCATATTGCCCACGTCGTGATCGACGGGGGGATTCGCAGTGCACGCCGCGCGGATCCGCCCGATCGCCCCGACAGCACGCTCGATCCAGACGCCATCGCGCAGACTTATCTCAGCCTGCTGCAGCAGCACCGCAGCGCCTGGTCGTGGGAGATCGAGGTGCGGCCGTGGGTCGAGAGATTTTGAACCATCCGTCGCCTCCAGCCGTTTATGATTACGCCATGCTGGGATTTTTCGGAAAGTGCGCCCTTGTGACCGTCGCGCTCGTCGTCGCCGCGACGAGCGCCGACGCGCAGCAACGTCACCGCCGTCACCGTATATCGCGGGAGCCGGAACGCGCCGCGTCTGCCGTCTCCGTCGACAAGCGCGACACGGTCGTGACGGTGCCGGGCGTTTTCCAGGGCCGCCCCTATTGGTTGGCGCTTGCTCAATGCGGCGGCACGTATTTCAAGCTCAACGTCTTGTTCACGGATGCCGCCGTGCATGCCCGGGTGATCAAACCCGACCCTCACGCCAACGCCGAGTACACTCGCAAGCTCAACGAAGCGATCCGTACAGCAACCACGTATTTCGACGGCGCCGAGAATTTCCTGCGCACCGATCGTCAGCTTGATCGCGACAGCGCGGTCCTTACCTACGATGGCCAGTCGCGTGCAGCCGGCGAACGCATCAAGACCATAGAGGCCGGTGTTGCCGCCGTTAAAGCGTGCCCCGCGCTTTATCAAGCGTGCCGGGCCGGACATCCGAAGATCTGCAACGAAACGCTCATGCCGTTGAGTTGAAGGCCGCCCTGGAGGCTAGGATATGTCAGGGCGCTGGAGGTGATGCTCATGAAGTCGTTATTGGCCGCCGCTGCAGCGTCGTTTTGTCTGGTGGCCCTCGCCGCGAATGCGCAGAATGGGCTTGCGCCAGCGGTGCCGCCGCCGGAGGCGACAGCCGCCGCCCCTCCGGGTCTCGGCGAAATCATGACGTTGCAGCAACTGCGCCATATCAAGCTGTGGTTTGCCGGTCACGGTAGCAACTGGGCGTTAGCCGACTACGAGATCGGCGAATTGAACGAAGGATTTGAAGACGTCGACAAGTTGCTCGGCGGGGGAATGGTGGACAAGATCGTGGGCGCGCCGCTCAAGGAGCTGCAAAAGGCGGTTGACGACAAGAACAGCACGGCTTTTGCCACTGCCTATGACAGGCTGAGCGCGGGCTGCAATACTTGTCATCATGCGCTGGACCGAGCCTTCATTGCGATCCAACGTCCGACAATGCTGCCTTACAGCGACCAATCCTTCGCGCCGCAGAAATAACCCCGGTGAAGAAGTCCCTGTCTGTCGTGGGACGGCGGACGCGCGACGATTTCAATTCAGCATCGTGTAGAATCGTTCGTCGTAAAGCGCGCCCTTGATCGGTATCAGCTTTTCGCGAAACGCGCGCGTGTGCACTGCCATGGCGTGCGCGTCGGCGGCTTTCATGTCCGCCCATTCCTCGACCACGGTGAAATGGTTTGAGTGATCGTCCTGCTGCAGCACGTCATAGCCGAAATTGCCCGGATCGTTGGCGGTGTCGCTGCTCATAGCTTTGAGCGCCGTCATGCAGCCCTCTTTGCCGGGGGGAATGACGTCAATGTGGGTCACGACGTAAATCGCGCCGGGTTGATTTTCGCTCTTGCTGCTGCCGAGATACAGTGCGTGGACGGTGCGCACGTCATCGGGGGCATCTTCAAGCGGCTTGAGATGTTCTGAAAATTGCGCGCTGGTCGCTGAATGGTCATGCGCATCGCGCGACGCCTTGTCCCTCCACACTTCGATGATGGCAAAGCGATTGGGCCGCTTGATTTCCGCAAGCACGTCGAGTCGCAAGTTGCCACTCTGCGTGCGGCTTTCGCCTCGGTATCGCTTGAGCAGCGCGGCGCCGGCTGCGGCGGCGTCCGGCATGAGTTCGACATAAGTGACGAGATAGACGGGATCGCTCTGCGCGAGCGCGGTTCCATCGAGCATTGCCGTCAGAATGGTCACGGCGGACGCGAGACTAATGAATGTGCCGAATGCGCGCACAATCGCCCCCCATTAGCTTATGTCTTTTAATTTGCCTGGTTTCTCAGCAGCGATCGTAACGACAACGTGACCTGCGTCAACGCATTATGCCACTCGTTCGGCATATTCAAAATGCACATACGTTGAGCACGTAACGAAAGAGGAGGTTCCCCCGATGGCTTATCGCGTCTACTCGGGCCCGCGTGGCTCGGAATCGATTTCGCCGCTCGACAAGGATCGACAGCTCTACAAGGAGTTCACTTTGCTCGACGAGGCGATGAGTTGGGCCCATCACGTCAACGAAAGCGGCCGCGTGACGCTGCTTATCGAGGGTGACGACGGTACGCGTATCACCAGGCAGCAGATCGTCGCGGCGTTGAGGTCGCCCGAGCTGGAGGGCGACCGCGTAGCCTGATCGGCGATTTAGTCGACTTTGATCACGACGTTGCCGAGTACTTTGCCGCCTTCGACGGCTTGGTGGGCGGCGGTCGTTTCGGCCATCGGGAACGTCGCTCCGATCATAGTTTTGAGACTGCCGGCTTCGAGTGCGTGGGTTATCGCCTTTAGCGCCGCCGCGCGCTCGGATGCCGTCAGCTCATAGACATAGATGTATTTCAGCGTGATGGCGTTGCGCAGAAAAAGCTGAGAAGGAATCGGGCAATCAGGCGCGCCCGTGCCGTAGATCACGACGCAGCCGCGCTCACGCAGCACGCTTGGAAGGAGCTTGGCGTTGGCGGCGATGTCGACCTCAATGACGGCATCGACGCCGCGGTTGCTGGTCAGCGATTTGACGCGCTCAGCAACATTGTCGTGCCGATAATCAATGGTGTGATCAGCGCCGGCCGTACGCGCAGCAGCAGCCTTTTCCGGTGAGCTTACGGTGGCAATGACAGATGCGCCGGCGGCCTTGGCGAATTGCACCGCGTGGTAACCGACCGCTCCGGCGCCACCTGCGACCAAAACGGACATGCCAGGCGCCGTTCCCGCCGTGGCCACGGCGTGAAACGCCGTCATCGCCGGAATTCCAAGACACGCGCCGACTTCAAAGCTGATCTTGTCCGGCAGGCGTACCGCCAAGTCCGAAGGCAGCGTGACGTACTGCGCGCATGTGCCGAATGGGCGCAGCCACTGGGCATTCCAGGTCCAGACATGCTCGCCGACGCGCGTCGAAGGCACGCCCGGCCCAACCTGATCGATGATGCCCGCGCCATCGCTGTGCGGAATGACGCGCGGATACGAAATTCTGCGCGTTGCGCCGGAGCGCGCTTTGACGTCCGACGGGTTCACACCCGATGTCGCAAGTTTAATGCGGACTTCGCCTGGCCCGGGCTGCGGCGTTTCGACGTCGCCCAGTTTCAGCACGTCACGGGCCGGACCGTTTTGCTCGTAATAGATGGCGCGCATGGCTGCTTTCCCGGTGAGCATTCAAGGTGTCGCACAGGTTAGCGGAGGCTACGCTCACAAAGGAAGACCGGACTCACAATGCAAGCGATGGCAGCGCCGACAGATCGGCCACGACCCGGACAGGCGCATGGTCGGGGTACTCGTCGGGGCCGCGCGCGCGATTGATCCATACCGGACGGAAACCAAATGAAGCGGCCCCCATCACGTCCCATCGGTTGGAGGAAACGAACACAACGCTCTCGGCAGCAATGCCGAAACGGCTGGTTACAAGCGCGTAGACTTCCGGTCGCGGCTTGTAGAGGCGCACGGCGTCGACCGAGATCACGGCATCGAGCAGTCCTCCGATCCCCGACGCGTCAACCGCTGCGGCGAGCATGGACGGGGAGCCGTTGGAGAGAATGGCAAGGCGCACGCCTTGGGCCTTCAGAGCAGCCAGCGTGTCGCGCGCGTCCGGAAAGGCATCGAGACGGCGATAGGCATCGAGCAATTGTGGCCGCAGCGCGCGGTTGACCGAGCCGACCCGATCGAAGGCGTAGTCCAGCGCACGTTCCGTCAGGGTCCAGAAATCGGCGTACTGGCCGGCGAGCGTCATCGTCCAGCTGTATTCAAGTTGCTTTGTCCGCCATATATCGGAGAAACGCTCGGCGTCTGGGCCGGCCGCCGCGCGATGGCGCGCAATCGCCGCGTGAACGTCGAACAGCGTGCCGTAGGCATCGAACACATAGGCATGGGTCTTAACGTTAATCATTTTGGGGCCTTGGACGCTGTAAGTTTGGTGACAAAGATCGTGTCAAAGGAAGGCGCGGATTTACGGGTGGATCATTCGCGGATCGTACCATGAGCAAGACAGTTACCTGGTCGAAGACAGTGACGTTTTTCGAGGGCGATTGGCACGACGGCAATGTGCCGATCATGGGGCCGCGCACCCACGCGGCGTGGCTTTGCACCTCGGTGTTCGACGGCGCGCGCGCCTTTGAAGGCGTTACGCCCGATCTCGACCTGCATTGCGCACGCATCAATGAATCCGTCAAGGCGATGTACCTAAACCCGGTCGTGCCGACCGAAACATGGATTGCGCTGGTGCGCGAGGGCCTCAAGCGTTTCGATCGCGACGCCGAGCTTTACATCCGGCCGATGTACTGGGCCGAGGACGCGGCCGGCGGCGCGGTGCGGCCGGATCCCGAGACAACGCGCTGGTGCCTGACGATGTACGTCGCGCCGATGCCCAAGCCCACGGGCACCGCCATCACGCTGTCGCCGTTTCGCCGTCCGACGCGTGACAGTGCGCCGGTCGAGGCCAAAGCAGGCTGCCTATATCCTCAAAATGCGCGGGCCATGATCGAGGCGCGGACGCGCGGTTTCGATAATTGCGTGATGTGTGATGCGCTCGGCAACGTCGCCGAGCTCGGCAGCGCCAACATCTTCATGGCGAAGGACGGCGTCCTGTTCACGCCGGTGGCGAACGGTACTTTTCTCGCCGGCATTACCCGCCGGCGTGTCATTGCGTTGCTCCAGGATGTCGGCGCGACCGTGGTGGAGACCACGTTGCGCTACTGCGATTTCCAGACGGCGGACGAGATTTTCTGCACCGGCAACTACAGCAAGGTGACCCCAGTCACGCGCATCGACGATCGCCAGATCCCACCCGGGCCATTTTACCGGAAGGCGCGCGAGCTTTATTGGGACTACGCGCACGCCGCTGTCGCTGCGGCGGCTTGACCGCGGCCGCTGGCGTCATTCTACGGTCAGCTTTGCGATCGAGCGGCCGCGAATATCATAAACGCGCGCAAAGACGATGCCGTCGCGCACGACCCGAAGCAGCACGGGCGCGTCGAGCTTGGCGCAGTAAAATTCTCCAAGCGACAGGGCGAAGTCGGCTTGCTCCGGGGCCGCGATCTTGAACGCCGGCCCGAGCGTCACCCGGACCGGCGATTCCGGCCCGCACACCGCAACTTTCCAGGGTCCGTTCGGCGGCGTCTCATGGCGTTGCGCCAAGAGTGCGATCAGCCCCCGCGACGCCTGCGTCAGCGACAGACCCCAGTAGTCGAGCATGAACAGCGGTCGCGCGCCTTTGGGGCCGCCGACCAGATGATTGAAGTCGGCATACTCATAAGGGTGCAGCCGGATCATATCGATGACCGGTGAAATCGAGCCCGCGGCGAGCCCGATTGCGCCGACGGCAATCGCAACACTGCCATGTGCGGCGAGCCGGCGCGCAATCCAGCCGCCAGCCAGTCCGCCAAGCACGGCAATTGGCGGCACGACGAACAGGAGATGCCGGATGCCGTTGAAGATATAAGGCAGCGCAATGATCGTCATCAGAATGGGGAGCGATACGGCGAGGAGGAGCGCAAGCAGCGAAGCGCGCTGCAGCGCGCCGGCACCGCTTCCCGGGCGGCAAACCGCGACGGCGGCGCCAGCAAACCCGCACACGCCCAGTGCAAGCATCACTTCGGGGAGCTGTACCGCGAGCAGCGTCGGTACATAGCTGCGCGGCATGTGCAGGATCGAAACGAGCTGGCCGTCGAACAGGTCGCGCCACGGAATGACGAAGTCGTGCGAGAAATAATGCAGCGCCCGAAACGGATTGAGCGGCGCTGCGACGCCCCACGGCCAGACCAGGCCCATGACCAGGTAGGCGAGGACCGCGCCGGGGATGAACGGGAGCAAAACCGCCGCACATTCGCCGGATGCCCGTTTCAGGCCAAGCAAGTGCGATCTGAGCGCAACGACCAGTAACAGCGATAGGAGCGCCTCGATGACGGCGAAACCGCCCAGCACACGCGTGCCGACGGCAAGGCCGAAAGCGATGCTCAACAGCGCGACAGTGGCGGGGCGCGGGTGCGGATATTGTTCGATCACGTGGACGATGCCCAGCAAAGCAAGCATCATGATCACGGCAAACGGCGCATCCTTGCAGTTGATAAACATGTGTCCGTAAAACAATGGACAGGTGGCGAGCAGCATCAGTGCGATCAGGCCGGCGAGCGGGCCGCCAAGCCGCCGGGTCAGTCGCCAGACCGCGAACAGTCCGACAATCCCGATGATCGCGCCAACGAGCCGACGGGTCGCGTACGGATCGAACGGCAAGATGTTCGACGTCAGCGTGGCCAGAAGGTCGAAGCCGCCGCCGTACATGTAGAGATTGTCGAGAGAGAACGCGCGCTTGTCGGTGAAGCCCGACGAATACAGCGACACCAGCAGGTGGCCATAGTGCGATTGGATCCAGTCGTCCCAGCCGAGGCCGTAATCCCGAAACGTCGCCGCGGCGAGCAGCGCGATCGCCGCCAGGACAGCAATCGCGCATGTATCCGGCCATCGCTCAGATTTGGCGACGCCGGCACGCAGCGGCATGACCATTGTTGCCGATGTCTGCACGATTGGCCTGGTTCCAAATTTCCCGCGGCCTCGGCGTGTAAGGTCCCGTGCCTGCCGCAACAGTGTAGCGCAAGCAATCGAATAGGACTGATGTTGCGGCGTGAAAAGTAAAAAGGCGGAGCCCGAGGCCCCGCCTTTTCACGGATCGCGTTGACCGCAGCCTATTTCATCGCCGCTTCGTACATTTCGGCGACGTAATCCCAATTGATCAGGTGGTCGATGAACGCCTTGAGGTAATCGGGCCGGCGGTTGCGGTAATCGATGTAATAGGAATGCTCCCAAACGTCGCAGCCGAGGATCGGCTTGGCGCCGTGGACCAGCGGGTTCTCGCCGTTCGCCGTCTTGGTAACGACGATCTTGCCATCCTTGACCGCGAGCCAACACCAACCGGAGCCGAACTGGGTGGCGCCAGCCTGGGCTAATTCCTCTTTCACCTTGGCGAGCGGGCCGATATCGGCGGTGAGCTGCTTTTCAAGCTTGCCGGGCAGCTTTTCGCCGCCGCCGCCCTTCTTCATCCATTTCCAAAAGTGGATGTGGTTGTAGTGCTGAGCGGCGTTGTTAAACAGCCCCGGGTTCTTGCCGAACGTCCCTTTAAGCACCTCCTCGACCGATTTGTTTTCCCACTCGGTGCCCTTGGCGAGGTTGTTGCCATTGGTCACGTAAGCCTGATGGTGCTTGTCGTGATGAAATTCGAGTGTCTCGCGCGACATATGGGGGGCTAACGCGTCGTACGGATAGGGCAGTTCGGGCAGGGTGAATGCCATTGGTCTACTCCTTAATGTGAGGGCGAATCCTGAATGAGTGGCCGAGCCGGGCGGGCTTTCCGCGGGGAAACCGCCTGGATGAGAGAAAGGTTCCTCTAAATAGGCCGAACGAAGGGGCTTCGGCAACGTCCGCGAGGAGCGTGCGACGCCGCTGCGCTTGTCCGCAAGGTTAACGCGGGTCCCGAAGATCCTGCATTGACCATCGTCACGCACCGATACTGTCGCAGTTACAATGCATTAGCATAGGCGCAGGCAGGGGGCTGTCACCGTGTCCGGCCCAGCGCCGGAGGCCCAAAAGGGGCCGTTTAGTTTGGTCTTGGGAATTAAAGCTTGCGCGGGTTGGGGATGGCGGCCAAAATAGCGCGAAAAAGTGGTCACCGCACGTTAGTTCGGTGACCGGGGGACGCGTTTATGTATGCGTTTTTATTAACGCTCGGTGCCGTCATCATCGCGGCCGGATTGGGCCTGATAGCATCGGGCTTTTCCTTCAGCCAGCATTCCTTCGACGCGACCAATGTCACGCCGGGGATCGTTGCGATCACCGGTGGGTGCATCCTCGTAGGCCTTGCCTTCGTCGTTCGCGCGCTATTGCGCGTTGAACACGCGCTGACATTGCGTCCTATGTCGCGGCCGGCCTCGCTTGGCGAAGTTGTCGGCTTGGCGGCGCCTGCCGCGCAGGTGCCTTTGCCCGTCAAGGCAAAGGGAGCGCCACCCCCAATGCCTATCCCAGCAGACATGCCGTCGGCGGCAATGGATCAGGCGCCGCCCCCGGCTGTGCGCATTCCAGCGCTGGAGAGTGCGCCGATCGTCGAAGACAGCGGCGTATCCTTGCTGCCGAACGGACCACTTCGGGTCGAGGACGAGAGCGTCCAGATGACTTACGCGCCAGCGACGCGGTTGAATGGTGCTGGACACGCGAAGACGGCGCAGCGGGTTGCAGTGAACGCGGCTTCCGGGCCGCGCCGGCCACAAGGGCAGCCGAAGGGTTCGCTGTTTGATTCGCTCTGGCCGAAGGCGCAACGGGGCAGCCCGGAGGCTCCGCCGCCCGCGGCTCTGCAGGTCGTGCCGCCGCCCCCTGCAGCCGCGCCGCCGGCGCTCGAGATTGCCCCGCAGCCAGTTCCCGCCGTGCAAGAGGCGGCGGCAGCGGCGGTGTCGATCCTCAAATCGGGGGTCGTCGAGGGCATGGCCTACACCCTGTATTCGGATGGCTCTATCGAGGCCCAGTTGCCAGGCGGCACTTTGCGCTTCGGATCGATCACCGAATTGCGAAACCACATCGAACAGAACAGCTGACCGTTCGCGCTGGCGCACCGGGTTCACGTGCAAGTCCTGCATATTGGCGCGACTTGGCCCATAGACTTGGCCCGTAGACTTGGCCCATAGACTTGGCCCAATAGTAGAGTAGATGGTTGAACTATAGTGCGTGCCGGCGAATTTCTTGCCGGTTTGTTGCCTTTATTGGGTTTATGTAATATAAATTCCGACGGTGCGTGTAGTTTTCGCAGTCGAGCTCTCGCGGCGCGGGGCGGCCCAAGTTTAGACAGCGTATGCCTTCGCGATCGATCCGCAGCAGGAGGATCACGTGCATGGCCGAAAATCCCGGTGAGGGCAGCTACATCGAGCTGACCGCACAGATTGTCTCCGCCTACGTCGGCAACAATTCCGTTCCCAGCGCGGACATCGCCGGCCTGATCGGCCAGGTGCATGCCGCGCTCAAGCGCGTCTCCGGTGGGCAGATGACGGCGCTCGCCGAACCGATCAAACCTGCGGTGTCGGTCAAGCGCTCGATCAATTCGGATTTTCTCGTTTGCCTGGAAGACGGAAAGAAATTCAAATCTCTCAAGCGCCACCTGCGCACTCAGTACAAAATGACGCCGGAGCAGTACCGGGAAAAATGGGGACTGCCCGCCGACTATCCGATGGTTGCGCCCAATTATGCGGCTGCACGCTCGCAGCTTGCCAAGGAGATGGGACTCGGCCAGCAGCGTCGGCGCCGCAAATAGCGGACGATAGCTTCCGGAACTTAGGCCGAAGCGTTCGCCAAAGCAGCATTAGCGTCCCGGCGGATACGCTCCACCATTGAACGAAAGCCATTGGAGCGTTGCGGCGTGAGATGCTCGCGCAAGCCCATGCGCTCGAACAGCGCAGTCGCATCGACCGCCACGATGTCTTTCGCGGCTTTACCAGAAAACATCGCGAACAGCACCGCGATCAGCCCGCGCACCAGATGGGCATCGCTGTCACCAATGAAAGTCAGCACCGGACCGTCTGCGCCATTGGCGCGCACGTCGGTTTCAAGCCAGACCTGGCTCGCGCATCCTTGCACCTTGTTGGCGTCATTATGTGCCGACGGCGCAAGCGGCGGCAGGTCCCGCCCAAGTTCGATCAGGTAGCGGTAACGATCGTCCCAATCGTCGAGGACTTCGAAATTGTCGATGATTTCTGCAATATCGGTCATCGTTCAAGCGCCCACGTCCGCGTCTTATATAGGATGGCGCGCAGCCGCGGTCGATGTCGCCGGCGATGGATTGTCGGCGATCGGGACCAAAGCGGTCGTGGGACGCTGCCGGGTGGCGACTAGATCGATTTTCTGAGCGGCGGTCCGCGCCAAGCGGGGGCGAGATCGGCAGGCATGAGCGTGTTCCCCGACGATGCCCGCTGCAGGGACGCTGTCGTCGGCTCCGGCTTGGCGTCGCTTGGCGCCGGCGAGGCGGCGTCGTGCGACGCGAGTGCTTCGGTCAACAGTTCGTAAAGCATCTTGGCGCCGGCCTGTGCCCGATAGCCGATCGTCGTGGCGAGCTGCGAACCCACGGCGCAAGCGCTGGGCTCGCGACCGCAGAAGCCCTTCAGATCGTGGACCGTTGCCGACGCTGCCGTGATGGCGTCGGTGGCATTGACTTGACTGCCTGCGGGGGCGCGCTGTGCGCCGCCGGTAGGCAGCAGAACCAGCACGACGCCGAGCCAGAACGCCATTCGGAACAGGAACAACATGAGTCGCACATCCCCCGCGGCACGTGTTGCCGCCGTGGGACGCAGGCTACCAGTCAGCATTGAAAGCCGCGTTCGCCGGTTTGGATTGTTTTGGCCCATAATTGACGAGAATAAGCCGCAAATTTTCGATCAATTTGATAATAATTCGAACGAAAAATTATTTACCTAAAATTTGAGCGAACGATGGATGCGTGTTCGCTTTCGAATCATCGGTTTGGAGCCGCTTCCAGTTCGGGGGCGCGGCCTTTGTCATCCGCCACGGTGCGGGCCGGACGGCAACGGGCCATTCACCATGTCGGATGAAACCGCCGCCGCCTGGCGCGCACAAACGCCGTCAGCGGCATCTCGCGGTGGCCCACAGCGGCCGCCTTAGTGTTCGCTTAAGCGTGCTCTGACACGATTAACCCACATAAAAAGGGGAGCGCGTCTGCACGGACGGGCGTGCGATGGGCCAGTGGGTGTCTTTGCACCAATCAGAGACTATGTAGAGACGCTGGTGCATCCGTCGGCGCTCCACGATGCGTTGATGACCGCGCGTCACCGCGCGTTCATCATGCCGAGACTGCTCGGCAGCTTTGCCGCCCTGGCGCTGTTCCCACTCTATCTTCTCGCGCGCGGCGCGCCGAGTATGCTCGAACTCCTTGTGCTCGGCTGGCTCGTTGCGCCGATCCTGATCGCTTATTTCCTGTCGCGTACCGGCCGCTACGAGAGTGCACATACGCTCTCGGCGCTCGCACTGACCGGATTGGTCACGATGGTCTCGGCGCTCTCGGGTGGCATCGAGTCGTTTGCGGCTATCTGGCTCGTGGTCGTGCCGCTCGAAGCCGCGCTTTCAGCGTCACGCCGTGTCGTTGCCATCGCCTCGACCTTGGCGCTCGCTGCAGCGGGTCTCCTGGCACTGCTTGGCGCGATGCACATGCTGCCGCCGGTGGCCGCCGTTGAGCAGGCGCCGCTCGTCGCCCTCGGCATTGTCTCGGCGACGCTTTATGCGACAGGTCTCGCGCTCGGCGCCGAAGGGCTGGCGCGCACCAGCTTCCGGCTGCTCGACGCCGAGGAAGCGCGTTACCGACTGCTGGCGCAGAACATGACGGACGTTATTACGCGGCATGGCCGCGACGGCGCCGTGCTGTTCGCTTCGCCGGCCGCCGATACGATGTTTGGCTCGCCGTCCACAACCTTGCTCGGACACGGTCTATTCGAGCGCGTCCACGTCGGCGATCGCCCCGCCTATTTGACTGCGATTGGCGATGCCGCAGCTCTCGCCGAAAGCCGCTCCGTCGAGTTCCGTGTTCGCCGCGACATCATCGACGCGTCCGGCCGTAGCGCCACTCAATTTGCGTGGATCGAGATGCTGTGCCGGCCGTTCGAACGACCGAACGAAACTCCCGGCGGCGAACAAGTGCGCGAGGTCGTAGCCGTGCTGCGTGACGTAAGCCGCCGCAAACAGCATGAAGAGGCGATCGAGCACGCGCGCGCCGAAGCAGAACGCGCCAATGCGCGCAAAAGTCGCTTCCTCGCGACAATGAGCCATGAGTTGCGGACACCGCTCAACGCCATCATCGGCTTTTCCGAAATGCTGACCAAAGAGTCGACATTGATGCTCGATCCGAAGCGCCGCGGCGAATACGCAGCCCTCATCAATGAGTCGGGTCACCATCTGCTGTCGGTCGTCAACGGCGTCCTCGACATGTCGAAAATCGAGACAGACAATTTCGAGATTACCCCGGAACCGTTCACCCCGGCGCAGGTTCTCGCCGCTTGCTATGAGATGGTTGTGGTGCGCGCCCGCGAGGCCGGCGTTACGATCGAGAACTCCATCAGCGACGATCTTCCAGAGATGATCGCCGACAAGCGCGCTCTCAATCAGATCTTGCTCAATCTGTTGTCGAACGCCATCCGGTTCAGCGACCGCGGCGGCAAGGTGGCGCTCGGCGCGCGAGCGGAAGCCGGCTCGATTGTCATCTCCGTCGAAGATGACGGCGTCGGCATAAGCGAGGGCGATCTACTGCGTATCGGCGAGCCGTATTTTCAGGCCCGCGCATCTTACGATCGCCGCCATGGTGGAACCGGTCTCGGACTTTCCATCGTCAAAGGGCTCGTGCGCCTGCATGGCGGCGAATTGTCCATTCGAAGCCGGGTGGGCGAGGGTACGCGGGTGATCGTGCGGCTACCGCTCGATTGCGAGGAGGTGTCCGCGGCTGGCAAATCACGCCCCCCCGGCGGGCACGATGCCGGCAATCGTGTGGGACATTTCAAGCGGCCAGCCTCGGCCGTGTCCATTGCGGCCTCGTCCGCAGTAAGTGGGATTGCGCCGGCGGAGAGCGACATGGTGGTGAAGAAAAGTGCCTAAGCGCCGCAACGAAAAACGTGGAGTAGCCGCTGGCGCCGCAAGGCTCGCCGGTTCGCTGATGTTTTTGGCATGGGCAAAGGCGACGCGGCGGCCTGTCGACACATGTGCGATCCTCGCCGCAGTTGGGGCGTGCGGGATCATCGCCGTCAATGCGCTGTTTTTGCAGTCCGGTTCGCTGCCGACGCCATTCAGCCTGACGGTGCCAATGCCGACGCCAGCACCGTCCGACATCGCTGCAACCCGCTCCGATGCCTTGAAGCCGCAGCCGGTCAGTCACACCGTCGAAGTGTTGCGCTCGCCGCAGCCGGTAACGGCGCGGCGCAACGATCCGATCGGCCAGCTCATCGGCATGTCATCGCGCGTTATCGCCGTGCAGCGAGCCCTGGCCAATTACGGCTACGGCCAGATCAAGGCGACCGGCGTGCTCGACCGGCCGACGAGTGCGGCCATCGCACGCTTTGAGCGTGAACATAATTTGCCGGTGACTGGACGGATGTCGGACCGGTTGGTCAGCGACCTTTCGGTCCTGGTGGGTCACCCGCTCGACTGACAGCCCGATTTGCCGCGGACCCAGGAGCGAGTCATACCTCGCTCCCGCTCGCTGTGAGTTGGACATGCGCCTCAAATCCGCACTTTGGGTTGCCGCCTATATCCGCCGCTGTCAGGTTGAGGGCGTATTTGCCGTGTTGCGCAGGCGCGGCGCCGAAGAGGCGGGCGCCGTGTTCGTGCGCATCAGCAGGCTCGACGGTACATCGGACTTGTTTGGACCGGCGCCGCAAAGCGCATTTGATGCGGCTCCATCCGCCGCACGCGCATTCAGTCGAAGTTTCGACGAGCAGCCGGCGCCCGATGCGACGGTCGACGCCTATCTGGCGCGCGAGCTCAAATTCGACCCGGACATTTGGATTGTTGAAGTCGAGGATCGCTCTGGGCGAAACTTCCTCGACATTGTCACGGCTTGACGCGGGAGCCGGCCGAGGACGCGTCGCGCCGTTCGAGGTCGCGCGAGGATAGGGGAACTCGCCGAGTCACAGGGGCAAGCTGGGCGCGCAGTCTGTCGTGAGCCGGCAACGGCCGGTGCGACGGCGCGGCACTCTCGCCCGCGCCAATCGCAAGTGCCTGCCAGACCTCGACGAGATCGAGCGCCGCCTGAAGGTGCATCTCGTCGTAAAGCGTTGCCAGGGTGTGGACGCGCTCGACCGAATGACCAATTGCCGTATTGACGAACAGCAGAATGCGGTGGAGCTGATCGCGGGACACGCCAAGCGCCTTGGCGGCGACGATGATCGGCTCGCCGAGTTCATCGCCCGCAATCCGGCGCGCCTGCTCGCGCGATATGACGAGCGCGCGTGACAGTTCGCGCGCAAAATCTTCCCGCTTGCGGGCCAGCACGGACGCCTCGAGCCTGCGCCCGACCGCGGGGTCATGGATGACGCCCGAACATCCCCCCGAAACTGGCGCGACAATGTGAAGGTTGAGCAAAATGAGCCGCCGCTCCTGCGCGCCCGCTCCGAAGAACAATTCGTTGAGTTCGCCAGCCAAGTCGACGTCCATCTTGCCACGCGGCTTGGCTAGCTTCGTGCGGTCGTGGGCCTGTTCGCCAATGGTAGTAACGGTGGCCATCGGTTTGCCTTCGGCCAGGGCATTGCGCGCCTGTGACGGCCCAAGCGCACGCAGCGGCGCCGCGACATCCGGCAGGTCGGCGGCCAGCTTTTTTATGACCGGGGCCGGCGGCGAGAGGTGGCGGGCCAGCCGCGTCGCGACGGCAACCCGCGTCGGCACGTCGACGGACTCAAGGAGCCGGAGCGCCAATTCTGTGTAATGGAGGTCCTCCTCGGGAGTGTGCGTCAGTTTCTGCACATAGAGATCGGTGAGAACCCGCAATAATGTCGGGCGCATATCGACCCCGCCGCGCAGCCCAATTTCGGTGAAACCTTGCAGGCTGGACAGGCGCGGCGCTTCCATCGGGCGTGACTCGATTGCAACAGGTACAAGGAGATATTCCGCCGCTTAGCCTAAGCTCTCCACGTTAGCGGAGCGTTAACCTTGCATGCCGCTTAATCGGCGATGACGGTGGCATCAGCGGGTTGGAGCGAATGACGAGCCGACCGTCAGGGGAAACTGGCTGGTGGGCAACCTCATCAAATTTCCGGACGAAGGGCGCATCGTGCGCTTCGGACGACCCGACGGCGCGGAGTCCGCGACCATCATTATTTTGCCCGTCGTACGCATCGAACGGTATGCCGAATCCGAGGTCGATGAGGCCGAACCGCAACCGCCCGCGAACAATGGCGGCCGGCGTCGGGTGAGACGCCGCTAGGCGTCGGCTGATGCGATGCCGCCGCATGTCCGGAACCGCTGCAAAATTGCACGACCGCTTCTGGGCTTGATAGGGCTCGTCGCTCTGGCGGGTTGTACCAGTATCGGCGATTTCGGCAGGATCGATTCGGAACTGGTCACTGACGGCATTCACAACTGGGTCGGACGCGATGCGGCAAGGCAAGCCGGGTTGCCGGCGTCAAAGAACAGATTGACTGAAGATGAGCGCGCGCTGCGCGACCTCGCCTTTCCGCTGATTGAACCGCCGTATGAGCGCCAGCGCTGGGATGCGGTGATCTACGAATACGGCATCGATCGTTTGATGCGGCGCGATGTGTGGGTCTTCGATCGGACTGCCTATTACAGGCACTTGCTGGCGAGATGGGATCGCTCGCCGTCGACGCGCTACAATCAGCTGTCAGACGATATCCGCAACGACACCGTGCGCATCGAGCCTTTTTTCACTGTCGCCCGCCGTGTCGCCGATATCGATCGCCGCCGCCTGGCGAGCATGAAAGCCGTCGCCGATCTGAGCCCGGCAGAACGCGCCAACGCGACGGCGCGCATCGCCGAAAACGGCTTAGTGATCGCCTGGGTGCAGCATTCCTTAACAGAGCGTTGCGCCAGCTATCGATTCGCGCTGGAGCATTTGGCGATCGCCGAGCCGGAACGACAAGCCGGCGATGTCGACCTCAATCTCACGCAGCTGCAGCAGAGGATCGCAAACTACAATCTGCTCGCGCCGGCGCCGCGCTTCGCGGCCGTACCGGTCGCGCTTGCCGCGCCCCCTGCAGTCACTCCGCAATAGGTCTACTCGATCGGTTCGTTGCGACATCGCGCGGCGGCGAGCGCTTGGCGCGCCATCGGCATGAGACTTGGGGTCGGCGCCAGCGCGCGCAGCACGATCAGACCGGTCGTCGAGGGCGAATCGATAATCAGCCGGTCGGCGGCGGTTACGTCCTCTTCTTCGGGCATTTGCGCGTGCTGTGCCGGCGTCATCAGATCCAGTTCAATGGCGCGCTTGCCCGCGGCGTGATCGTTGATGGCGTAGTAGGCGACGCTGTTGCGCGTATAAAATGTGACCGACGTATAGGCATCGCTGACCGGCGCGTTGAGCTTGATTAAGCCACCCGTCAAATCGTAGCGGCAGACCGCCTCGGCGAAGGCCGGGTCCATGAACGGCATGATCGACGTTTTCGGCGTCGGCGCAGCCAGTGCCACCATCTTATTGACGGGGGTCATCGGCACCAGTCGTGAATAGGCGTCCTGCGTCGCGGCCCGCGGCATGGCCAGGACCGTCGCCAGATGGACGATGCCGCCAAGCAGAACGCCGCCGACAATCCATAACAGCCAGCGGATCATGAGCAGCCCTTTCGCTCTACCGCCGGCATCGGCCCCTCTTTCATCGTAGCGGTTGCAACCCCAATCGGCGTGTCGTAGAGGCGCCACACCAGGACAAATCGCTCGATCCCGCCCGTCGGCAGCCAATTGCCCGGCCGGGCCTGCGGCGCGACCGCAATGGTGAAGTGGCCATCCACATCGCGGATGATCTCTTGGCTGGTGAAGCCGTGCCGATCGAGGGCATTGGCAACGAGACCGCCGCGGGAATTGTAGAGCGTGACGGTCCAGTAGCGTGCCGGCGGAGTCATGCCGATCAGCGCAAAAGTGCAGCGACCGTCGAGTTCCTGTCCCTTGTCGTCAGCCCGGGCAAAGAAGGCAACGCCGTCGCCGATTCCGATCGGCAGTTCGCCATCGCGGGCGATGCTGGCGTGCGCGTAGGGGTCGATGTCCTGCGATCCAGTCTTCGGCCACGCCGTCCAGGCGCCGATGGTCAGCGAACCGAAGGCAATGCCGCGCGTGAGCGTAAACCAGGTCGCTCCCAATCCAATGGCCGCTGCCAGCAGGAACGTAAAAAATGACCCGAACAGCAGACGCATGGCCGACCGCGCTCAGTCGCCGCGCGACAGCGCAGGCGCCTTCTGGTCGGCGACCGCGGTGATCGTGTCCGAGCGATCGGTGCCGCCATGTCCGTCACGGTCGTTGCCGGTGTCGAGCGCACCGAGCCGGGCCGGCGGCGACGCCTGCGCGTCGAGCGCATGGTCGGCGTCATCGAGGATCTCCTCAAGATGCACCAGTGCGTCGGTCGCCTTGCGCGTGAGCAGGGCGGGATGTGGTTCGTCGGCGCCTTTGAACGATCCCTCGGCTACGACAGGAGCATGTTGCGGCGGCGGCAATCCGGGCAGTTGCCGCAATTCGACGCCCTGGTGTGCGTAGGCCATGATGTCGTGCCAAGTCATCGCGGGCAGCGTGCCGCCCGTCATGTGCTTGGTCGCGGTGAAATCGTCATTGCCCATCCATACCGCGCCAACGAAGTTTCCGGTGTAACCGACGAACCAGCCGTCGCGCCAATCGTTGGTGGTGCCGGTCTTACCGCAGGTTGGAATTCCGTCGAGTAGGGCGCGCTTGCCGGTGCCGTTTTCGACCACCGAATTCATCATTTTGATCATATCGACCGCGACTTGCGGACTGATCACCTGTCGCGGCTGCGGGCCGTCGCGGTCAAACCGCCACACCAGTTTGCCGGTGCCGGTACGCACCTCAAGCGCGGCGTGCGGGGTGACGGCTTTGCCGAGATTGGGGAAGGTGGCGTAGGCGACCGCGTGTTCGAGCGGCGTCACCGCGTCGGCGCCGATCGGCAGCGACGGCGTGTCGGGCAGCGGCGTAACGATGCCCATGTTGCGCGCGGTCTGAACGATCTTGGCGCGTCCGATCTTGGCGTTGCCGCCGCCCAGCGCGATCGAAAGTTTGACCGGGATGACGTTGATCGAGCGGGTCAGCGCCTCGATCAGCGTAACCGCCCCGGCAAAACTGTTCTCGTAATTGTGCGGGCACCAGTTGCCGATGCATACCGGCGAATCGACAACGACCGAGTTCGGCGTAAAGCCGTTGGCCAGAGCGGTCGCGTACACGTACGGTTTGAACGACGAGCCGGGCTGGCGCATGGCGTCGACGGCGCGATTGAACTGGCTTTCGTCGTAGTTGCGGCCACCGACCATGGCATGCACGGCGCCATCGAGATCGGCGATCACGACCGCGGCTTGGCCCGCGCCGTATTCCTTGCCGTGGTCGCGGAGGTTGGCGTCGACGACATGTTCCGCATAGCGCTGCAAATTCGTGTCGAGCGCGGTGCGCACGACGAAGTAGCGATCGGTGACGGATTTCGGAAACGTCTCGACGAGCTGACGCATCTCGTCGAACGCCCAGTCAAGATAGTAGTTCGGCGCGTCGTCCTCGCGGTGATAAATCGGGGTCGCCGGATGGCGTCGCGCGCCATAGACCTGCCCCTCGGTCATGAAGCCGCCGTTGACGAGGTTGTCAAGCACGACGTTGGCGCGTGCTCGCGCCGCCGGCAGATTGACGAGCGGCGAGTATTTGACCGGCGCCTTGAACATGCCGGCGATCATGGCTGCTTCCGGCAGCGTGATGTCGCGCACCGACTTGCCGAAATAATACTCGGCCGCCGCGTCGACGCCGAACGCACCGCCGCCCAGATAGGCCCGATCGAGATATAGCTTGAGAATCTGGTTCTTGGTCAGGTGCGCTTCAAGCCAGCTTGCAAGAAACGCCTCGTTGATCTTGCGCGTATAGGTGCGGGCATTCGTCAAGAACAGATTCTTGGCGAGCTGCTGGGTAATGGTCGAGCCGCCCTGGACCACGCCGCCGGCCTGAGCGTTGGTGACCATGGCGCGGAAAGTGCCGAGGAAGTCGATGCCGAAATGTTCATAGAAGCGGCGATCTTCCGTTGCCAGCGCGGCCTTGATCAGGGCGTCCGGCATTTCGCTGAGCGAAACTGAATCGTTGTGCTTGATGCCGCGGCTGCCGATCTTGTTGCCGTAGCGATCAAGGAACGTGACCGCGAGATCGGATTTCTTCAACCAGTCCCCATCCGCGGTCTGGCGGTAGGCCGGCACCGACAGCGACAGCATGAGGAGGAGGCCGCCGGCGCCGAGCGTGGCGAGTTCGTCCAGCGGTTCGACGAGCAGCCAGCGCCGCCATCCGGAGACATGGAATCGGTCCATCGCCGCCGTGAAGCGCTCGTAGACCTCGCGTGCCCACTTGCCGCTGGCGAAAACCGCAAAATCGATGCGCGCATCGATATCGAGCAGAAGGCGTCTGACCTTCGGCCGCCACTTGTCGCCCGGATCGGGAAACATGTCCGTCACGACTGCACGCTCCGGGAAAGGGCCTTGCCCGCTCGATTTGCCTGTGGCTGCGGCCGCGATTCGGCCGCCGGTAGCATTGCCGGGAAAATGCGGGCGCGACAACGTTTAGCCGACGCAACGTCGGCGGCCAATGCCGCGCCGGTTACAGGGTGAATGGAAATTGGGGGCAAATTTGGCTTAAACGTCCTTTGCTGCGCAAAAATTTACGGTATCCAACACTTACCGACGTGCGCTTAGTACTTACACGTCGTTCTTGGAGAACATTATGGCAACCAAGCCTTTCACCCCGGACGCCACCGATGAGGTGCCGTTCTGGCGGCGCAAATCCCTGGAAGAAATGACGGACTCGGAGTGGGAGAGCGTCTGCGACGGCTGCGGCAAGTGCTGCCTCAACAAGCTCGAGGAGGAGGGAACCGACCGGACCTACTACACCGATGTCGGCTGCCGGCTGCTGGACGGCCAGAGCTGCCGGTGCAGCGACTACACGCACCGCCTGGAAAAGGTCGATGACTGCGTCCGGCTCACCCCGGAAACGCTCAAGACCATAACCTGGCTGCCGCCGTCTTGCGCCTACGTGCTCCTTGCCAAGGGCAAGGATCTCTACTGGTGGCACCCTCTCGTGTCGGGCGACCCGGAGACAGTACACGCGGCGGGCGTCTCTGTGCGCGGCCGCGTCCATGCCAGTGAAACCCACGTTTCCGACGATATGCTTGAGGACTACATCGTCAGTTGGCCGCTTAAGCTGCCGAAGCGGGCGCGCGAGGCGCCAAAAGGCTGAAGCACGAGGCTGAAGAGCGTCTCACTCGCGCGTGCCGATTTCGCGCAAATCGATGCAACCGCTACAATGGGCACCCCTGCTCTGCGGGTCAGATGGTTGCTTTGCCTTGCGGCGCACGCCAACTGGTGCGGGTTGTCCGCGGGGGCCTGCTCGGGGACTTTGTTGTTTAGGAAGGTGCCCTTTTTCCCGACATGACAAGCGAATCGACCTCCCACGATGTCGTGACGGCGGCCACCGATGTTGCGGTTGGTGACACGATCTCGCACGCGCCATCGGCGGGGCGTCTGCTCATGTCGCACGCGTCCGGTCCCGAGCCGCCGGTCGCACCCGCCCTCGACCACGCCACCATACGCACCATCGTCGCCGGCATCATGCTGGCGATGTTTCTGTCTGCCCTCGAACAGACCATCGTCGCACCGGCATTACCGGCGATCGGCAAGAGCCTCGGTAGCGTCGACGATCTGTCCTGGGTCATCACGTCATATCTCTTGGCGCTGACCGCAACGACGCCGCTGTTCGGTAAGCTGTCCGATATTTACGGACGGCGCATCGTCCTCATGCTTGCGATTGGCATATTCATTCTCGGCTCGATCGCCTGCGCGCTGGCGCCAACCATCTGGGTGCTGGTGTTGGCGCGCGGATTGCAGGGGATTGGCGGCGGCGGCTTGCTGCCGATCGCACAAACCATCATCGCCGATCTCTTGTCGCCGCGCGAGCGTCCCGTGGTGCAGGGCCGAACCTCGATCATGTTCATGAGCGCCAGCATTCTCGGTCCGGTACTCGGCGGCTTCCTCACCGACCACCTGCACTGGTCGTTCATTTTCTGGATCAATGTGCCGCTTGGCATTGTGGCGCTGGTGATGACCGAGCGGGCGTTGCGCCGGTTGCCCCGCAATGACCGGCCGCACCGCCTTGACGTGGTCGGAGCTGCGCTGATGGTCGGCGCCGCGCTGGTGCTGATGCTCGCGCTCAGTCTCGGCGGCAGCCATTTCCCGTGGGCATCTTGGCGGATCATGGCGCTGTTCGCGGGCTCCGCGGCGCTGTGGGTGCTGTTTGCGCTGCGCCTTCTCACCGCGCGCGAGCCGTTCATTCCGCTGGCAATCCTGCACGGCCGCGTGACCAGTACCATCACGATCGCCGCATTTTTCTCAATCGGGACCGTGATCGGCGTGACGATCTATATGCCGCTTTATTGCCAGACCGTACTTGGCGCCTCCGCCAGCGTGTCCGGCTTGGCGCTGATCGCCTATATGGGAGGGGCGACGCTCGGCTCGCTGGTGTCGACGCGCTTTGTTGTGCGCGTCAAGCACTATATGCGGGTGCCGATCGGCGGCATTGTCGTTTCCATCCTGGTGCTCGCCATGCTTGCCAACAACCCGGCGCAGCACAGCCTGACCGAGGTTGTTTCGCTGCTGTTCGTGCTCGGTCTGGGACTTGGCCCGATGTACCCGGTCAGCACCATCGTCATGCAGAATACCGTCAAGCCGCATCAGCTTGGCACCGCAACCGGCACGCTGAATTTCTTTCGAACGCTTGGCGGCGCCATCGTGGTCGCGATTTTCGGCGCCATCGTGCTGAGTGGGATGGGGCAGGGGGCGCCCACGGCGACGTTTGACACGCTGGCGGCGGGTTCGGGCGCTCTTGCAACCGCTTTCCACTGGGTCTTCATCGCGGCTGCGATCTGCCTCGGCATTTCGCTCGCCTGCGTCCTCTTCGTCGAGGAACAACCGCTGCATGGGCCACTGCGCGCGGCCGAGTGAGGGCGGCCCGGGAGCCGTTCCGCATGGCTGACCGGCAATGGGTCTCTTGCGCAATGGCAAGCGCGGCGCAAAGCTGAGTGGATTTTCCTCCAGGGGGCGCGGCGAGTGTCGATCACAGTACCAAATCGGACCGCCGCAACCTCGTCGGAAACCCAACAGCAGCCCGCAAGTGAGAGCGCAGCACCGCCCGCCGAGCCCAAGCTCGGCCGGCGCGAGGTGGTGGCCATCATCGGCGGCCTGGCGCTGGCGATGTTTCTCAGCGCGCTCAACCAGACCATCGTGGCGACGGCGCTGCCCACCATCGGCCGCGCCTTCGACGATTTCGAGAATCTGTCCTGGGTGATGATCGCCTATTTGCTGACGTCGACGGTCGTGGCGCCGCTCTATGGCAAGCTCAGCGACATCTACGGTCGCCGCGGCATGATGCTGGTGGCGCTCGGTGTGTTCATGGCCGGCTCGGCTGCGAGCGCGGCGGCCCCGAGCATGCTGATGCTGATCCTCGGTCGTGGCCTGCAAGGCATCGGCGGCGGCGGCATCGTGCCTCTGGCGCAATCGATCATTGCCGACGCGGTGCCGCCGCGCGAGCGCGGCTATTATCAGGCCTATACCGGCTCGGTCTGGATCATCGCCGGTGGCCTCGGCCCGGTGCTCGGCGGTGTCATCGCCGAGCACCTGCATTGGTCGATGATTTTCTGGCTCAACGTGCCGCTGGCGCTTGCGGCCGCCTTTCTGTCCCACAGGCAGTTGCGCCGGGTCCCGGTACACGAGCGTTCACACAAGATCGACGTCACCGGCGCATTGCTGATGATGGCGGCCGCGGTCGCGCTCCTCCTCGCGCTGACCTGGGGCGGCACGCGGTTTCCATGGTTCTCGCAGCAAATCGAACTTCTGCTTGCCGCATCGGTGCTGCTGACCGGGATATTCATCTGGTGGGTTCTGCGCGCTCGCGAGCCGTTTCTACCGCTCGCCATCATGAAAAACCCGGTGATGCGCGCCGGCAGCCTGACCTCGGCGTGCGCGCAGGGCGTCGCCATCGGGCTGACGATCTATGTCCCGATTTACTACGAGTTGGTGCACGGTCTGTCGGCGAGCGAATCCGGCATTGCGCTTATTCCCATCGTGATCATGACGACGCCCGGCTCGTTCTTGTCGGGGCGCTGCATGCTTTATCTCGATCGTTACAAGTGGGCGCCGCTGATCATGCTTAGCATGGCAACCCTGGCCGTCGGTTTTCTGGTGTTCGATCCTCTGGCGCCGGTCTGGGCCGTGGCAACGGTCACAGGGCTCATCGGCCTGGGGACCGGCAGCTCATACCCGGTGGTGACGGTCTCGATTCAGAACGCGGTCGCGCATCGTCAGATCGGCATCGCCATGGGGGCAATGAACTTCTTCCGGGCGCTGGCAAGCGCCTTCGTGGTCGCGGTCATGGGCGCCATCATGCTGACGCATCTCGGCACCGCGCCGCAGCGCGGCAGCGTATCGTCGCCGGTTCTTAGCGTGGCACACAGCGTCACGGTCGATCACCTCGCGCGCACCTTCAGTCACATCTTTGCGGTCGCCGTCTTCTTCCTGATCATCTCCATCATTTCGCTGATCGTCATGGAAGAGCGGCCGCTGCGCACCACCGTGCTGGCGGGGCCGGCTGGACGCGAGACGGCGGCTGACGCCGCGGAGTGATCCTGCGAGGTCGACGTCGCTGCGGCGCAAGCCGCGGCAGCAACCGTCATGCCCTCCGCAGCAGCGGCCACAAACGGTCGAGCGACGGCTGACTGCCGAGCGTGCTCAGCATTGCATAGAGTTTTTCCGCGGCCGCCTTGTCGATGACCTGTGCGGCGCAGACGTCGAATTTCGCTTTGATCTGTGCCGCGGTCATCGGCGACTTCACCGATCCGCTCGGATAGTATTTGGCGCGTTCGATCTTGCGGCCATCATTGAGCGTAATCGTCACCTTGGCGGGCGAGTCGTCGAGCAAGTCAGCATATTCCTGATAGGTCGTGACGGAAACTTTTTGCGCCGCGGCGCGGATTGCATCGTCTTGCAGCGCCTGTTCGGTGAAGGCCGCGAGCAGGGGAGCGCCATGCACCAGGCTGTAGGCGGCGAGATACGGAGCGCTGAATTTGGCGGCTTCGATTGTTTTCGGGTAGCGGTCGGTGATGTGTCCGGCTGCCCATTTGGTGATTGCGACGTCGACATGCGCGACGTCGCCGATATTTACGCTGTGGCGCAGTTCCAGCGCGGCGTCGATAGCGGTGTGACCAAGTCCGCCGCAGGGATAGGGCTTGATGCTGTAGCCGTGATCCACGAGGTCGTAGCTTTTGCCCAGACTGGCAAAGAGCTCAAGAGACACCGGCAAGCCGCGGGCAAAGCTGGCGTAGTAGCCGTTCTTGCCTTCGAGCGCCTTGTCGTTTGCCGTAAATCCGCGCGCACCGAGCATGGCAGCGAGCACGCCGTCATGCGCCGCGTGACCGGCATGCAGCGGCTTGGTCATGGTGCCGAAATTGACCGATACGCCGCTCGCCAGCGAGGTGGTGATGCCGAGGATGTCGGGAATTCGCTTGGCCTCGACCTTCATGAGGCGCGCGCAGGCAGCGGCGGCGGCGATGACGCCGATGGTGCCGGTCGAATGCCAGCCGCCAGCGCGCAGCGCCAGAGGCGCCGCGCGGGTGACGCGTCCGGCGACCTCGGCGGCGATGATAAATGCCGACAGCATGTCCGCCGATGTTGCACCGCTCGCCTCAGCGACAGGTAGAATGGCGGGGATGACGCCGGCGATGGTCTGCCCGGCGAAATAGGTGAGGTCGAAATCCATGTCGTGCCCGGCAACGCCGTTGGCAAGCGCGGCGAGTTGCGGCGCGGCGCGCAATGGACGGCCGACAATTGTCGCAGCCGGCGCGCTCGCGGTCACCCGGACGACTTCGCCAACGATCTCGGCCGGCGGCAATTGACTTCCGGCCAGCATGACGCCAATCGCATCGACAAAGGCCGTGCGGCTGCGCTCGATCGCAAGGGGAGGTGCGTTTTTCAGATCGAAACCGACAATAAAATCGGCAATCATTTCGCTCACCGGCTCGCTTTGCGCGGCAGGTGAGCCACCGGCTGGCGGGTGTTGTTGCGCAACCGCCACGTTGGGTAACCCGACAACGCTTGCCGCGGCAGTGCCGAGAAAGGCGCGGCGATCGACGCTGTTGTCGAGGGTTTTGATGTCCTGGTCAGCGGCCATGACGGATGCTCCCGGATTTTGATGACAGACCTTGGACGTTGGTCCGGACCTCGTAAATACTAATGCGCGCGGCCGTGTCTTTTGTGGGCAAGCGTACCGGCTCGGCCGCTGCGACGAAAGGACTGGGCAAGCCGCTTTTCGCCTGCATCGTGACGACGTAAGGTGGCGGGAAACAGGGGAGGAACACGTGTTTCGCAAATCGATTTTGCTTGGGGTTTTCATTTCGGCTGCCGCGGCGTTCGCGGGCGCGGCGGCGCTCCCGGCACAGGCCGACACCACAATCATTGACGATTGGTCCAAGGCGAAGCTGCCCGCGCCGCCGCAACTCAAGCCCGTCACGCTCGACGCCAAGACAACGGCGCTCCTGGTCATGGACTTTACCGTGCAGACCTGCACGCAGGCGCGCCGGCCACGCTGCGCCGCTTCGGTACCGAAGGTGAAAAAATTCGTCGAAGCGGCGCGCGCCAAAGGCGCGCTGATCATTTACAGCGTTGCGGTGCCGAAGTCGGTCCCCGGCGATATCCTCAAAGATCTGACACCGGCCCCGGGCGAAGAAGTGCTGCCGCCGCTTGGCCCCGACAAGTTCATCAACAGCAACCTGGAAAAGACGCTGCACGACAAAGGCATCAAAACCGTGGTGCCGATGGGCACGCAGGCGCAGACTTCGGTGCTGCATACCGGTGGCGAAGCGGCATTGCGCGGCTTCAAGGTGGTCGTTCCGGTCGACGCCATGTCGGCGGACGATCTGTTCCCCGAACTTTATACCGCGTGGCATCTGGCCAATGCCGCGCGCATCAGCAATCAGGTGACGCTGACCAAGCTCGACATGATCGGGTTTTAGAGGCTCGTTGTTCTACTGCTCCGCCTGCTGCTTGAGCGCCGCCAGGTCGGCCTCGCTGCGGAACGTCATGACAGCGACCTTGCTGGTGCGCGAGTAGGGCACGACGACTTCCATCGTGCCGTCCTTCTCGAGCAAAGAGACGTAGCGCGCCTCGGTGCCGCGGGTCGGCAGGTCGAACGTCGTCCAGTTATTTGCCGCAGGGTCGTAGCGCATGATCACGTCTGACGTCCAAATGTTCAGCCATGCATCATGGTGGCTGTCGACCGCGATGTGATACGGCTGCATCACGCCCGGACCCGGCAGCGAGACGAAACTGGTCTTGCGGCTGTGGATGTCGATCTTCGCGAGGTTGCGTCCCCAGGAATCGCCGACCCAGAGCACGTCCCCGTTCTTGTCCGTGCCCATCCGGCGCGGACCCTGGTTCCACGGCACCGGTGCGTTGAAATCGGGCGCAGAGAACGACGCATAAAATTTGCGATCGGCGTCCGACATCGCGTCTTCCGGCAGCTCAACCGGCGGCAGCTTCAGCGCGACCGACTTGCCGGTGGCGCTGACGCCCTGATTGACGGTGTCGATGATCATCTCGGCCCACCAGCCGTTGCCGTCGCGATCGCCGGCGGCGCCGTAGGTGATGCCTTTGCCGTTCGGCGTGTTGAAGACCGGCGATTTGAACGCGGTGAATTTTTCCGTGACGGGATCGAAGCGCAGCGCGCCGTCCGGCGCAGAAACCCAGATCTTGCCCTTGCCGTCCCAATCGACCGTGGTGGCGCCGCCGGTCGGCGACATGCCCTCCGGCGGCAGGAAAGTTTCGATCTTCTCGGTCTTAGGGTCGAGCCGGCACAGCGCGCCGCGCCCGACGTTGCAATTGAACCAGATGATGCCGCTCGGATCGCGCGTCATGCCGTGGGTGTTGGCGGCAAGGCCGCTTGCCGAGAACACCTTGAACATCTTGACCTTGCCGGTCTTGGCATCGATGCGGCCGATCGAAGTGTCGTGGTTAGGCACGTTCGAGGTGAACCATAGATTACCGTCGAGGTCCGGCCAGGCATCATGCACCAGTGATCCGCGCCGCGACGGCGTGCCGTTGAGCCAGTCGCTGCCGTCACTCGTCGGCGTTTTGGCAGGCACGGTCATGTCGGCTTCGAGCGGGACGTCGTATTCCTTGAATACAACACGGGCCGTTTCACCGGCCGGCCGCGGCCGCAGCACGATCTTTGCCGCGCTTTCGCCGGGACCGCGTACGCGCGCCAGATAAGCGGCAAGCTCTTTCTGGTTATGATCGATGACGCCCTGCGGTTTATGGTCCGCGCCGAGATAGACGCCCGACACGTTGACGTTCTTCATCAGGTCGAGAACCGCGCTCCAGCCCGCCGCATCAAAACGGTGCTGCAGCGGATAATTCGGCTGATGACAGCCGGTGCAATTGTTTTCGACGATCTTTTTCAGTAACGCGTCTTCGGGTGTCCCATCGGGCAGCGACGCCATGGCGAGATCGCCGGGCAATTGCTGGAAATAATCGCCTGTGAGCGGCGTGAGGGTGAAGTTCTGCCGGCTATTTGCGGCGAGATCGACCGCGCCCTTGGCGGTCGCAAACGACAACGCCTGCGCCCAGACGCGGTAATGCCCGTTCGGCAGCGGCGGAAAGTAATAATGGCCGCCGGCATCGGAAAACACCGTTGTGGTGATGGTGGCGCTATCGGCCTTGGCCGATACCGTTACGCCGCCCATGGGCTTGCCATCTGCCGACGTCACGGCACCGCTCAAGAGCGCGTCTGCGCGCGCTGCCGGTCCAAGAAAGGCTGTAACAAACAAAATGGCAGCACCAAGCGTGGCTGCCCGGGCCGTCCCTGAATACATCATGGCAATGTCCTTCGCTTGATTTGTTGCGGCTAGAAGTTCAGTCAGCCCCGGCGTCGCTGCGGGTTTTGCGCGGCGGCGTCGCAGCCGCGGCCGGCGGAATCGTTTTGATGTAGGCGACGATGGCGTCGATCTGCTGAGGCTTGAACTGGTACTTGAAGCCCGGCATGCGCGGTGTGCCGTTGGCGATTACCTCGTGCATGACATCGCCTTTTCCGCCGAGCGAATCCTTCGACAGGGCAGGCGCGTAGGTGCCGCTCGTTATTTGCGGGGAGAAGTGACAGACGACGCAAGATTGGTTGGCGAGCCGCTCGCCGAGCTTGACCTGGTCGGCGGTGGCGCCGTCCTGCGCTGCCGCGGCTGTTGCTGAAGCGAGGATCGGCAGGGCAATAGCGATTAACGCGTGGCGCAACATGTGACATGTCCCTCCCAAGCGGCGGCGATCATCGGCCGCCGCATAACATCGTTCGTCTTGGACCGCGCGAAATCTATTGCGCCGACTGTTTCTTCAAAGCGTCGATCTCGGCTTGGCTGCGCAACGTCATCACCGCCACCTTGCGGGCGCGGAAATAGGGAAGAGCGACCTCGGTGTCCTGGCCGGGGCGTTCGAGCAGCGAGATGTAGCGCGGCTCAGCGCCGCGGGTCGGCAGGTCGAACGCGGTCCAGTTTCCGGTGCTCGGGTCGTAGCGCATGATGCGGTCCGCGCCCCACAGATTGGTCCACGCGTCGTGGTTCTTGTCGACCGCCACATGGTAGGGCTGCTGTTCGCCCGGTAGCGGCACGAAAGTAACCGTCTTCGTATGAGTGTCGATGCGAGCGAGATTGGCGCCCCACGAATCTCCGATCCACAGGACGTCGGCATTCTTGTCGGTGCCCATGCGGCGGGGGCCTTCGGCCCAGGGCATCGGGTTGTTGAAGTCGGGCTGGTCGTAGGTTGCGTAGAATTTTTGTTCCTCAGGCGTCAGCAACGCCTCCTGCGCCTTCACCGGGGCGAGCTTGATCTCGGAGACGGTTCCGGTCTTGCCGTCGCCAACCCCGATCGTGTCCAGAATCATCTCCGCCCAGTAACCGTTGCCGTCGCGGTCCGCGGCGGTGCCGTAGGTGATGCCGGTGCCGTTAGCGGTCTTAAACGTCTTCGATTTGAACTCAGTGAATTTAATCGCGGCCGGGTCGAAGCGCAGCGCGCCATCCGGCGCTGACGACCAGATGTCGCCCTTGCCGTCGTAGTCGACCGTCGTGGCGCCTCCGGTTTGCGTCATGCCGACCGGAGGCAAGTAGACCGTGATCTTCTGCGTCGCCGGGTCGAGCCGGCCGAGGCCGCCGCGGCCATTGTTGACGTTGAACCAGAGAATACCGTGCGGATCGCGCGTCATGCCGTGCGCCCCAGCCGCACGTCCGCCCGGTCCGGCGATCCGGAACAGCTTCACCGCGCCGGTTGCGGTGTCGATGTGGCCGATCGTGGTGCGCTTGTTCGGCACATTGCACGTGAACCAGAGGTTTCCGGTGAGATCGAGCCACGCGTCATGCACGCCCCATCCGGGAATCAGCACAGAGGGCGTGCCCTTCGACCAGTCGCTGCCGTCGTTCTGCACAAAATCGGCCGGCAAGTTGGTGTCGGGATCGAGCGGCAGGTCATATTCCTTGAATACGACACGCGCCGATTCGCCCGACGGCCGCGGCTCGAGTTTTACGGTCATGTCGCTCTTGCCCGGGCCGCGCGCGGCGGCGAGGTAAGCGGCAAGTTCCTTCTGATGAAATTCGAGGATGCCGGACGGCTTGTGCTCGGGGCCGAGATAGGTGCCGTAGACATTGACGTTCTTCATCAGGCCGATGATGGCGTTCCAGCCGGTTTCGTCGAAGCGGTTTTGCAGCGGGAAACTCGGCGTGTGGCAGCCGGTACAGACGTTGCGGACGATGCGTTTCATCCGCTGTTGCTCCGGCGTGCTGTCGGGCAGCGCGTCGAGCACAAGATTGCCGGGCAATTGTTTGAACGTTGCCTCGGCATCGTTCATCGGGCTGAGCGAGAAATCCTGCTTGCGGTTCGCCGCCAGATCGACTTCGTCTTTAGCAGTCTTGAAGCTGAGCGCCTGGGCCCACACCCGGTAATGCCCGGCCGGCAGTTCCGGAAAGAAATACTGCCCGGCTTCGTCTGTGAACACGGTGGTGGTGATGGTTCCCCCGTCGGGCTTTGCCGAGACGGTGACGCCGCCCATCGGCTTGCCGTCGGCGCCTTTGATCGTGCCGCTGAGCAGCGCGTCGGCGAAAGCCGGCGAGACCGCAACGAGTGCGGCAAGCGCCGTGAGATTGGCGAGAATGAGACTGCGTGTCGTGCGCATAAGTGTCTCCACTGTGCTAGTCGGCGCCGGGCGCGTTGCCGGACTTGGCGGGGGCCGGCGCGGCTTGCGCGGTTACCGGACGGGATTTGATGTAGGCGACGATGGCGTCAATCTGCGCCGGGGTGAAATCGTATTTGAAGCCGGGCATGCGGGCGGTGCCGTTGCTGATGAAAGCCCGGATCGCGTCGGCGTTGCCGCCGAGCGTATTCATCGACAGCGCCGGTCCGTATAGCCCGCTCAGCAGCGTCGGTTTGGTGTGGCAGACGCGGCAGGATTGGTTGAACAAACGCAAGCCCAGCAGCCTCTGACCATCGCCGCCGGCCGGCTGTGCCGTCGCGCCAAGCGGCAGACCCGCAAGCACGCAGAATACAACAAGCGCCGCCACCCTACGCTTCATGTCCACCTCTCCTGTTGTGCTTTCTCTCCCTGACAGGGAGCGCTTGTCATTGCTTTGCCGCCGCCTGTTCGGCAGCTTTCACGTCGGCCTCGCTGCGGAACGTCATCACCGCGACTTTGCTGGACCGCGCATAGGCGAACACCAGCTCTTTGAGGTCCGGTTTTTCCAGGAGCGAGATAACGCGCACCTCGGTCCCGCGCGTCGGCAGGTCGAACAGCGTCCATTTGCCGGTCGCCGGTTCGTACTTGGCGATCTGGTCCGTGGTCCACATCGATGCCCAGACGTTGTGATCGTTGTCGGGAACAGCGTGGTAGGGCTGCTCGGTCGCCGGGCTGGGGAACGGAATGAACTTCATCGCCGCGGTCTTGGTATCGATGCGCAGAAGGTTGCCACCCCAGGAGTCCGCAACCCAGATCAGACCAAGATCGCGGTCGATGCCGACGCGGCGCGGGCCCTGCGACCATGGAAACGGCGTGCCGATATCCTTCGGGCCGTACGTGGCGTAGAACTTGCGGTCCGCGTCATTAACGAGCTTTGCTTGTTCGGCGACAGGCGGCAGCTTCCATTCCGTGGTCTTGCCGGTCTTGATGTCGCTTTTCTCGATGGTGTCGAAAGCCATCTCGGTCCACCACGCATTGCCGTCTGCCGTGCCGGCGATACCGTAGGACGAGCCGATGCCGCCGTTGGGCATGGTCTCCGTGACCGATCTGTATTCGGTGAAATGCGCCGTTTCGGGATCGAGCCGCAGCGCCCCGCGCATTGTTGTGCCCCAGATGTCGCCCTGGCCGTCGTAGCTGATCGTCACCGGCCCCTCGACCGGCGACATGCCTTGCGGCGGCAGGAACACGTCGATCTTCTCCGTCTTCGGATTGATCCGCGCGAGGCCGCCGCGCGGCATCCAGACGTTGAACCAGATCATGCCCTTGGCGTCGCGGATCAGTCCGTGCGCGTCGGCTGCCAGTCCGTTCTGCGCCGCCACTCTGAAGAACTTGACCTCGCCGGTCTTGGCGTCGATGCGGCCGACCGTGCCGCGTTTGGTCGGTGCAATCACCGCGAACCACAAATTTCCGTCAAAATCGGCGGCGGCATCGTGAGGCAGCGAGCCGACGCGCGACGGCGTCCCCATCGTCCAGTCGCTGCCGTCGTTGGTCGATACCTTGGCGGGCAGCTCCTGATCGGGATTGAGTGGAATGTCGTATTCCCGGAACACGACGCGCGCGGCCTCGCCCGAGGGCCGCGGCCGCGTGGTGATCCGGAACGTGCTGTCGTCCGGGCCGCGCGCCTTGGCGAGATAATGCGCCAGTTCTTTCTGATGGAAATTCAGCACCGGATTGAGCGGTGCGCTTGGCCGGTAGAAGCCATAGACGTTGATCGACTTCATGGCGCCGATGACGGCGTTCCAGCCGGCTTCGTCGAAGCGGTGCTGCAACGTATAGCTTGGCGTGTGGCAGCTCGTGCAATTGTTGCGGAAGATCTGCTTCATCCGCAGATCGTCGCGCGTATCGCCGGGGAGGCCCGCGAGGATCAAATCGCCGGGCAGTTGAATGATGCGCTGCTCGGCATCCTTGATCGGCGACAGCGAGAAGTCGTGCTGCTTCGCAGCGCCGAGCGTGACCTTGGTCTTCGCGGTGGCGAAGCCGATGGCCTGCGCCCATACGCGGTATTGGCCCTCGGGCAGGGCAGGGAATACGTAGGCACCGGTTTCATCGGTAAAGACCGTGGTGGTGATGGTCTTGCCGATTTCCTTTGCGGAGATCGTGACTCCACCCATCTTCTCGCCGGTCGCGGAACTGACTGTGCCATGCAGCAAGACGTCCGCCGCCGCGGGGAGCGGCGCGGATACGGCAAGCGCCAGAGCGGCGAACAGGGCGGCGATCGTATACGCCCGCTTTTCAGTCATCGCTTTGTTTTCCCGGATTGGGTTTGCCGGCATGCGGTGCCGCGGGCGCGGGCGCCGGCAGGATCGCCACATAGTCAGCAATGGCTCGGATCTGCTGGGCATCGAATACATATTTGAAGCTCGGCATCTTTTCCGTGCCGTTGGTAATGAACGCGACGACGATGTCGGCGTTGCCGCCGAACATCTGGCCGGAGAGTCTGGGGCCGTATTGTCCGGGCGACGTGAGCTGGGTGCTCACGTGGCAAACCATGCAATGCTGCGCGAACAGAGCGCGTCCCAACTTTTGTGTTGGCGTAAGCGTACCGCCGGCGGGGAAAGGTTGGGCCAATGCAGCCGGGACACCGGCGGCGGCGAGGAACAGTAGCGCGAACAGCCTTGCGCTGCGCATGTTCCAACATCCTCCCTGAGCACGAAGCTCTTTTGTCGTCAGGCTACGCCCCGGTTAAGCGCAAAGGAAGCGGGGTATGGACGACACCGCATTGCGCAAAGCGCATGTCGTCCTTGCGGAGCAGTTGTCGCTTGCGCTTGAAGCATCCTTGACGTGAACGAAGTTTGCGATTGGTCTCAGGGCCAATTGCAACGGAAAGGGCCACTGCCCACGCGCGACATTCTGTGGAACTCATTCCCCTTGCACCGATAATTCCTATTCAGGATACTCGGCATCGGCCTTGCGTCGGTTCGCAGTCGCCGCGCGCGGCGCTCGAGAACGCCGGCCTTGGGAGGATCTGGTGCTCAAAAAATGGCTGATGCTGGCGGCGGTCGTCGCGCCGGCGATGATATATTCGTCTGCTTCTCAGGCCTACCAGCTCGCGATCAGCCAGTACGGGCGCGTGACGGCGACGCTTCCCTGGGCCGTCGCCATCGAGAAGGGCTATTTTACCGATGCCGGCATCAAGATAGATCAGGTCATTGCCGGCGCCGGTGGCGGCACCACACTCCGCAATGTGCTGGCCAGCGATCTCCCGTACGGTGAAGTCGCTACGTCCGCGGCCATTGCGGCAAAACGCGCCGGACTTGACGTCGTCATCGTCAATTCATCGAGCAGTCACATCGGCGAGATCGCGCTGGTGACTGACCCGAAATCATCGATTCACACCATGGCCGACCTCGCCGGCAAGAAGGCCGGCTATACGGCGCCGAAATCGACGAGCGACGTGCTGTTGCATCTGGCGCTCAAGGAATCGAATCTCACCGGTAAGGTCGAGACGGTGGCAACGGGCGGCTTTGGGCCTGGGCTGACAGCGCTCGAGACGGGCGCCATCCAGGCCGCACCGCTGATCGATCCAATCCTGACGCTGCAGCCCGAGAAATTCCGCGTCATCATGCATTTCGCCGACCTGATCCCGCGCATGACCTGGCTCGTCGGCATCACGACGCGCGATTTTGCCAAGAAGAATCCGGAGTTGCTGCGCAAATTGATCGCCGTGCGGCTGCGGGCGGTGAATTTCATCTATCAGAACCGCGACGAGGCGATGCGTATCTACGCCAAGGTCTGGCGCGAGGATCCGCAGAAAGTGGCGACCTATTTTCCCAAATATTTTGGCTATGACGGCGAATGGACGCGCGGCGATTTTGAAAAAGCGGGCCTCGCCAAGATGTCGGAAGGGTTGCAGCTCGTCGGCGATGTCGACAAACCGGTCGATTGGAATGCGATGATCGATCAGGAGTTTTTGCCCAAGGATTTGCAGAAGCCGCTGTGACGGGCCTGGGCCTGCAATTGCGCCCCAGCACACCAGGAGCCGGAGCATCCCGCTGCGCGTGACCAAAGTGGGAGTGACGCGCGCGGCGCTTGTTGCCGGCGCATTCGTGGCGCTGGAAATCCTGTGCCGGGTCGGAACGATTCCGAGCGCGACGATGATCCCGCCGAGCGAGATGCTCGTCGCCTTGTGGCAGATCCTCAAGAGTGGCCGCGCCAATGCCGATATCGCGTTCACCATTCTCAACACGCTCGCGGCGATCGTGGTGTCGGTCGTGCTGGGCTTCTGGCTCGGCGCGATGCTGCACGCGTTGCCCCGCGCGCGCAGGGTGTTCGAGCCGCTGCTGTCGGCCTACTACGCCGTGCCGGTCTTTATCTTTTACCCGCTGCTCATCGTCGCGTTCGGCGTCGGCCGTACCGCGCTGATCGCGATGGGGGCGATGTTCGGCATCGTGGCGATGATCGTGAATACGATGATTGGACTCGATCGCGTGCCGCGCGTCATCGGCCGCACCGCAAGCGTCATGCGGCTCGACCCGATCCGCCGGCTGCTGCTGATGCGGCTGCCGGCGGCAGCGCCGCACCTTGTCACCGGCATCAAGCTTGCGGTTGCCTATTCGGTCATCGGAATTGTTGCCGGCGAATTCATTCTGGCGACGGCGGGCATCGGCAAGCGGATCGCGTTCGGGTATCAGGATTTCGACAACAAAACGATGTACGGCATGCTGTTGCTGTTGCTGCTGCTGGTGACGGCGGTCAATGGTGCGCTGTCGCGGTGGGAGAAGCGTCTGCATCACCGCTTCGGCCGGCAATGAAGCCGCAGCACTACGATGCGGTGCTGCTGGTGGCAGGTTTCCTTGTCTGCTGGCAGTTGCTCTACGTGCTGGTCGGACCGGACGTGGTCTCGGCTCCGATCGGCACCCTTATGCGCGCCGCTGCATTATTGCGAACGGAGGATTTCTGGCACGACGCGGCGAGTACCGGCGCGGCCTTCGCCTATGCGTGCGCCATCGGAATTGCGGGCGGGCTCGTTTTCGGCCTCGTCGTCGGGTTGAGCCGCTTCGCCGCCGAGGTCGCCGATCCGATCCTCAGCACGGTGTATTCAATACCGAAGATCACGCTTTACCCGATCATTCTCTTGATCTTTGGGCTGAGCCCGGCCGCGCAGATCGCATTCGGGGTCATTCATGGGATTTTTCCGGTGGCCATTTTCACCATGAACGCGGTGCGCAACGTTGCGCCGGTCCACCGGCGGACGGCCAAGGCGCTGCGGCTGTCGCCATGGGCGACGATCACGACCGTGCTGGCGCCGGCGGCCATTCCCGAAATTCTTTCCGGCGTCCGCATCGGCATCGCCGTGACGCTGCTCGGCATCCTGATCGGCGAACTGTTCGCCTCATCCTCGGGCATCGGCTATGCCTTGATCCGGGCGACGGAACGGCACAACGTTGTCGACATCTTCGCGCTGACGCTGCTGTTGTTTCTGTTTGCGGTCGCGATCAACGCGCTGCTGCATGCGGGCGAGCGGCGGATCAGCCATCAGGTCTAAAGGCAACAGCGAGCAGTCATGAAGACAAGCGAGCAGCGGATCCTGACCACCCATGTCGGCAGCCTGCCGCGCACCGAGGCGGTGGTGCGGCTTCTCGATGCGCGTGAGGGCCGGGGCGACTACGACCCCGCGGAATTCGACCGTACGATCCGGCAAGCGGTCCTCGATATCGTCAAGCGACAGACCGAGATCGGAATCGACGTCGTCAGCGATGGCGAAACCAGCAAAATCAGCTACGCGACCTATGTGCATGACCGGCTTAGCGGGTTTTCCGACGAGGGGACCCCTGGCCCGCCGAAGCCGCACCTCGACGTCGCGGCCTTTCCGGAGTTTCGTAAGAAAATGGCGCAGTTCACCGGTGGGCAGCGCTTCAAGCGAGTCACCTGCGTCGGCCCGATCAAGGTTCAGAATCGAGAAGCGCTCGCGCGCGATCTCGCCAACATGCGCACGGCCGTCGACGCGGCAAAACCGGTCGAAGCGTTTCTCAACGCCGCGTCGCCTGGCGTGGTCGCGAGCTTTTTGCCTAATCGGTATTACGCGTCGCACGAGGCCTATATCGAGGCCATCGCCGACGCGATGCAGGAGGAATATGCGGCAATCACGGACGCCGGTTTTCTCCTGCAGATCGATTGCCCCGACCTCGCCATGTCACGGCACACCGGCTTCCAGGATTTGAGCGAGGCCGAGTTTCTCAAGCGCACCGCATTCCACGTCGATGTCCTCAATCACGCGCTCGCCAAGGTGCCGGCGAACATGGTGCGCATGCACGTCTGCTGGGGCAACTATGAGGGGCCGCATACCCACGACATCGATTTCCGCAAGATCGTCAAGATCGTGCTTGGTGCAAAGGTTCAGGGCCTGGTGCTTGAAGCCGCTAATCCGCGCCATGCCCACGAGTGGGCGGTTTGGGAGGACGTCAAGCTTCCACAAGATCAGGTGTTGCTGCCGGGCGTGATCGACACCTCGACCAATTACGTCGAACATCCGGCGCTGGTCGCTGAGCGCATCATTCGCTTCGCCGGCGTGGTTGGGCGCGAGCGTGTTATCGCCGGCACCGACTGCGGTTTCGGCACCGCGGCCGGCTCCGGCAAGCTCGATCCAGAGATTGCTTTTCTCAAACTTGGTGCGCTCGTCGCCGGTGCGAGGGAAGCGAGCGACCGCCTGTGGGCGCGCCCCTGATCTATGCCCACAATTTCGCGCTCGCAATCGCTGCACCTTCGACCAAAGCCCGCAGCTTTGCCCAGGCGACATCGGGATGCACTTCGTCGCCGGCGCCCGACGTGCCGAAGCCGCAGTCGGTGCCGGCGATGACGCGCTCGCGTCCGACCGCGCTGGCGAAGCGGTTGAGCCGCTGCGCCACCAGTTCGGGGTGCTCGACCAGATGGATGCAGTGAGAGACCACGCCCGGAATCAGAATCTTGTCGTCCGGCAGCTTGGTGTCGCGCCACAGCTCCCATTCGTGCTCATGGCGCGGATTGGCGGCTTCAAACACGTAGGCGCCGGCGTGCACTTGCAGCAACAGATCGATGAAATGCCTCAGCTCAAAATCGAACACGCGCGGCGCGATGTTGACGCTATAGCAGGTGTGGAAACGAATCCGCTCCGGCGGGATGCCGCGTAGCGCGTAATTGAGTGCCTCGATCCGCAGCGCCATGAACTTTCGGCAGTCCTCGACAGAGGCATCGGGCGTGCGGTTATAGTGCGTCGCCATCCGCGGGTCGTCGATCTGCAGCACGAAACCGGCATCGACGATGGCCTGGTATTCGACACGCATCGCGTCGGCCAGCGCGGTCAGATACTCCTCGCCGCTGCGGTAGTACTGATTTTCGTAATACAGCTCCAAATTCGACGGTGAGATCGCGGTGAGGAAGGCATCCTCCGCCTTCGCGTCTTTGAGGGCCGCTTTCAGGTTTTCGATGTCGATGCGCAGTTCCTTCTGGCCCACATAGGCGATGGGGCCGCTGCACACCCATGCCTTCGGTCGTACCGTTCGTTTGGCCACGATCGCGGACGATCGCGCCGCAAACATCACCCGCATGTCCTCGTAGGCGCCGGGGAAGGCGAGCGAGTCGCGCGTGGCGCCGCGAAAGCGGACCGGGCTGTCGATCTCTTCGAGCCCAGAGAGCCGCTCACGCGCATACGCCATCCAGCTCACTTTGCTGTGCTCGCCGTCGTTGATGATGTCGAGTCCGGTCGCGGTTTGCCGCGCTACGATTTCGGCGATGGCGCGCCGCACCCGTTCAGCGAGCGCGTGCGCGTCATAGTTCCTGCCGAGCTCCTTGGCGTTGAGCGCCTCGACCAGATCGGACGGCCGCGGCAGGCTGCCGGTGTGTGTGGTGAGGATTCTGCTGTCGCTTCGCTTCATGTGGATTGCCATACCATTCGCGCGAGGCGACTGTCCAAGCAGTGCGATGGGGCGCTTACGGTTGGGCAGTCAGCGGCGAGCCCAGTGCCCGCGCCGCCGAAATGATCCAGGATCGATAGCGGATGAGCGGCGTGATGCCGGTGAGGCCGCCGCATCCGCTGGTGAGTTTAGGTCCCGTTGACCAGCTCACCACACCGACGATCGCGAACGTACCGTCGCGATCGCGAAACGCCGGCGCGCCGGAATCGCCCGCGCAGGCGCCGAGACCCGCGGTTTCGCCCTTGGTGCGCGGATCGAACAGCCGCAGTTGCAGCGTATTAGGCGTACCGGTTGCGATCAGAGTTGCGGCGCGCACGGTGCCGCCGGTGCGGCCATCGCCGCGCACGGTGACGCCATAACCGGCCACAATGAATCTGTCTCCTGGGGCCGCAGGCGAGGTCGCATCGTCGAGCTGCGCGGTCGGGATTTTGTCCGGCAAGGGCTCGGCGAGCTTGACTAGCGCGACGTCGGCGGTGGCGAGGTGGGCCAACAATACTCTGAGGTCGAATTGCGGATCGCGTTCGATGCGCGCGATGTTCTTGAGCTGAGGTGTCTTGGCGCTCCAGAGGTCGGCTAGCTTGTAATCGGAGCCCGGCTGAACGCAATGCGCGGCAGTGAGCAGGAGATCGCGTGCAATCGCGGTTGCGGTGCAGGCAGTTCCGTGGGAGCCGAGAATCATGACCACCGAACGCCCGGCGCCTCCGGCGGCCGGTACTGCACCGCCGACCATGGCGTTTGCCGGCGAAGGGCCGGCCGCAGCGGCCAGCGCACCGAACAGACAAAGCGCCGCGATGCGGGCCGGATTGCCGTTAACAATCATCTCCGCTCCTCTTACATCTTTTGGCGGCGCGACTACGTAGGTTGAGGCCCGCCAACTTGCCTCAAAACAGCCGTTCGGGCACTGTTCAATACACGACGTCAGGTCGAATCATGCATAGCATCGGGCGAATGGCCATTGTGGCGCTGATCGTACCTCTGTTGGTACCGGCGCACGCGGGTGGGCCTGTGCGCCCACCGCATCCAAAGCCTGAGGTCGGCTTTGCGTGTCTCAATCATCAGGAGCGCCGGGTCGCCAATGAAAGCGGTAAGGTCATTCATCTCGCTGCCGCGATACGCTCGGCTAAAAAACGGATGCCAGGCGCTGTGGTGCGAGCGCGGTTGTGCCGGGACAAGGACGAACTGGTCTACGTGCTGACAGTGCTGGCGCGCGATGGCAAAGTGGGACGGCTGACGGTCGACGCCGTCAAAGGTACCGTCGTCGGCAACCGCTGAGGAGCTATTTTCATTGCGCCTGCTTGTGATCGAGGACGATCCCGACCTCAATCGGCAGCTTTCGACCGCGCTGACCGATGCCGGCTATGTCGTCGACCGCGCGTTCGACGGCGAGGAGGGGCACTACCTCGGCGACAGCGAGCCGTATGACGCCATTATCCTCGATATCGGGTTGCCGAAGATGGACGGCATTTCGGTGCTGGAAGGCTGGCGTCGCGCCGGGCGCACGATGCCGGTGCTCATTCTGACCGCGCGCGACCGCTGGAGCGACAAGGTCCAGGGTTTTGACGCGGGAGCCGACGATTATGTGGCCAAGCCATTTCATCTTGAAGAGGTGCTGGCGCGTGTGCGCGCTTTGCTGCGGCGCTCTGCCGGTCACGCCAAGAGCGAGTTCACCTGCGGCACGGTGCGGCTTGATACCAGAACGGGGCGGGTCGCGGTCGACGGCAATCCCGTCAAGCTGACGTCGCACGAATACCGGCTTTTGTCCTATCTGATGCACCATACCGGGCGCGTTGTGTCGCGCACGGAACTCGTCGAACACCTGTACGACCAGGATTTTGACCGCGACTCCAACACCATTGAAGTCTTCGTCGGCCGCATCCGCAGGAAGCTCGGCGTCGACGTGATCCAGACGGTGCGGGGTCTCGGCTATCTGCTCACGCCGCCCGATGCGCGCTAACTCGCTAGCGCTGCGCCTGTTCATCTGGGCGGCCGGCTGGACGCTGATCATCCTCATCGTAACCGGCGTTGCATTGTCCACGCTCTACCGCCATGCGGTCGAGCGCGCGTTCGACCGGCGCCTTGATGTCTATCTGCGCACGCTGGTGGCCGACGTCGCGTCGCCCGAGGAGAACGGAGGCGGCGACAAGTTTCCGCAGTCGATTGGCGAACCGCTGTTCGAGCTGCCGTTGTCGGGATGGTACTGGCAGGTCACGCGGCTCGATGCGAAGACGCCGCAAGTGCGCTCATCGCGATCGCTTTGGGACTCGGCGCTGCCGCATCTTGACGGCGGGTCATCGGCCGCGGACGCCGAGTATCGTCAGGGCTATGCGCAGGGACCCGAGAGTCAGAACCTTCGGCTGGTCGAGCGCAACATCGACCTGGGCGACGAAGGCCGCTACCTGATCGAAGTGGCGGGCGACGCCTCCGAAATCGACGACGAAACGCGCAGCTTCAATCACGTCATCGGTGCCACTTTCGCGGCGCTGACTCTGGCGCTGCTGCTGACGACGGCTCTGCAGGTGCGCTTCGGCCTCGCGCCGCTCACCCGCATCTCCCAGCGCCTCGCGGCGATCCGCTCCGGACGTGCCGAGCGACTGGAGGGACGGTTTCCGGTCGAGATTGCGCCGCTGGCGCGCGAGACCAACGCACTGATCGACGCCAACCGGGAGATCGTCGAGCGCGCGCGCATGCATGTCGGCAATCTGGCGCACGCGCTTAAAACTCCGCTTTCAGTCATCGTCAACGAAGCGGCGGCGCGCGGTGAAGACCCGCTGGCCAAGAAAGTGCGCGAGCAGGCTGAGATCATGCGCGATCAGGTGTCGCGCCAACTCGAACGCGCGCGGCTTGCCGCCCGCTTGACCGTCGTTGGTACGCTGACCGACGTTCCGCCGGTGGTTACCGCGCTCGCGCGCACCATGGAGAAGCTCCATCGCGATCGTGACATCGCCATCGCGGTCGATGTTCCCGAGCACGTCTTCTTCCGCGGTGAGCAGCAGGACCTCGAAGAAATGATCGGCAATCTGGTCGACAACGGCTGCAAGTGGGCGCAGTCGCGCGTTGCCATCGAAGTGACCGCCGATGGTGGCGTGGATGGTACCGGCAAGGGCCAGCACACGCCAAAAGGCGACGGCGCGGAAGGTGGCGCCAAACCGCGTGTCCGCATCATTGTCGATGATGACGGGCCCGGCCTTTCACCCGTCGAGCGCGAGCAGGCGGCATTGCGCGGCCAACGGCTCGACGAAACCAAGCCCGGCTCGGGCCTCGGCCTCTCCATTGTGGTTGAATTGGCCAACCTTTACAGCGGCGCTCTGACGCTTGGCACCGCGCCGATCGGCGGCCTGCGCGCGGAGCTGGTGCTGCCGGCCGGGTGAGCCGCTCATCTCTCCGCCAAGCGCATTGGCGCCGACCTTATGTGGTCATGCCGAATGCTGCCGGTTCATCGCTCGGCCTATCATCTCGACGGGCGTTCGATTGAGTGCCGAAGTCAATCTCACACGCGAAAGAAGCCAGATCAGCCATTTCGTCGGGTCCCAATGGTACCAGCGAACTCCGTTGCGGTAGTCACGCGGGAAGCGATGGTGAAAATTGTGAAAGCCTTCACCATTGGTGAGAATCACGGCAAGCCAATGGTCGCGTGCGGAAACGCTTGGATCAAAAGGTTGATCGCCGAAGGTGTGCGCAGCTGAATTGATGAAGAATGCGCCATTCAGGACGATAAAAATCCGAGCCGCCACAGGAAATAAAATTGCATAGGTCCATCCTCCGATCCAGGCCCCGATAAGAAGCGGTACGACAAGCCCGAATAGGTGCGACCAGAGTTTGTAGTGCCGGTGCTGGTGCAGGATCAGCGGATCCCTTGCGAGATCGCGGACGGTTGAATAATCGACAACGGGTTTGTCGAAAAGAATCCACCCGACGTGCGCGTAAAAAAATCCGCGCTTAATATTGTACGGATCGCGATCCGTGTCGGTATAGCGATGATGCCGGCGATGAAGCGCCGACCAGCGCATCGCGGACTGCTCGAACGCCGCTCCGCCGAAAATAAGGACCGCCAGGCGAATCGGCCAAACCGCCCTAAATGACGCGTGTGAAAAAAGCCGATGATAGCCGAGCGTGATGGCAAAAGAGCTAGCCAGCGCATAGAACGCGAAGAAAATAATCTCGCCCTTGGTGAGGCCATGATCAAGCCAGAGATAAATGGGGCAAAACACAAGCGTCGCCGTGCCGACGCAGCCAAGGAAGATGATGGGTCCCCAGCGTTTCTTTTGCTTGGATACCGCCAATCCGACTCCCGTCGGACTCGGAATCGCCTCTATGGGCGCATCTAGTGTGAGAGGCATTGATTACGCCGCGTTCGAGGACTCTGGATGATGTCCAGGAGATTACGAATATCTTCAGGCCTCCTGCAAGAAGGAAGTGCGAGCCGCACAGTTACTATTATTTCGCGCAGGACAACAATCTCATTGGGCGAGCAAGCGGACGTTAAACAACGCTCACTGCCGCGAAATGCGAGGTACGGCTAGCCCCAAAGCTCCCTCGACGCGATGCGTGCGCCATCGGCCATGGCCTTGAACTTCGCCCAGACGATCGAGGGGTGGATTTCCTTGGAGCCAGCGAAGGTCGCAAAGCCGCAATCCGTGCCGGCGATGACGTTTTCGCGGCCAATTACGTTTGCGTAGCGCACGATACGTTCGGCGACGAGTTCGGGGTGCTCAACCAAAACAGTTGAGTGCGAGATCACGCCGGGAATCAGTATTTTTCCGTCCGGAAGCTTCGCGGTTTTCCAGACTTTCCATTCGTGCTCGTGGCGCGGATTGGCGGCCTCAAGTGAATAGGCGCCGGCGCGAATTTTCAGAAGAATATCGACGATGTCTTTCAGCTCCATGTCGTGGATGCGCGGTCCCATATTGATGCCGTAGCAGGTATGGAAGCGGACTTTTTCCGGTGGGATGTCGCGCAGCGCATGATTGAGCGCCTCGACCCGGACGTCCGCCCAGCGGCGGCAATCGGCGATGCTCGTTTCGGGATGGATGATGTAATAAGTGACAAGCCGGGGGTCGTCGATTTGCAGCAGCAGTCCGGCGTCGACGATAGCGCGGTATTCCTCGCGCATCGCGTCGGCGATGGCGAAGATGTACTCCTCCTGCGTCTTATAGAAGGCGTTACGCTGCCAGTCTTCGATATTCGATGGCGAGATCGCCGGCATGAAGGCTTCTTCGACTTTGACGCTGCCGAGTGCAGCCTTGAAATTGTCGATGTCGCGCTTGAGCCGGGTGTGCCCCTTGTAGGTGATCGGCCCGGTGCAGACCATGTGCGCATGGCGCGAGGCGGCGTGCGTCTGCGCGTAGAATTCAGGAAATGACAGCCCCTCGCGCGATGTCGCCCATTGATTGCGCGGGCCGGCGGCGGTGTCGAGTTCGTACCCGCCGAGCCGCTCATTGATGTAGCTGACGAAGCTCGGCTTGCCGTATTCGCCGTCATCGACGACGTCGATGCCGAGCTCGACCTGTTTTTGCACGATGTCGGCGACGGCGCCGCGCAACTGCGTCGCGGTGCCGGGTTCATCCAAGGCTTTGCCGCCGTCGCGCTCGACGAGTGCAAGCAGGTCCGCCGGGCGCGGCAAGCTGCCGGCATGCGTGGTGAGAATCCGATCGGTGCTGTGTTTCATTTACTGAATCTGCATGTGAAATTCGCGGATAAACGGCGCGGCGTCGTTGACGGTGTCGGCGATCACTTTGCCGAATTCTTCGGGTGTATCGGAGACTGGAATATTGCCCGCCTTTTCCAGAAAACGCTGGTATTCGTCCGACTGCACGATCGAGACGATGTGCCGATTGAGCAAATCGACGATCGGCTTCGGCGTGCCGGCTTTGGCGCACACGCCGAGCCAGCCGTAAGGCGTCAGCGGGTAGCCGAGTTCCGTCAGGGCCGGAATATCGGGAAAGCTTTTGAGGCGCTGCGGGCTCGTGGTCGCCAGCACCTTGAGTTTGCCGCTCTGATAGAACGATCCGATGGCGATCGGTGGACCGACCTGGAAGTGCACGCGCCCAGCCAGCATTTCCTGGGTGATCTCGTTGGCGCCCTTGAACGGCACCTTGGTCATGCGGATGCCGGCGGTCTTTTCCAATTCGTGCGCGACCAGTTCCTGTGTCGAACCGGCGCCGACAGTGCCGTAGAGGATGTCGCCGGGATGCGCCTTCGCGTAGCTCACCAATTCTTTGAATGTATCGACCGGGACCGATTTGGCGAGCGCCATCAGGTAATAATATTTCGACACCAGCGTGATTGGTGCTATGTCGGCGAGCTTGTACGACACGTTTTTGTAAAGCAGGGTGTTGATCGCGTCGAAATACGTGCAAAATGACAGGCTGTAGCCGTCCGCCGGCTGAGCCAGCACGTCGTTGAGCGCGATCATGCCCCCGGCGCCCGGCTTGTTCTCGACATAGACTTTCTGGCCGAGCCGCGTGCTCAAGCGGTCAGCGATGAAACGCGCCGGGATGTCGGTTGGCCCGCCGGCAAGAAAGCCGACAACCAGTTTGACGGGCCGGGCCGGATAAGTCTGCGCCGCCGCGGGAACGGCCGAGCTGAGGAATATCGCGGCGGCAATGATGCCGCCGATCGGCATAGACGCCTTCCGAGAGGCAAGCGCCGGCCGCCCATTCGCAGGCATGGCGTCGCTATTCCAGCGTCACGTGGGCGGAAACGATGACCTTCTTCCAGCGTTCGACTTCGTCGCGGAAATAGGCGGCGGTTGCTTGCGGTGTGCCGCCGGCCGGTTCGGCCGACAGTGTGGCAAAACGCGCCTGAACCTTTGGATCGTGGAGTGCCTCGTTTACGCCGGCATTGATCTTGTCGACGATCGCCGAGGGCGTTTTGGGCGGAGCGGCGAGCGCAAACCAGGTCACGGAAGCAAAGCCCGGAAGCGTTTCCGCGATGGTCGGCACGTTCGGCAGCGATTTGATGCGCTCGGGCGCCGCGACCGCAATGAGCTTCAGCTTGCCCGCCTTCACGAACTGCATGGATACGCCGAGATTGTCGAACATCGTATCGACGCTGCCGGAAACCAGATCGTTAAGCGCCGGCGCCGAGCCGCGATACGGTACGTTCTGCAATTTGACGTTCGCCATCAGCTGAAATAGCTCGGACGTCAGGTGCGAGGTGGTGCCGTTACCCTGGGTCGCAGTGGTGACCTTGCCGGAATTCGCCTTCGCGTAGGCGATGAAATCTTTGACGGTATCAGCCTTGATCTTGGCGGGGTTGACCACGAGCGCGTTTGACACGCGGCCGAGCACGACGATCGGCACGAATTGCAGCGGGTCGAAGTCAAGGTGCGGGTAGAGATTCTGGTTGATCACCAGCGGCGGCGGCGGCGCCGATAGCAGGGTGTAACCGTCTGGATCAGCTTTGGCGACGACCTCGGCACCGACATTGCCCCCGGCGCCAGCGCGGTTCTCGATGATCACTGACTGGCCCCACTTGCGCGACAACCAGTCGGCGACGATGCGCGGCATCACGTCGGCGGTGCCGCCGGCCGGGAACGGCACCACGATCTTGACGACATGGCTGGGATAATTCTGCGCGCGCGCGGCTGGTGCTGCGAGCGCCAGTCCGCCGGCCAGCGCCAGCGTGACGGCCAATTGAACGGTGTCTCGAAGCAGGGGGAAGCGCATGAGTCCTCATTATATCGTGGTCGCGGGCAGCGAGCAGCGCGCGGCTTGATCGGCTCGCGAAACTCTTCGGGCTGGATCGTCGCAAGCTTAGCCAGTGGGCACTTCTCCGGCAATGGAACTGCCGCCAAGATGCGGTAACGCGCCGCGGCAAATTCGCTGATCAGGCGATGGACCAGGGGCAAAGCTCGCGCTGGGGCTTTTGCCCACGGAACGGTGGGTCGGCGGGCATCAGCGAGCGTTCCGCTCAAATTCGGCCGGCGAACCGGCCCAATAGCTTGGCCAGCCTCTCAACGGTGCCGGAAAAGGGACCTACGTCGTTGAATTAGCGAAGGTTTACGTAACGGCTTCTTAAGCGGCGGGCAGCTACAAGACGCATGGTGCGGTCCGGCCAGCGGTGTATTGATGACAATAGATGGGTCATCCATCGTACGGCTGCGGGAATACCTGCAAGCCCTGTCGCCGGCAGCCCGAGCGATGCTGGTCGCGGAGCTCGAGCTGTCCCTGTTGCGTGACGAGGACATTGCCGGCAGCGAACTGGTACTCCAGGAGCTGCGGCAGATGATCCGGGGCGGCGCGCAGCCGGTGCCGCGGATCGGCGATGCCGCACGCCGCTTCTTCATGCCGTTGGAGCCGTTTCTGACCGACGGTCCTGCGGATCATAAGCGCCTGGGTAGGATCGCCCGCATTTCGATCGAGCCGATTTGGCAGTGGATCTGCCGCGATCTGATGTCCGCGGAGGCAAACGCCTTCAGCGACGACATCAATCGCGCTCTGCTTGCAGGTGACGGCGTCAAAGTCGAACAAATGACTCGTGCACTGCATGACCGTGCGATCCAGCACATGAACGCCGCAGTCGCGGCATTGCAGTCGGACGAAAAAGCCCGCCGGCGTTTTTCCGTGCAGGTTGGTTCGCCGCGGGCCGTCGACGATGTAACGACGATCGCGCGCATCCTTGCGCTCCGCGACGTGCTCGGCGATGTGGCGCGGCGGCTGCCCGACCAGTTCCGGATGTTCGAAATCGAGCACGCCCACCAGGTGAAAGCCTTGTTCGACAGCATCTCGGCCGAGAGATCTTCCGCATCCGCGCCGTCGCAACGCTCCGACATCGTGCTCTATGGCTTAATTATCGCCTCAAACCGAATGGCCGCGCCGTGGCAGTTGCTTCGTCTTGCCACATACGCGGCCGAAACCGATGAAACAGCCAAGATTGCCGCCACACCCTATGCCGTGGCCGTCAAGATCGTGCTCAGTGACATGGAATTTGCGGTGAGCGAATTGCGGTCAGAACTGAAGCTTGGCCGGCCGGTCGGCGCGCTGCTCAAGACCATCCATGATGGGGCGCGCGGCATGCGCACCGAAATGGATCTTTCCGCCGATTCTCCGTGGAGCCGGCGATTGGCTTCGATCCGAAGCGCGGTTGCAAATATGCTGACGGCCGAGATCGAGACGACCCCGGGCCGGGTCCGCCGCTTGCTGCGCCCGCGTCCTGCCAAAGAGATCGTGGCAGGCTCGCTGGTCGATGCTATCGACGTTCACGAAGTCGAGACCCGGGTGGAACTGCTCTGTGCGTGCCGGCACTATGCTGGCGAGCTCGCGGTCAGCGAAGTAACGCTGCGGACCTATTCCGAGATCGCCCAATATCTGGAAACCGGGACCAGAATTCTGCTCGATGCGCTGCGTCATGCCGGTGAGGGCGAGCGGCCGTTTCGCCACTCGCAACTCGATGCCGCAGTGCGCTTTTGCCGAACGGTGTTCGGTCCTGACTATGCCGCGCTATTAGCCAAAGCCGTCGATGTGGCGCTGCAGGGCGGTCCGGCCGATCGTCGGGCCGCCCGGGCGTGAGTCGCGCCACCGCAACGCCGCGTCCGGCGATTGGCGGCCTGCTGCAGTGCGTAATTGCCGCGCCGACGTTCCCATTGCGGCCGTATTCACGCCGTGATGTAACCACGCGGCGCCGCCGCGACCCGCGGTTGGGGTAGCCGCTGCTACCCTGCGAGCCCGACGGACCTTGGCGGGCCCCGAACGGATGACGACATAGTCCCAGATGCTCTGGATCATTTTCGCATTGATGAGCGCTGCGGCCGTTGTCGCCGTTCTATGGCCTCTGACACGCAAGCCGCGTGGTACGGGACAGGTCGGCGGCGATGTCCTGGTCTATCAGGATCAGTTGGCCGAAATTGCCCGTGACCGGGTGGCCGGCTTGGTAGGCGAGTCCGAAGCTGAAGCGGCGCGAATCGAAGTTTCCCGCCGGCTCCTGGCCGCCGCGGATGCGCAGCCGGCACCGCCTCCGCCCCAGCCACTGTGGCACCGGCGCGTCGCGGCGGTCATCGCCTTGGTCGTCCTGTTGTTCCTCCCGGTCGCGCTCTATGCCACGCTCGGGTCGCCGAACATTCCCGGCCAGCCGGCCTTTGCGCGGACACAGGTGCCGCCGGACCATCAGTCGATCGCTGGGCTCATAGGCCAGGTCGAGGAGCACCTTGCGAAGAACCCCAATGACGGCGCCGGCTGGCAGGTCATCGCGCCGATATATATGCGGCTCGGCCGTTATGACGACGCGGTGATGGCGTTGCGCAAGTCGCTTGCACTCAATGGCGAAAGCGCAACGCGCGATTCCGATCTTGGCGAGGCGCTCGCCGCCGCCGCCAATGGTGTTGTGACGGATGAGGCCAAGAAGCTTTTCGTCCGCGCAGTAGCGCTCGATGCCAAGGACTCGAAGGCCCGTTATTTCCTCGGCCTCGCCGACGAGCAGGACGGTAACCGCGAAGCGGCTGCGGAGAAATGGCGCTCCTTGCTAAAGGACGCGCCGCCGAACGCGCCCTGGGTTGGTTTCGTGCGTCAGGCGCTCGCGCGAGTCACCGGTCAGCCGGTTCCGGCTCCAGCGGCGGAATCCGGGCCGACCGCAGAGCAGATGGCGTCCGTCGAAGGCATGCCCGCGGCGCAGCGTGAGCAAATGGTGCGCGGCATGGTGACCAAGCTAGCCGACCGTCTGCACGCTGACGGCAGCGATGTCGAAGGCTGGCTGCGGCTTGTTCGCGCCTATGTGGTGCTCGGCGATCAGCAGAAAGCCAAAGGCGCTGTCGCGGACGCCAGGCGCGCACTCGGTCAGCACCCCGAACAGCTCAAGCGCGTCGACGACCTCGCCAAGACTCTCGGACTCCAAGGTTGATAACGCATGACACGCCGGACACCTCGCCGATGACCCGCAAGCAGCGACGCCTGGTTCTGATCGGCAGCGCGCTTGGCGTGCTGGCGGTGGCGGTTGCCCTGATGCTCAACGCATTCCGCGGCTCGATCGCTTTTTTCGCTTCGCCGAGCGATGTGGTGGCCAAGCACATCGGTCCGGGCACGCGGATACGCCTTGGTGGCCTGGTCAAGACCGGTAGTCTTGTGCGCACTGATGGCCTGCGGGTCAGTTTCGAAGTGACCGATGGTAAGAGCGAGATTCCGGTCAAGTACGATGGCGTGTTGCCCGACTTGTTCCGAGAAGGGCAGGGGGTGGTGGCCGAAGGCACGCTTGACCCTTCCGGCAGTTTCGACGCTGATACGATCCTCGCCAAACACGACGCGACCTACATGCCTAAGGAGGTCGTCGAGGCCTTGAAGAAATCGGGTCACTGGAAGGACGAGTACGAGGAGCGCGCCTCGTTGCCAAACCCCGGAGTCAGCAAGTGATCCCAGAGCTCGGTCATTATGCCTTGATGCTGGCTCTGGGCGTCGCCCTGATCCAGGGCACCATGCCGATTGTCGGCGCGCGCAGCAACGATCCGCGCCTCATGAACATGGCTGTGCCGGCGGCGCTCGCCCAGTTCGTCCTCGTGGCGATCTCCTTCCTGGCGCTGGCCGAATGCTACGTGACGTCCGACTTCTCGGTGTTCAACGTTTACGAGAACTCGAACACCACGATGCCGCTGATTTACCGCCTCACCAGCGTCTGGGGAAACCACGAAGGTTCCATGATGCTGTGGGTTTCCATCCTGGTGTTCTTCGGGGCGCTCGTGGCGGTGTTCGGAACCAACCTGCCGACGGCGTTGAAGGCCAACGCGCTCGGCGTGCAAGCCTGGATCGCGGCCGCATTCGAGCTGTTCATTCTCACCACCTCGAACCCGTTTCTGCGCATCCCCAGTGCGCCGTTCGAGGGCCGCGACCTCAATCCAATTCTGCAAGACCCCGGTCTCGCGTTCCACCCGCCGATGCTCTACCTCGGCTATGTCGGCTTCTCGATCACGTTTTCCTTCGCGATCGCCGCCCTGCTGGAGGGCCGGATCGACGCGGCCTGGGCGCGCTGGGTACGGCCTTGGGTACTCGTTGCCTGGATGTGCCTGACGCTTGGCATCGCCGGCGGATCATACTGGTCCTATTACGAACTGGGCTGGGGCGGCTTCTGGTTCTGGGATCCGGTCGAGAACGCGTCCTTGATGCCGTGGCTCGCCGGCACCGCCTTGCTGCACTCCGCGGTGGTGATGGAAAAGCGCGAAGCGCTCAAAGTCTGGACCGTCCTGCTCGCCATTCTCGCGTTTTCGCTGTCGCTGATGGGAACTTTTCTTGTGCGCTCGGGCGTGCTCACTTCGGTACACGCCTTCGCCACCGATCCGTCGCGCGGCATTTTCATCCTCGGTATCCTGGTCGTTTTCATTGGCGGAGCGCTGTCGTTGTTTGCGTGGCGTGCGCCCCTGCTCAAGCAGGGCGGGCTGTTCGCGCCGATTTCGCGGGAAGGCGCGCTCGTGTTCAACAATCTGTTCCTGGTCACCGCGTGCGCCACGGTGCTGATAGGCACGCTCTATCCGCTGGCGCTGGATGCGCTGACCAAGGAGAAGATTTCAGTAGGGCCTCCCTTCTTTGACGCGACCTTCGGTCCGCTGTTCATTCCGCTGACGATCGCAATGCCGTTCGGACCGCTGATGGGCTGGAAACGTGGCGATCTCGTTGGCGCTGCGCAGCGCCTGTTGGCGGCGGCGGTGCTCGCCGCTGTCGCGATGGCGGCGGCGTTTGCCGCGGTCCGAGGTGGGCCGGTGCTGGCGCCGTTCGGCGTCGGCATCGCCGTCTTTGTCATGGCCGGCGCGGTGACGGACATCGTCGAACGCACGATGGTTTTGCGCCTGCCGCCCCGCGCGTCGCTGTCGCGCGCGATCGGCCTGCCGCGCTCTGCCTGGGGCACGGCATTTGCGCATTTCGGTATCGGCGTCACGCTGTTGGGCATCGTCAGCGTCACCGCCTGGGGCAGCGAACACCTTGCCGAGGTCAAACAAGGCGGCAGCATCGACATCGCCAAGTACCGTTTGACGTTCGACGGCATCCTCAATCGCAACGGTCCGAACTATCAGGATCTTATCGGTCATTTTACCGTACGCCGCGGTACTGAATTGATCGGCACCATGGAGCCGAGCCGCCGGACCTTCCCCGACCGTAGCATGGCGACGACCGAGGCGGCGCTGATGTCGCGCGGTGTCAGCCAGCTGTATCTGTCGATCGGCGATCCAAACAAGGACGGCAGCCTGCCGGTGCGACTCTATTTCAAGCCGTATGTCCTCTTGATCTGGCTTGGTGCGCTGTTCATGTTCTTCGGTGGAGCGTTGTCATTATCGGATCGGCGATTGCGCATTGGCGCGCCGCGCCCCGCCCAGGCCAGATCGGCGAAGCCCGCGCTGCAGCCGGCTGAGTGAATACGATGAAAATCCTGCACGCGCTGTTGCTGCTCGCCGCGCTCATCGTTTCATCGCAGGCTTGGGCTGTTGAACCCGACGAGATGCTGTCGAACCCAGCCTTGGAGGCGCGGGCCCGCGCCATCTCCAAGCAGCTGCGCTGTATGGTCTGCCAGAACGAATCGATCGACGAGTCACAGGCCCCGCTGGCGCGCGATCTGCGGGTGCTTGTGCGCCAGCGCATCATGGCGGGCGACAGCGACACGCAAATCATCAATTTCCTCGTTTCGCGGTATGGCGAGTTCATCCTGCTCAAACCGCCGCTATCGTGGCATACGCTCGCCTTGTGGGGCGCGCCCCCCGCGTTGCTCATCCTTGGCATTCTGATGATCGTGGTGGTCGAGCGGCGACGCGCTACCGGCCAGCCGACGCTCGGGGCCGCCGCTCGCCTCAGCGCGGCTGAGGAAGCCAGATTGTCGGAAATCCTCCACACGGATGCCGCCCCCTGAGCCTTCGGCAGACCGCTTCCGTGCGGCACAAGCGCGCGCCGGGATGCCTGCAATCCCATTGATAGCGCTTGGGAATTGCTCCCATTTGAAGATTACAAAATTTTAATGTCACCGACAGAAGCCGGTAATGCGGGCTGGGTCATGGTGGCATTCAAGCCCGAAACAACTGGCGGCACCTCACGCCCGGTGCGCCGCACCTAGAGACAAGGAACGCACGTAATGAACGGTAACGGTTCACTGCTGCGCCGCAGCCTTTCGGCGCGGCGTCTCGCGCTGTTGGCGACCACAGTCGCCGGTCTCGGCGCTGCGGCGATCGTCGTGGCGCCGAACTGGGATTCGTTCGGCGCGACTGCGCGTGCGCAAAATCTGAGCGAGAAGGCGCAGCAGATTACCCAGAAGCCAGTGGGCTTCGCCGACATCGTCGAGAAAGTGAAACCGGCGGTGATTTCAGTGCGGGTGAAGATGGAACGCCCGGCAGCGTCGCATTCCGACGACGAGCAGCAAATCCCGTTCCCGCCCGGCTCGCCGTTCGAGCGCTTCTTCAAACGTTTCGGCGCGCCGAACGCGCCGAGCGGCCCTGAGGTGATCACTGGCCAGGGCTCCGGTTTCTTCATCTCTGCCGACGGTTACGCGGTGACCAACAACCACGTCGTGGAGCACGCCGAAAGCGTGAAGGTCACGACTGACGACGGCAAGAGCTATACTGCGAAGGTCATAGGCACCGATCCGCGCACCGACCTGGCGCTGATCAAAATCGAAGGCGGGGGCAGCTTTCCCTACGTGAAACTCGCCGACTCGACCCCGCGCGTCGGTGATTGGGTTCTGGCGGTCGGCAATCCGTTCGGGCTCGGCGGCACGGTGACCGCGGGTATTGTCTCCGCCCGCGGCCGGGACATTGGCGCCGGCCCCTACGATGATTTCATCCAGATCGATGCGCCGGTGAACAAGGGCAATTCCGGCGGTCCCACCTTCGACGTCGACGGCAACGTGATCGGCGTCAATACCGCGATCTATTCGCCGTCGGGCGGCTCTGTCGGCATCGCGTTCGCCATTCCGTCCAGCACCGTCAAGAATGTGGTCGGCCAGTTGCGCGATAAGGGCGTCGTTACCCGCGGGTGGATCGGCGTGCAGATCCAGCCGGTAACGCCGGACATTGCCGACAGCATGGGCCTGAAGAAGGCCGCCGGTGCTCTTGTCGCCGAGCCGCAGGCCGGCAGCCCGGCGGTCAAAGCCGGTATCAAGAGCGGTGACGTTATTACAGCAGTCAATGGAACGCCGGTTCGCGACGCGCGCCAGCTGGCGCGGCGGATTGGAACCATGGCGCCGGGGGCCAGTATTACGATCGATCTGATCCGCGATGGCCAGCAAAAGACGGTCACGCTGACGCTTGGCGTTTTGCCGAACGAGAAAGAGGCCAAGAACGAGCCGGCACATCCCAGCAAAAGCGCGGACATCGACGTACCGAAGCTGGGTTTTAAGCTCGCGCCGGCCGACTCGGTCTCCGGGGTAAACGCCAAGGGCGTGGTGGTGACCTCGATTTCTCAGGGCGGCGTGGCGGCCGATCACGGTCTGCGGGTCGGTGACGTCATTCTGGATGTTGGCGGCAAGCCGGTTGCAACACCGGACGAGTTCAACAGAACGCTTTCCGATGCGCGTAAGGATGGGAAGCATACGGTGCTATTCCGGGTGAAGTCGGGCGCGGACACAAAATTTGTGGCTCTGCCGCTCGGCAACGCCTGAGCAATGGGGCGATCCGCCGGCATTTGTCGCCCCCGCTGGCGGGCGTACCCTGGGGGACGGACCGTAAGGTCCGTCCCCGCTTATACCAGCTCTGCCTACCGGCATCCGTCGCCCCCGCCGGGGTAGAGTCGGTAGAGGGGGTGGCAGCCGACGGCTGCCGCCCCCTCATCGTTTCAGCCGCTCGCCGCGCGATTTTGGGCGCATATATTAGCGAGCGTCATTGTTGAGAGAGCCTTCCAGGACGATATGATGAGACGGAAGGGCCGCCCCTGAGCCTGTTCGCTTCGCGGCTTGCTCATTTTGGCTGTTTTGAACGCGGCATCGGACCCATGCGCCTTCTGATTATCGAGGACGATCGCGACGCCACCGACTATTTGGTCAAGGCGTTTCGCGAAGTCGGACACGTCGCCGATCACGCCGCCGACGGCGAGGAGGGCCAGGCGCTCGCGCTCGACGGCCAATACGAAGTCCTGATCGTCGATCGCATGCTGCCGAAGCGCGACGGGCTCTCCATCATCTCGGCGCTGCGCGAAAATTCGATAGAAACGCCGGTGCTCATCCTATCGGCGCTCGGCCAGGTCGACGATCGAGTGAAAGGATTGCGCAGTGGTGGCGACGATTATCTCGCCAAGCCCTACGCATTTTCCGAACTGCTGGCGCGCGTCGAGGCGCTGGCGCGGCGGCGCGGCAGCCGCGGCGAGGAGACGGTATACCGTGTCGCCGACCTCGAACTCAATCGGCTGTCGCACGAAGTCAATCGCGCCGGGCAGGAGCTGCAGTTGCAGCCGCGCGAATTCCGCTTGCTCGAATACCTGATGCGGCACGCCGGACAGGTCGTGACCCGCACGATGCTTTTGGAGAACGTCTGGGATTACCATTTCGACCCGCAGACCAACGTCATTGACGTGCACATTTCGCGGCTGCGCTCCAAGATCGACAAGGGCTTTACGCCGCCGCTTCTGCATACTGTACGTGGCGCAGGCTACATGATCCGCGACGGCGCGCGTTGATCGGACGGCGCATTTAGGTTTTTTCAGATTTGAGGATAAAATGCCTTTGCTGGTCCCGGCGGCCGGTCAGGATTGGAGACGGCCATGACGTCAGGCAACGCGGCGCCGTTTATCGCGGCTCGTGATTTTTTGCTGCGCCATCGCGAAGATTACGCCAAAGCCTATGCCGAGTTTCAGTGGCCGAAGCTCGACCGCTTCAACTGGGCGCTCGACTATTTCGATGTTATGGCGCGTGGCAATGCGCAACCGGCGCTGTGGCTGGTCGATGAAGACGTCGGCGAGACCAAGCTGTCATTCGCCCAACTCAGTGAGCGTTCCGATCGCGTAGCCAACGCGCTGCGCCGGCTCGGCGTCAAGCGCGGCGACCGCATCCTCGTGATGCTCGGTAACGTCGTGCCGCTGTGGGAGACCATGCTGGCGGCGATGAAGCTCGGGGCGGTCATCGTTCCGGCAACCACGCTGTTGACGCGCAACGATCTCGCCGATCGCTTTGCCCGCGGCCGCGTCAAGCACGTCATCGCCGGGGCGGACGCCGGCGCGAAGTTTGCCGACTTGCCCGGCGATTACACGCGTATCGCGGTCGGTACGCCGCCGCCGGGCTGGACAGCGTACGAGGAGTGTTACGCGGCGCCTGCGGCCTTTACGCCGGACGGCGATACGCACGCCGGCGATCCGATGCTGCTTTATTTCACATCCGGGACGACAGCGACGCCGAAGCTCGTCCTGCACAGTCACCAGAGCTATCCGGTAGGACATCTGTCGACGATGTATTGGATAGGTTTGCGTCCCGGCGACGTGCATTTGAATATCTCGTCGCCGGGCTGGGCCAAGCACGCATGGAGCTGCTTCTTTTCGCCGTGGACCGCGGAGGCGACGATTTTCATCGTCAACCAGCGCCGCTTCAATGCGCGCAGCCTGCTCGACACCATTGCGCGTTGCCGTGTCACCACGTTCTGTGCGCCGCCGACGGTGTGGCGAATGTTGATCCAGGAGGATCTTGCCGCCTGGAAAATGTCGATCAAGGAGCTGGTCGGCGCCGGCGAACCGCTCAATCCCGAGGTCATCGAGCAGGTGCAGAAAGCCTGGGGGCTGACCATTCGCGATGGCTATGGTCAGACGGAAACGACGGCGCTGATCGGCAACACGCCGGGGCAGACGGTCAAACCCGGTTCGATGGGGCGGCCGTTGCCGGGATTTCGCGTGGCGCTGCTCGATGCGGACGGCACACCGCAGGAGGAAGGCGAGATTTGCCTGACGCTTGAGCCGCGGCCGATCGGACTGATGCAGGGCTATCAGTCTGACGGCGGCAACGTCGCGCCTATCGATAAGGCGGAGTACCGCACCGGCGATGTCGCCATGGTCGATGACGACGGTTATCTGACTTATGTGGGCCGCGCAGACGACGTTTTTAAATCGTCCGACTACCGCATCAGCCCGTTCGAACTTGAGAGCGTGCTGATCGAGCATCCGGCCGTCGCCGAGGCGGCGGTCGTGCCATCGCCCGATCCGATCCGGCTGGCCGTGCCGAAGGCGTTTTTGGTGCTCGCCGCCGGGCACGCGCCGGATCGCGCAACCGCGCTTTCGATCTTTAAGCACTGCCGCGCCGCGCTGGCGCCGTTCAAGCGCGTCCGACGGCTCGAATTCGCCGACCTGCCCAAAACCATCTCCGGAAAAATCCGCCGCGTCGAGCTGCGGCGAGCGGAAGCCGCGAACCGGCAGAACGGTCCAAGGTCGTCGCTCGAATTCCGCGAAGACGATTTCTCCGACGGCGAATTGGGCGCGCAGGCGTGAGAAAGGCGAATCCGTGGCGGCGTTAGGCAAATTGCTGCGGACGACGGCGTTCAAGCTGACGCTGGTCTATCTGTTGGTCTTCATCCTGTTCGCGGCGTCGCTGCTCGGCTATTTCGCGCTCAACACGCGCCGTCTCATCACCGAACAGATCACCGCGACCGTTCAGGGCGAAATCAGGGCGCTCACAGAGCTCTATAACGAAGGCGGGCTGCGGCGCCTGGTGATCGCCGTCGAGCTGCGCTCGCGGCGTCCGGGATCGAGCCTGTACCTCGTGACTACGCCGAACGGGGAGGGGTTGGCCGGAAATGTCGGAGCGCTGCAGCCGGGCGTCCTCGGCCATCCGGGCTGGCTCGAAACGTCCTATCGCCGCCTCGATTCGCCCGAAGGCGCCGACCGCAGCGCCCTGGTCAATGTGGTGCAGCTTGGCGGCTTTCATCTCCTCGTCGGACGCGACCTCGAAGAACGCGAGCGGCTCTATGCCATTGTTTCGAACGCCGGTCGTTGGTCGTTCGCTCTGGTGGTGGTGCTTGGACTGGCCGGAGGATTCTTCGTCAGCCGCCGTGTGCTCAGCCGCATCGATGCCATGACAGGCACCGCGCAAGCCATCATGGCCGGGGATTTTGCCGGCAGGCTCCCGGTTGCCGGTACCGGCGACGAGATCGACCGGCTGGCCGACAACGTCAACGCGATGCTGGACCGCATCGTTGCGTTGATGCGCGGTCTCTCGGAGGTTTCCGACAACATTGCCCACGATCTGAAGACGCCGCTGACGCGGCTGCGCAATCGTTGCGAGCAGGCGCTGCGCAGCTCGAACAGCGAGGCCGAATATAGAGCGGCGCTGGAGTCCACGATCGATGAATCCGATGACCTCATCCGCACCTTCGACGCGCTCTTAATGATCGCGCGCGCCGAATCCGGCCATTCGCGTGACAATATGAGCGATTTCGATGCTGCCGAGATCGCCCGCGATGTCGGCGAGCTGTACGAGCCATTGGCGGAGGAGAAGGGCTTGGAGCTAAGGGTCGATGCCGCGGGGACGGCGCCCGTGCGTGGCAATCGTGAGCTGGTTAGCCAGGCGCTGGCCAATCTGATCGACAACGCCATCAAATACGCGGCTGAGGATTCGGCCGGCAAGCTCAACGGCAAGCCGGCGGAGATTCTGGTCAAGGCGGGCAACGAGGGCGAGCGCATCGTTCTGACGGTGGAGGATCACGGGCCAGGTATTCCGGCGGCCGATCGGGGGCGCGTTGTCGAGCGCTTCGTGCGGCTGGAAAAGAGCCGATCCGAACCCGGTTCCGGTCTCGGCCTCAGTCTCGCTTCCGCGGTGGCGCGCCTGCATGGCGGCGAGCTGAAGCTCGAGGACAACGAGCCGGGGCTGCGCAGCATCATCGCGCTGCCACGCGCGGGACCGGCGGTGTCGGGATGAAGCGGCCGGCGTCCGGCAGAAAGCGCCGAAAATCGCCAAAACTCACCGTCGATGCAGCGGCGTTGATAAGCCGGCTCAATACCGATCATTTTTCGAACAACGGAATCGGACTGCCACAGCTCGCGCCGCACCCATCGGCGCGCGTCTCCGCATGGCTCGTCAGCATCGCTGCGAGCGCGTCCGGAAAAACCCTCGACACGTTCGTTGCGGAAAGTCCGGCGCTGTCCCGGCTCCTGGGCGGCATCGCCGAAGCCGCCCCCTATCTCTGGGACCTGGCGTGCAGCGATGCCGGACGTTTGCTGCGCCTGTTGCGGCACGACCCCGATGAGCAGATGGCCGGGCTATTGGCAAAGGCGCGCCGCGGCGGCACGAGCGCGCGCACCGCAGCCGCCCTGATGCGCACACTACGTCAGGTCAAAGCCGAGGCCGCCCTCTTGATAGCGCTCGCCGACATCGGCGCGGTGTGGCCGGTCCAACGCGTGACTCGCGCGCTGACCGATCTGGCCGACACGGCGCTGGGGGCGGCGGTCCGTTATCTCCTGCGTGACGCGGCCGGAAAGGGCAGGCTCGATCCGGCCGATCCGCGCCATCCCGAAACGGGGTCGGGCTACATGGTGCTTGCCATGGGCAAAATGGGGGCGTTCGAGCTCAACTATTCGAGCGACATCGACCTGATGGTGTTCTTCGATCCGCAAGCCTTGGCGCTTGCGCCGGAAACTGAATCGGCCCCGTTCTACGTCCGCCTGACGCGCGAACTGGTGAAGCTGATACAGGAGCGCACCGCGGACGGTTACGTCTTCCGCGTCGATCTGCGTCTGCGCCCCGATCCGTCGTCGACCCAGATCGCGATATCGACGCCGGCGGCGCTCGATTATTACGACAGCCGCGGACAGAACTGGGAGCGCGCCGCGCTGATCAAGGCCCGCGCCTGCGCCGGCGATCTCGCGGCCGGCGAGCGCCTGCTGCACGACTTGTCGCCCTTCGTCTGGCGAAGGTATCTCGACTTTGCGACCGTCGCCGACGTGCATGAAATGAAGCGGCAGATTCATGCTTATCGCGGCCACGGCGAAATCGCGGTCGAAGGCCACAATATCAAGCTAGGCCGCGGCGGCATTCGGGAAATCGAGTTTTTTGCCCAGACCCAGCAACTGATTGCCGGCGGCCGCCACGACGAATTGCGCGGCCGCGGTACTGTTGAAACCCTAAACGCGCTCGCCGCCGGCGGCTGGATCGATGCGGCGGCCCGCGACGCGTTGATCGCGGCGTACGAGTTCTTGCGCCGTGTCGAGCACCGGCTGCAGATGGTGGCTGATGAGCAGACCCATACGCTGCCGTCGGACCCCGAAGCGCTCGCAGAATTTGCGCGCTTTCTCGGCTTTGCCGGACGCGATGAATTCGCCCGGTACCTGCTGGAGCATTTGCGCACGGTCGAGCGCCATTATGTGCAACTGTTCGAGCGAGAACCTGCGTTCCTCGCCAGCCAACAGAACCTGTCGTTCTCCCCCGAGCATGAGAGCGAGACGCTTGATCGTCTCGTCGAACTCGGCTTCCGGCAGCCGCAACGGGTCGTCGACGCTGTGCGCCGTTGGAACGAGCCGCTCTATCCCGCGCTGCGCGGCGAGCAGGCGCGATCGAATCTGAGCGAGCTTGTGCCGCTCATCGTCGATCAGATCGCGCGCGTGGAAAATCCGGACGCCACGTTTGCAGCGCTCGATCGTTTTCTGAACGGGTTGCGCGCCGGCGGCCGGTTTCTATCGCTGTTGCGGCAGAACCCGCAGATGATCGAATTCGTGGCGCTCATTCTTGGCGTCGCGCCGCGGCTCGCCGATACGCTCGCCCAGAATCCGCAGCTCATCGATCCGCTGATCGACCCGAGTTTTTTCGGCGCCCTGCCGGACGAGCATCGGCTGGCGGACGAGCTCGCGCGGACGCTCGGCGAGGCGCGCCGCTACGAAGAGTTTCTTGATGCCATCCGCATGTTCGGTCAGGAGCGGGCGTTCCTGATCGGGGCGCGAATCCTGTCGGGCTCGATTTCCGCCGAACAGGCGGGCGAGGTCTATGCCGGGCTCGCTGAAGTTCTGCTCCGTGCGCTGTTCGCACGAGTACAAGAGGATTTCGCCGCGATGCACGGCCAGATTCGTGGCGCGCAGACCGCGATCGTCGCACTTGGCCGGCTCGGCGCGCGCGAAATGACGGCAAGCTCCGACCTCGATCTCATCGTGATTTACGATTTCGATCAGGACGATCCGCAATCGGACGGTCCCCGGCCGCTCTACGGCGCTCAATATTTCGCGCGTCTGACGCAGCGATTGATCAGCGCGCTCACCGTGCCAACCAACTATGGCGTGCTTTACCCGGTCGACATGCGGCTGCGGCCATCGGGCCGCTCCGGTCCGCTGGCGACCCAGATCGACGGTTTCCTGAGCTATCAGGAACGCGAGGCCTGGACCTGGGAGCACATGGCGCTGACCCGCGCGCGGGTCATCTGCGGACCGCCGGCGTTCGCGGCGCGTGTCGAGGCGATTATTCGCGACGTGCTGTGCCGCGGCCGGGATCCTGCCGTGATCGCCGTTGACGTTGCCGACATGCGTGGCGCCATCGCCAAAGAGAAGGGCGACGCCGATCCGTGGGAGCTGAAATTTTCCGCCGGCGCGCTGGTGGATATCGAGTTCATCGCGCAATTCCTCGAACTGGTCCACGCCAGCGAAACGCCGGCGATTCTCGACCCTTCGACGGCGCGCACGCTGGAGAAGGCCGAGCGGCACGGCGTGCTGAGCCCCGAGGATGCGGCGGTTCTGCGGCCCGCGGTGGCGCTGTTCCACAATTTGACGCAGATTATCAGGCTCTGCCTGCCCGGGAAATTCGATCCAGCGTCGGCCAGCGCCGGCGTCCTGAGCCTGCTCGCGCGCGCCGCCGATCTGCCGGATTTTCCGGCACTGCAAGCCTACGTCACAGAAACGCAGCGGCAGGTGCGGGAATGCTTCGTGCGCATTGTCGGTAGAGCGCCTTAAGCGCGGCGCACTAAGCCGCCGCTCGATCCGGCGTGTGGACCGGCTGTCGCGCTTCCAGCGGCAGTCGCACCGTCACCATCGTGCCACGTCCGAGCGTTGAGCGAATGCGCATGCGGCCGCCGTGCATTTCGATCAGCGACTTGGCGATGGCGAGCCCCAGCCCGGAGCC
>DASZWK010000012.1:0-27792 GCA_035546235.1 Xanthobacteraceae bacterium | reverse complement strand
TACGCCGGGAGTGCCTAGTGGATTTGCGCTCGAATGCCTCGATCCAAGCCGGTGTGAGGGTGAGGGGGCGGAAATAATCGAAACAGAAGCGCTTGTCGGGGAGCGCCAGTGACGCGACGCCATTGGCGGCGAGCAGGCGATCGAGCGATTGAAAAAAGCTGATCGGGTCGGGCACGTGTTCGAGCACGTGGCTCGCGATGCAGGCGTCGAAGGTTCCGTGGTGGCTGGCCGGTACTGCGTCGTGGATCGCGCCGCCGGACCAGACAAAATCGACTGGTTCAATCCTGTCCAACGCGACGCCCTGTTCGCGGTAAATCTCTTTCAAGTCGTCTTGCGTTGCATAATCGATCACGAAGCTGCGCCAGCCATCTTGCTTCGGCGCCGTGGGATTGTGCGATGCTCCGAATTCAAGGATCCGTGCCGTTCGCTCAATACCAAACAGAAGCTTTTCGAGCCGGTCCATTAAACGCCCTGGCGCACCCCCGCATAAAATTGAAACCAAACGCGCTGGGTGCTCGACGTGTTCGGAGTGAATGACCGGAGTTTCAATACGATTTCGGCAATCCCAAAACCCGCTCGGCGATGAAGCACAGGATGAGTTCGCGCGACACGGGAGCGAGCCGCGGGATCATGCTTTCGCGGAAATACCGCTCGACGTGATACTCCTTGGCATAGCCGAAGCCGCCGAGCGTCATGACCGCGGTCTGGCACGCCTTGTGGCCGGCTTCGGCGCCGAGATATTTGGCGGCGTTCGCGGCGGGCCCAGCTGACTCGCCGTGGTCGTAGAGCCAGGCGGCCTTGAACACCATGAGATCGGCGGCCTCGAGCTCCATCCAGCATTGCGCCAGCGGATGCTGGATCGCCTGGTTTTGTCCGATCGGCCGGTCGAACACGACGCGTTCCTTGGCATAGGCGGTGGCGCGTCTGAGCGCCGCGCGGCCGAGCCCGATCGCCTCGGCGGCGACCAGAACGCGCTCCGGATTGAGCCCGTGCAGCAGATATTTGAAGCCCAAGCCTTCTTCGCCGATGCGATCGTCGAGCGGCACCTCGAGGCCATCGATGAACAACTGATTGGAGTCGACCGCGGCGCGCCCCATTTTGTCGATCTCACGTATTTCGACGAAGCGGCGATCGAGCGTCGTGTAGAACAGGCTTAAACCGTCGGTCGGTTTCTGCACCGCTTCGAGCGGCGTGGTGCGCGCCAGGATCAGCATCTTGTCGGCAACTTGCGCGGTCGAGATCCAGACCTTCGTGCCGTTGAGAACGTAATGGTCGCCACGGCGCTCGGCGCGCGTTTTGAGCTTCGTGGTCTGCAGGCCGGCGTCGGGCTCTGTTACCGCGAAGCAGGCTTTCTCCTTGCCGGCGGCCACCGGTGGCAGCATGCGGGCTTTCTGCGCATCGGTGCCGTACACCACGACCGGGTTGAGCCCGAAAATGTTCATGTGCACCGCGGACGCGCCCGACAGTCCGGCGCCCGAGCTGGTGATGGCCTCCATCACGATCGCGGCTTCGGTGATGCCGAGGCCCGCGCCGCCATAGGGCTCCGGCATGCAGATGCCGAGCCACCCGGCGTCGGCGATGGCGCGCCTGAACTCTTCCGGAAACTCACCGTCGCGGTCGTGCTTGAGCCAGTATTCGTCACCGAAGCGCGCGCAGACCTTGGCCACGGCGTCGCGCAGCGACAGCTGCAAATCCGAGAATGCGAAGTCGATGGCGGAGCCCTCCGGCTGGAATTTTAAGGCTTTGTTTACCACGTCTGGATACCGCTCGTTAACGGTTTAGACGCCGTAGGCGAGCCATCCGGATGAACGCGCAGCTGCTTGTGCCGCCAGACGTGTCGCGCCTCGTTCGTCGCGCGCAACGCGCGCAGCAAGCGGGCGAGCTGGATAAAGCTGAGCGGCTCTACAATACGGCGCTGGCGGAGCAGCCGACCGGTTTCGACGTGCTCCATGGGCTTGGAGCGATTGCGCTGCAGCGCGGGCGACCCGGCGCGGCGCTGCCGCTTGTTCAGGAGGCGCTCAAAACCGATCCTGGCCGCGCCGACGGCTTCGCCAGCCTGGGACTTGTGTTCTATGCGCTGAAAGATTTCGAGCGGGCGCTGACGAGTTTCGACGCGGGCCTGTGTCTTGCGCCTGACAATGTAGAGCTGCGCAATCGCCGCGGTGTAGCGCTGTTGGAACTCGGCCGGGCCGGTGAGGCTTTTGAAGAGTTCGAGCGCGTTCTGGCTGGAGCGCCCGACCATTTTGAGGCGCTCGGCAATCGCGCCAACACGCTGTTCAAGCTCAACCGACCGGTCGAGGCGATCGAGCTTTACGACCGGGCGCTCAAACTAAAGCCGGGTAATGCGCCGCTATGGACCAACCGCGCCATCGCACTTCGCCGGCTGGAGCGGCCGCACGAAGCGTTGCTGAGCGCCAAGCGCGCACTCGCCGCGCAACCGGATTTCGCCCCCGCACACTTTGTCGACTCCACGGTGCGGCTTTATCTCGGCGACTTCGCCGCGGGCTGGCGTGGCTACGAGTGGCGCTGGGGCGGAGTGATGGCGAAGGAGCGCCGCAAGCTCACGGCGCCGCTGTGGCTCGGGGAAGGGGACGTTGCCGGCAAGACCATTCTGCTCCATGCCGAGCAGGGTTTTGGCGACGCGATCCAGTTCGTGCGCTATGCGCCGCTCCTTGCCGCACGTGGTGCCCGCGTGTTGCTCGAAGTCCAGCCGCAACTCGTGCGGCTGTTGTCGGGTCTGGCCGGTGTCGCGCAGGTGCTGCCGCGCCAGGCGCCGTTGCCGCCATTTGATTTGCATTGTCCGCTGCTCAGCCTGCCGCTCGCGTTCGGCACCGCGCTCGACAGCATCCCTGCCGCCGTCCCCTATGTGGCGCCAGCCGCGGAGGTCGTTGAAATCTGGGAGGAACGCTTGGCCGGGACGCCCGCCAAAGGCAGGCCGCGGGTCGGTCTGGTCTGGTCGGGCGAGCGGGCGCATGACAACGACCTCAATCGTTCGATGAGCCTTGCCGGGCTCGCGCCGGTGCTCGATCTGCCGCACCTGCAATTGATCAGCCTGCAGCATGATGTACGCGACTGCGACGCGCCGCTGCTGCAGATGCGCCCCGATATCGTGCAGATCGGCCAAAATTTTTCCGACTTTGCAGACACGGCCGCCGCCGTCGCGCAGCTCGATGCTGTGATTGCCGTAGACACCGCGGTTGCGCATCTTGCCGGCGCCATGGGCAAGCCGCTCTTTTTGCTGCTGCCGTTTGCCGCCGATTTTCGCTGGTTGCGCGAGCGCAGCGACAGCCCGTGGTACCCGACCGCGCGGCTGTTTCGTCAGCAGCAATTCGGCGATTGGACCGGCGCGGTCGAGGCGTTGGGGCAGGCCTTGCGTCACGCCACCTTCATGCCGGCGGAGCGGCTGTCGGCGTGACAAAATAGAAGTGTCGCAGCCGCGTCATTCGCCCTGGCAATGGTCCGAAATGCCGATCAAGCCGAACCCAGGGAGAGCATCATGAGCGGTCACGACATTCACGAACACCATGAAAAGGCGGCCGAGCACCACGAGCACGCGGCCAAGCATCACCGCGAGGCCGCGAAGCACCACCAGGCGGGCAGTCCGGAAAAGGCGACCCATCATTCCAAGATCGCGCACGGTCACGCGCTGCATGCGACGGAGCATCACGCGCATGCCTCCAAAATGCACGCCCAACACCACGGCTGATTCAGCGGCAAAGAATCGCGGCCTCCGGCGGGGAGCTGCCGGAGGCCGCGCTGTCGCGGGGTCGCCTGCGCACTGCGAACCCCGGGGAGATCGGCCGTCAGACGACGGAAAACGAATGCTCAAAACGGCAATATGACGTTGGTCACCTGCTGCCCCCACGGCTGGGTTTGGATGTTCGTCAGCGTGCCCTTGCCGCCATAGGCAACGCGCGCCTCGGCGATCTTGGGCAGATCGATCGTGTTGTCGCTTTGGATATCTTCCGGGCGCGCGACGCCGGCGATGAGCAATTCGCGCATTTCGGAGTTGAGCCGTATTTCCTGCTTACCCTCGATCACCAGATTGCCGTTGGGCAGGACCTGGGTGACGACGGCGGCGATGTTGGTGACCAACTGATCCTGGCGGTTGATAGAGCCGTTGCCCTGCATCTGGGTATTGCCGTCGGCCGCCAGTACCGAGCCTGGCAGGACCGCTTTGGCGGGGTTGGCGATGGTGTTGGCACCGATGAAATTGGTGATGTTGGAGTCTTCCGTGGTGCTGCGGGTCAGCTGCGTCTGGTCCTGAAATTCCGCGGTGTCGTTGACGTTGACCTTCACGGTGAGAATATCGCCGACCTGGTGCGCGCGCTGGTCGTTGAAAAACGCGCGCGAGCCGTTGCGCCACAACGAATTGGGATTGTAAGTGGCCGGTTGCGGCGTTGGCATCGGCATCTGTACCGGTTTGTATCCTGGTTCTGTCGTCGGGTTCTTCACCGGCGACAGCTTCGGCGTCTCGCCGAGATGCGCCAGCTGATTGAAGGTCGAGCACGAGGAGGAAAACACCGCGACCGATGACAGCAGCACGCAACGCAAAATCACGACTCGATGGCACATGACACTAACCTTTCACTGCGCACTGCTACTCCCGACGCTCCACTGCTGCGACGGCGCGGCCCGACTCCGGCCCGTTTTGCGAAAGATGCATGGCTGTATTTGCCACCATGACGCGACCGGGGCCGCTGATCACACCCTGGACGACGCGCTTGGTCTGCTGATTGAGCACGTTGATGGTGTCGCCCAGTGCACCGGATTCCTGTGCCTGGCCGCGCAGCGTCAGCACCAGGCCGGGCGCTTCATAGACCAGCGTCACAGTGTCGTTGCGCTGCACGATGTTTGGTTTCATCAGATCGGAGACCTGGATCGGCTGGCCGGGGCGTAATTGCCGCCGTGCCGCTTGCCCGATGGCTCCCTTCATGTCGGCGAGGCCGCCGGACTGCGCTTTCGGCCGCCGCAGCACAGTAAGCTCGGACGCCTGCAGCACCTCGCCGCGCTCGATAGGGTGATCGACGGTAATGGCATCGACGGTCTGGATCGCGACGCCGGTGAAATGCGCGGGATGGCGCTGCAGCACCAGGCTTGACGGCAGGCCGAACGTCACATCAAAGCGGCCGCTGCGTGTGTCGTAGTTAAGCGCCAGCACCTGCAAGTCGCCCGAGGCGCGCGCTTCGACTTCGAGCGGATGCACTGGCATGTCGAAATTGAGCGAGATGTCGTGCGCGTCGCCGATCTGGTATTGCGTGGAAAGCACACGCGCGATGCGATCGGAAATGTCCTGCGCTGTGATGGTGCGGCTTGCGTGCGTCACTACCACCTCGGCGAGACCGCGGGTGTCGATGTCGATGAGCTGATGCGGCCGGATTGCCTCAATGACACGATCGGTCGATACCGCGCCGGTGGTGCCGAGGTCGGGCGCGCGGAACACCGGAATGTCGGCGACCGGACCGGCGTTCTCGATAAGGTCGCCGATACGCACGACGTCGCCCGCGACCGTGACGGTGGCGCGCAGCGCCGGCCGCTCCGATTGCGCCAGGGCCGGCGTCACAGCGGGTATCAAGGCCGGTACGGTGAACGTCAGCAGCAAAAGAACACTGCGAATGGCTGTGCGGATCATGGTTGGGATCCTTCTCATCGCGCCAGCTGCGATGTTGTTTGCAGCATTTGATCGGCGGCGGTGACGACCTTGGAATTCATCTCGTAGGCGCGTTGCGCGGCGATCAGATTGGAAATCTCAGTCACCGCCTCGACGTTGGACTGTTCGAGGCTGCCCTGTAGCAGCGTGCCGGCGCCATTGGTGCCGGGCGTTCCGTCCTGCGGCGTGCCGGAGGCCGGCGTGGCGGTGAAAAGGTTGCTGCCGTTGGCCTGCAGACCCGCATCATTGATGAACGTCGTCAACGTGAACTGGCCGAGGATGCTTGACGTCGTGCTGCCCGTCGGCGTTACCGAGACTTGGCCTTGCTGATTGACCGTCAGCCCGGTCGATCCTTGCGGCACCGTGATGGTCGGCTGCACGAGGTTGCCCTCGGCGGTGACGATGCGGCCTTGCGAGTCCATCTGGAACGAGCCGTCTCGGGTGTAGCTGAAGGTGCCGTCCGGCATCAGTATCTTGAACCAGCCGGTGCCCTGAATGGCGACATCGAGCGGATTGCCGGTCTGCGCCAGCGAACCTTGCGTCATCAGCCGTGGCGTCCCCACGGTCTTCACACCGGAGCCAAGCTCGATGCCAACCGGCAGGATGTTGCCCTGATCGGAGGCCTGCGCGCCGATGCGTTGCACGTGTTCGTAAAGCAGGTCCTGAAACTCGGCGCGCTGGCTCTTGTAGCCGGTGGTGGTCATGTTGGCGATGTTGCCGGCGATGACCTGGACCTGCAGGTCCATGGCTGCCATGCCGGTTGCCGCGGTATCGAGCGCACGCATCTAATGTCTCCTCAACTTGCTCGATTTCAGGCGCTGCCCGATGTGGGCGTCTGCGAAAGCTGGCTCAGCGCGTTTTTGCGTTGCTCGCTCTGCTGCTGCAGAACATTGGCAATGTCGGTGTAAGACTGGGTGATCTGGAGCATGCGCGTCATTTCGCCGACGGCATTGACGTTGGATTTTTCGATCGCGCCTTGCACCACGCGGGTACCGACCGCCGGCGCTCCCGGATTGACCCCGGGCGGCGCGAGAAATGTGCTGCCGCCGTCTTTCTCCAAACGGCTCGGCTGATCGAAGGAGACGAGCTGCAGCCGGCCGCGCTGCGAATCCCCGATGCTGTTGCCTTCGCGCACGGTGATGATGCCGCTCGGGCTGATGATCACGTCATGATCGGTGTTCTGAAACGTGATCGGGCCGTTGTCGCCCATGACCGGAAAGCCCTCGCTGGTGACGAGCTGACCGGAGGCGTTGGTATTCAGTGCACCGTTGCGGGTGTAGCGCACGCCGCGCGGCGTCTGCACCGCGAGATAGGCGTTGCCGTCAATGGCGACGTCGAGCGGATTGCCGGTACGCTGAATGGCGCCGGGGGCGAAATTGATCCAGCTGGCGCGGTCGGTGACGAAGCTGATGCGGCGGTCGTTGCCGGCAAAATCGTCGTCGCGCGCGTCCGGCATCAGGTATTCGGCAAACAGTGTATTGTCGGCCTTGTAGCCGGTGGTGTTGATGTTGGCGATGTTGTTGGCAACGACGTCGAGCTCGTGACTGAGCGCCATCTGCCGCGACAAGCCGACGAGAAGCGCATTCTCCATCGGATACTCCCCTTGAGCCTTGCGCGATGTCCCCGCGGCACCGCGATGCCGCCTGCTCTCCCAAGCTGCGGCAAGGAGCGGAGTGCAGAAGCCGTGCCAAGCCAAATATCCCAGTGAAAACAATCTTCTGGGTGCCGCACTGGGAGCCGGTGGGCGGGCAGAAAAAGCCGTTATTTACCTTCCACCCGGCAAAAATTTCCGGTCGCGCGGTTCCCGGCAAGCATCTGTTAACCATTGCGACCTAGCTTCGGCGATGACGGTGCCGCAGCCTTGAGGCGCTGACAAAAGCGCCTGCAGCGTTGGTTGTTTTGCGTCCTGCCGGCTGTGCGCGTCACCGAGCCGAGCGGGAGCCGTCATGGCGAAGAAACCAGCCAAAGACGAGAGTGACGAGGCTGACGCTGAAGCGCCGGCCGCGGCCGAGGGCGAAGAGGGGGCAAAAAAGCCTTCAGGCCTTAAGCGCTTTCTCTCGATCAAGTTCATCGCCATCGCGGCGGTCGCGTTCATCGCAGTGGGCGGAATCGGGGGCGGCGCTTGGCATTTCCTCGGCGGCAGCCGCACCGAAGCGGCGCCGGCCGCGAAGATCAAGCCGCCGGTCTTCTTCGAAATGCCGGACGTGCTGGTGAATCTGTCGTCGACAGGCAACGACAGGACCCAATATCTGAAGGTCAAGGTCGTGCTCGAATTGCCGAATGAGGCGATGAAGGCGCAGATCGAGCCGCTGATGCCACGGCTAATGGACACCTTTCAAACGTATCTGCGTGAATTGCGGCCGACCGATCTCGATGGATCCGCCGGTCTTTATCGCCTCAAAGAAGAACTGACCCGGCGCGTCAATGCCGCGATCTCGCCCGATCACATCAATGCCGTGCTGTTCAAAGAAATCGTAATCCAGTGAGTCTCCGCCCGCTCCGATCTCCGCACGCGCGGAACTGATTGGGCTAGCAAGCCTACGGACAGGGACAACGCTCCGGCGATGGCGCAACAAAAAGACCAAGTCGATCAAGACGCGCTTGCGGCCGAATGGGGCGTAGCGCTCGAAGCCGAACAGGATGCCGCCGAGGCCGAAAAGACGGCTGCTCCGGCCGAGGCCGAGGGTGGCGCCGATGCCATGGCCGCGCATTGGGCGACGATGGTCGACGATGGCCATGCCGTGCCCAACACCAAGGGCGGCGCCGAACGCATCCTCACCCAGGAAGAAATCGACTCGCTGCTCGGTTTCTCGCTCGACGACGTATCGCTCACCGACAATTCCGGCATCCGCGCCATCATCGACTCCGCGATGGTCTCCTACGAGCGGTTGCCGATGCTGGAGATCGTCTTCGACCGGCTGGTCCGGTTGATGACGACCAGCCTGCGCAATTTCACTTCGGACAACGTCGAAGTATCGCTCGACCGCATCACCTCGGTCCGCTTTGGCGATTATCTCAATTCCATACCGCTGCCCGCGATCCTGGGCGTGTTCAAGGCCGAGGAGTGGGAGAATTTCGGCCTGGTGACGGTCAATTCGAGCCTGATCTATTCGATTATCGACGTGCTGCTCGGCGGCCGGCGTGGCCAGACCGCCATCCGTATCGAAGGCCGTCCCTACACCACGATCGAATCCAACCTCGTCAAGCGCATGATCGAGGTGGTGCTGGCCGACGCGGAGCTCGCTTTCAAGCCGCTGTCGCCGGTGAAGTTCAACATCGATCGGCTGGAGACCAATCCGCGCTTTGCCGCCATCTCGCGGCCCGCCAATGCGGCGATCCTGGTGCGGCTGCGCATCGACATGGAGGATCGCGGCGGCAACATCGAGCTGCTGCTGCCTTATGCGACCATCGAGCCCATCCGCGACGTGCTGTTGCAGATGTTCATGGGCGAGAAATTCGGCCGCGACCCGACCTGGGAAGGCCATCTCGCGACGGAAATCGGCTTGGCAGAAATTGCAGTCGATGCCGTGCTTTACGAGGCGCGGCTGCCGTTAAAGCAGATGATGAAGCTCGATGTCGGCGACACGCTGATGCTGGAGCTGAAATCCGATGCGCCTGTCATCGTGCGCTGCGGCGACATTACGCTGACTGAAGGCCGCATGGGGCGGGTCGGCGACCGGGTCGCCGTGCGCGTCGCCAAACCAATACGCAAGCCGACGACGACCTTCGCCATGTTCGAGATGGCGGGCGGATCGGGCGGTCCGATGGAGGCATCATGAGCGACGTACTGGGAATGATCATCGAAGGACTGGTCGCAGTTCTTCTCATGCTGACCATCGGTTATTGCATGCTGTTGAACAAGCGACTGAAGCTGCTGCGCGCCGACGAAGACGCCTTGCGCGCCACCATCGGCGAACTGATCACCGCCACCGAGATAGCTGAACGCGCGATCTCGGGGCTGAAAGCCGCGGCGCACGATTGTGAGACTGGGCTCGGCGAACGGCTCGGCCGCGCCGAGATTTTGAACACCGAACTGGACCGCAAGCTTGCCGCAGGGCGGCATGTGGTCGGTGACCTGATGCAAATTGCGACCGCCGGCCGGCGCGTCGCGCAAAGCCCGCATGTCCAGCAGCACGTTCAGCCGGCCCCACCGAGTCAGCACGGTCAGCCAGCTGCCGCGCCGTTGCAGGACGCGAAGGCAATTGCGGAAGCCGCGCAGGCGTTCAGCGAGCGGCTGCGCCATAAGGCGATCGGTCGTGCTGCATGATGCGCTTCGTCCGCGATCTGCGCCTGATTCCGATCGCTCTATTCGCGAGTGTCTGCCTTCTGGTCATTAAAGTCGCCGACCTTGCGCTCGACGGCAGCCGCTGGATTTCCGGCGATGTACCGGCGAACCGGGAGGGCGTGCTGCGCCATGCGTCGGATTTGCAGAACGGCGCCGGCGGCAAGCAATCCTGGGCGCAGCAGATGTTCAACTTCCCGGTCAACGGCGAGACCGGCCGGACTGATGAAGCGCCGCGCACCGACCTGCCATTGCCGCGCGCCGAACTGGCGCGGACGAACCGCCCTCCCGCACCCGCGGACGATGGCGACATCACCGGCTCGATTGCCGCCGAGCCGGCTGCTCCGGCTGCGGCCGGAGCCAAACCGGCGCCCGCCAAACCCGGTGCGGAAAAGCCCGGACCAAAGGAGCCGCCGAAAACGCCCGATGGCATCGTTATCCCGATTGACGGCGCCAAGCTTCCGTCCGGCGCTGAGCGGGAAATTTTGCAGCGGCTGCAACAGCGCCGTGAGGAACTGGATAAGCGCGGCCGCGAGCTCGATATCCGTGAGAATATGGTCAAGGCTGCCGAGCAGCGCATCAGCGCGCACCTCGCCGAGATCAAGGAAGTCGAGGGACGGATCAAGACCGAGACGGTGCAGAAGGACAAGGCCGAAGCGGACCGCTTCAAGGGCCTGGTCACGATGTACGAAAGCATGAAGGCGCGCGATGCCGCCAAAATCTTCAACGGCCTCGACATGGACGTACTGATCAAGGTGGCATCGGCGATGAATCCGCGCACTATGGCCGACATCATGGCGCAGATGTCGCCTGATGTCGCTCAGCGCCTGACGATGGCGCTCGCCAGCAAGGCGCAGGGCCCGGCGAAGATCGAGGGCGCGGCAGAATTGCCGAAGATCGAGGGCAAGCCGACGATGCCGTGAGGCCGTTCGCGGCCGGATATCCGCTGCCCGGCCGACCCGAGCACGGTGTCGGAGAACTGCTTGCACTGCCTCGCGCTTGGCTGCCAACTCATTATAATGTGAGGCAACGTCCGCCGGTCAGGGTCGCGCAGCGCGCCCGCCGGTGGCGCCCGGAGAACGCCTGGAGAAACGCTCATGTTCCTGCGCAATTACTGGTACGTCGCCGCGAGCAAGGACGAGATCGGACGCGAGCCGCTCGGCCGCACGATTCTCGGCGAGCCGATCGTGTTCTATCGCACCGAGGCCGGCGAGCCGGTAGCGCTCGAAGATCGTTGCGCGCACCGGCACCTGCCGCTGTCGATGGGCAAACTGCATGGCGACGCGCTGCAATGTCATTATCACGGCCTGCGCTTTGGCTCGGATGGCCGGTGCGTCCGCATTCCCGGTCAGGAGCGCATTCCGCAAGGCGCCAGGGTGCGCACCTATCCGGTGGCCGAGCGGTATCATTGGCTGTGGATCTGGATGGGCGATCCCGCGCTGGCCGATCCTGCAGCCATCGCCGACTTCCATTGGCTCGATGACCCCAATTGGGGCGCCAAAAGCTCGTATTTGCACGTCGAGGCCAACTGGCAGCTTGTCGTCGACAATCTGCTCGATCTCACGCACTTGGCGTTCGTGCATGAGACCACCATCGGCAACCTTGCGCTTGCGGAGCACGCCAAGGTCAATGTCACGCGCGCACCCAACAATGTGGTCGTGACACGCTGGATCATCGATCAGGACCCGCCGCCAACCTTTCAAAAGGTCGGCAAATTCACCGGCAAGGTCGACCGCTGGCAGATCATCGATTTCACTCCGCCGGCGTTCCTGCGGCTCGACGTCGGCGCTACCCCCACCGGCACCGGAGCGCCGGAAGGCAAGCGCGTCGGCGGCATCGGCATGCGCAACCTCAACGCCATCACGCCGGAAACGGAGACCACCTCGCACTATTTCTGGGGACAGGCACACGATTTCGATGTCAACAATGGGGAGCTCACCAACAAGATCTTCGAGCAAATCCGCACCGCCTTCCTGGAGGATGTGGCGGTGTTTTCCGCGCAGCAGCGCAATCTGAATATTTTTGCCGACCCGCCTCAGGTCGATATCGCCGCCGACGCCGGGACGATAGCGGCGCGCCGCATTCTGTCGCGGCTCCACGACGAGGAACAGGCGGTTGGACGAGTTGCGGCGGAGTAATTCGGGCCAAGCGCGCCCCTTGACGACGCCGGACAGACGTAATCGTGGCAATTTGGGCCGCGAATTGCCTCTATAACCTTCTGGAATCATTGAAATTAATCCGCCGTTAAACGCGCGGCCTTACCTTAACGTCGCAGCGGTACGGAGCGCAGCATCGGCGGCCGGGAAGGCATGCCGGCCTCGGTTGGCGAGGCGTCGGTTGAGTTTTGTCATGGCGTTCGGTTGCGTTTTGTCTGTGTCCGCTCACGGTCGCGAGCGCGGCCATCTGAGACCCGCGGTGCCAAGCCGGCGAACGGCGGCATCGGTCGGCGCATTGCTCTCGGTCCTGATATTGCTGCTCGCCGCCGTGGTGCCGAGCCCGGCGGTTGCCGATCCAATCAAAGCCAATGTCGTTGCCGGGACGAACGGCGGTTATGCGCGACTCATCTTCAGCATGAGCGATTTTAATGACGTGAGCGTGCGTCAGACCGGCAATGTGCTGATTATCAGCTTCAAGACTCCGATCGATATTTCGGTCGATCGGTTGGCTGCACAGGCGGCCGGGTACGTCGGCGCCGCGCGGCGCGATCCGGACGGCATGGCGGTGCGGCTGGCGCTTGCCCGCAAGGTCACCGTCAAGGCAATGGCGGTGGGGCAACAATATTACGTCGATCTGTTACCCGATACCTGGCAGGGACAGCCGCCGGGCTTGCCGCAGGAAGTCGTCGACAACTTGACGCGCCGGGCGCGTGACGCCGAAAAGTCGCTCGAGCGCGCCCACCGGCTCATGACGCTTGAGAAAATACCGCCGGTTCGCGTTCACGTCGCGACGCAGCCGACCTTCGCGCGCTATGTGTTCGACATCCCCACACAGATTTCGGTGTCCAGCCATCGTGAGGTGAACGGACTGACGCTGACCTTCGATGCGCCGCTCAATTTCGATCTCGGCGATGTGCTCACCGCGTTGCCGCCGACCGTCGGCGCGATCAAGACGCAGATCAAGGACGGTGCCGCAGCAGTACGATTCGATTTTGCCGCCAAGGTTGATGTGCGCAGCTTCCGCGATGAGACCGGATATTCGGTTGACATCGTGGACCCCAACGCCAAGGACGATGCCGGCAAGACGCTGCGTATTATTTTGCCCCAGGGCGATGGACCGCAGTCTTCTGCAGGTGATGGGACGAAGACGCCGTTCGGTCCCGCAGCCGCCGCGCAAGGTGCAGGCGACAGCAAACCGCGCCCAGGCGAAAAGCCGGGCGCAGCAGACTGGGAAAAGCGACCAGCCGACAGATCAATGGCAGTCCCGCAGGCAGCGCCACCCAAAGGGGTAGCTGCTGCGCCGGCGGTTTCGGTGCCACCACCAGCGAGGATAGCTGCGGCGCCCACGCCGCCACCTGCGGCGCAACGGCCAGCGGTCCCGAGCGCGCCGTCGCGGGCCCGGCTCGCAGTCCTGCCGTCGCCCGCGGCAAAACCGGCCGCCACGCCAGCAGGTTTCGTACCCGCGACCGAACCCGGTCGTGCCGCATCAATTACCCCGGCGGGGACCGCGCCTGGCGCGGCAAAAGTGGGGCCGGCTCCGCCGCCGGCTGCAAAACCGGCCGCTGCGGCCCAGCCGCCGCGGAGTCCCGCAAAAAAGGCAGGTGGGCCTGATGGCAAAATTGCCGTTGAGCTTGAGCGCAACAACGAGAACCTGAAACTCACCTTTGACTTCGCGACACCGACGGCGGCTGCGGTCTTCAATCGGGCCGACACGTTATGGCTGGTATTCGACTCGAAGGCGGACATCGATCTTTCCGCGTTGAAGGACGAGGCAACCCACACCATTCGCAGCGCCGAACTGACGCGCGCGCCCGATGCCGACATCGTGCGCATCAAGCTCGATCGCCCGCACCTGGCGAGCGTCGGCGCCGATGGGCCGGCGTGGACCCTCGAAGTTGGCGACTCGGTTGCGGCGCCGGCGCACGCGCTTGATCTCAACCGCAGTCTGATCGGCACCAACCGCTCGACCATGAGCATCCCGCTCGAAGCGCCGCATGAACTGCACCGCATCACCGATCCGGAAGCGCGCGATCAGATTCTCGTCGTCACCGCGTTTCCTCCAGTGCGAGGGGTCATTCACAAGCAAACTTTCATCGAGTTTCGCGCTCTTGCCACCCAACAAGGGGTCGCGGTGGAACCGCTCGCCGACGATCTCAACATGGCCCTCAGTCCCGGCAAGGTCATTATCAGCCGCCCGGGTGGCTTAACGCTGTCGAGTTCGCTGCAATCGCTGCTGCGTGGCAACGGACTGCATCCGTCGACATTCGATCCGCAACTCTGGGGCTTCGACCGAAAAGGGCCCTACGAAACGCGCCAGTCACAATTGATCGCCGCTGCCGCCGCCGCACCGGAGAATAAGCGGCTGGCGCCGCGGCTCGACCTCGCCCGGTTCTATCTCGCCCGCTCGATGTATGCCGAAGCCAAGGGTGTACTCGACGTCGTCATGGCGCAACAGCGGCCGGGGACCGAGGACGTGACCCCGCGCGTGCTGCGCGCCGTCGCCGAGGTCATGATGAACCGTGCCGATGGAGCGCTCAAGGATCTCAGCGATCCCACTGTCGGCGATCAGCACGATGCGGCGCTGTGGCGGGCGCTCGCCTATGCCCGGCAGGGCAAGTGGGCCCAGGCGCACCAAAGCTTCAAACCGGTCGAGAGTGCCATAGCAACGCTGCCGATCGAATTGCAGCGCTTTGCGCTCAAGGAAGAACTGCGCTCCTCGATTGAGGTCGGCGATTTTGCCACGGCGGAGAATGAGCTGAACGATTTGCAGACCATTGGCATACCGGAGGATCTACAGCCGCAAATTTCGGTTCTGGTCGGGCGTCTTGACGAAGGCCTCGGCCGGCCCGAGGACGCGCTCGGGGCCTACCGGTCGGCCGCCGAGTCGCCGGACCGGCCCGCTGCGGCGCAAGGCCGCCTGCGCGAAACCGCGCTGCGCTATTCGCTCGGTGATCTGAAACGCGACGAAGTTATCGCCGATCTGGAATCTCTCACCACCGTCTGGCGCGGCGACGAGACGGAAATCGAGGCGCTACAAATTCTGGCGCGCCTTTATACCGAACAGCACCGTTACCGCGACTCGTTCTATGTGATGCGGAGCGCAATGGCGGCGCATCCGGATTGGGATATGACGCGCCGCATCCAGGAGGAGGCGGCCAAGACATTCGACGCGCTGTTCCTCGCCGGCAAGGGCGATGCCATGGCGCCGATCGATGCGCTGTCCCTGTTCTACGACTTCCGCGAACTGACGCCGATCGGCAGCCGCGGTGATGAGATGATACGCCGGCTCGCGGATCGGTTGGTATCCGTCGATTTGCTCGATCAGGCCGCCGGCTTGCTGCAATATCAGGTCGACAAGCGGCTGCAGGGCGCGGCCCGCTCGGAGGTGGCGACGCGGTTGGCCGTCATCTATCTGATGAACCGCAAGCCCGACAAGGCGCTCGCGGTATTGCGCGGGACCCGTTCCGGCAACCTTTCGACCGAACTGCGCGATGAGCGCCTCCTGCTGGAGGCGAGGGCGCTATCCAACCTCGGGCGACACGCGCTTGCGCTCGAGGTGGTTGCCGACATCAAGGGTCCGGAGACGATCCGGTTGCGTTCCGATATTTATTGGGCGGCGCACAAGTGGCGGAAATCCGCCGAGCAGATCGAGCTCTTGTACGGCGATCGCTGGAAACAGTGGCAACCGCTCACCGACGTCGAACGTTCCGACATTTTGCGCGCCGAGATCGGCTATGCGCTCGCCGAGGATAAGCTTGGCATCCAACGCTTCCGCGACAGATACGCGCCGAAAATGGCCGGCACCCCGGACGCCCGTGCCTTTGAAATTGTCTCTGCGCCGCTCGGCAGCGCCGGCGAGGATTTCAAGGCAATCGCCCGCGCCGCCGCGGCCTCAGACACGCTCGACGACTTCCTGCGCGACATGAAGGCGCGTTATCCAGAATCCAACCCGGTCTCGTCAGGACCGCCGGATTACGGGCCCGAAAAACCGGCAGCGCCGTCCGCTCCGCCGCAGACGCGGCCTGCTGCGCCCGCTCCTGCGGTACCGGGCATATCTTCCGCGCCGGCGACCACATCCAGTGCCGGTGGGCAGACTGCATTGCGCTAAGCTTGCTTGAAGGGCGGAATACGGTCGGGCAAACTCGTTCTCTCCTTCACGTGGAGTGACGAGACGATATGACCGCAGCCCCCGATGCCACAGCCGACTTGAAAGCCGATCTGGCGAAAATCCGCACCGACGTGGTGGGCAGCCTGCTGCGCCCGGCGGCACTGCGCGAAGCGCGCATGCGATTCGATGACGGGACAATTGCGGCGGCTGAGTTTCGGGCGATCGAAGACCAGGCGGTGCGTGACGCGGTGCGGCTTCAGGAGGATGCCGGCCTCGATGTGATCACCGACGGCGAAATGCGCCGGCTCAATTTTCAGGACAGTTTCGGCGCCTCGGTCGAGGGCTACGACGCGAGTCGCTCGACGGTGAAAGTCTATGAGCGCCGGGTCGAGGGGGCCGCGCCGGGCCAGCGCTGGGATATCAGCCAGATGCACGATGTCGGCACGGCGGTATCGCATCGCCGCCCGACGAAGAGCCGGCTCAGGCTCGCACACAATCTGCCGCTTGAGGAATATCGCTTCGCCGCTGCCGTCGCCCGCAAGCCGGCGAAGGTTTCCCTGATTGGACCGGATCGCATTTCGCAGCGTTTCGCCTACGAAAGCTCGACGGCCGTGTATCGCGACATAGACGATTTTCTCGCCGATGTCGTCGCCATCGAGCGGCAGATCGTTACGAGCCTGGTGGAAGCTGGCTGCCGTTATGTGCACATCGATGCGCCGGGGTTTACCGCCTATGTGGACGCGCCGTCGATGCAGCAGATGCGGGATCGCGGCGAGGACGCCGAGCGGAACTTTGCCAGTTCGCTCAAGGCCGAGGCGGCAGTGGTCGCAGATTTTCCGGGCGTGACGTTCGGCATTCATCTATGCCGCGGCAATCAGCGCAGCATGTGGCACCGCGAAGGCTCCTACGATGTCATCGCCGAACGGCTGTTCAACACGCTGCCGCATGACCGCTTTCTGCTCGAATACGATACGGAGCGGGCCGGCTCGTTCGCCCCGCTGCGCTTTGTGCCGAAGGGCAGGGTGGTCGTGCTCGGCCTGGTCAGCACCAAGGGACCGGAGCTGGAATCGGCCGACGCGCTCAAGCGCCGCATTGATGAGGCGAGCAAGGTTCTACCTCTCGATCAGCTTGCAATTTCCCCGCAATGCGGCTTTGCTTCCGACGTGGTCGGAAATCTGCTCAGCGCCGACGATCAGAAGCGCAAACTGGAGCGAGTCGCTGAAGTAGCGCGGGCGGTTTGGGGATAATGCGTAACGCTACGTTCCGTAGCTCTGGATCAGCGATCCCGCCACCAGCGTCCAGCCGTCGACCAAGACGAAGAATATGAGTTTGAAGGGCAGCGACACCACGACCGGCGGCAGCATCATCATGCCCATCGACATCAGTACCGAGGCGACGACGAGGTCGATGATGAGAAATGGCAGGAACAGCAGGAAGCCGATTTCGAAGGCGCGCTTAAGCTCCGAAATCATGAAGGCTGGAACCAGAATGCGCATCGACAGGTCTTGTGGTTTGTCCGGCGCCTTTTCGCCCGACATGTCGATGAACATTTTCAGGTCGTTGGGCTGCACATTCTTTTCCATGAAACCGCGCAGCGGCCCGCTTGCGCGGTCGAACGCCTGAGTGACGGTGATCTGATTGGCAAGGAGCGGCTGGACGCCCGCGTCGTAGGACTTGGTCAGCACCGGACCCATGACGAAGGCTGTGAGGAACAGCGCCAGCGAAATGACGACCGAGTTGGGCGGTGCCGTCGCGGTGCCAAGTGCCGTGCGCAGGAGCGATAGCACCACCACGATGCGCGTGAACGAGGTCATCATCACCAGGATCGAGGGTGCGAGCGACAGCACCGTGACCAGCGCCACGAGTTGCAACACGCGCTCGTTCAGTCCGCCCCCGCCCGCGGCAGCGCCCTGACCGAGATTGATGCTGATATCCTGCGCGGCGAGCGGCGTCGCCGAGAACAGAAGTGCCGCTACTGAGGCCGCCACCGCTATGAACCGGACGCGGCAGCCTCCAAAAATCTTCATTCAGCTCTGCATTAGTTCTTTGCTGTTGGGCGGCCGAGCAGGCTCGCCATTTCCTGTTCAAGACTGTCGTAAAGCGCCTTGCCGGCGGGCGCCTGTTTGGCATCTGGGCGCACCGGCGGTTTCACTTCGGGCGTGCGCGCATTGCGCGGTGCGGAGCCGTTGGGGGGTGGGGCGGCCACTGCCGGAGCGGGCGCCGACGGCATCCGCGGTTCGCGCGGCTCGCTACGTTCGGTTTTCGCAGTAGGCTTCCGCAAGGCGGCCTCAAGCTGCTGCGCCATTTCGGCGAGGCTGCGGTCGGCTGCCGCCGCGGCATCCGAGGTGGCGGGCGGGGCGGCAGCGATGCGCGGCTCCGGAACCGGTTCCGGCCGGGGCTCTTGTCGGGGTTCTTGTCGGGGTTCTTGCCGAGGTTCTTGTCGTACTTCTTGCTTCGGCTCGGCCCGCACTTCTGGACGCGGCTCCGGTGGCTGTGGCCTTGCGTTGACCTGCGGGCGAGTGCGCTGCGGCGCGGCGGGCCGAGTCGAAAGTTCGTCGGCGAGCGCGGCGAGCGTATCGCGTGGCGCGCGCGGCTGCGTTTCAGCCTGAGGCTGCAACGGCCACGCGGCAGGTTCTTCAGGAACTGGCTCGCTGCGTGCCATCCGCGGTGCCGCGGGCGGAACCGCCGCCTCGGCCTGCAATGGCCACGCAGTGTTCGCGGCGGGCTCGGGCACCGGTACTGGAATGGCGCGCGGTTGCGGCGGCTCCACCATCGCGGGCGGTCGCGCCATGGCGACTTCGCGAGTCGCCGGCGTGGCGCGCACGATATTGGATTCGACAACGATGTCGCTTGGGCCGCCGATCATCACCAGGTGTTCGACATTGTCGCGGCGCACCAGAATGAGGCGGCGGCGTCCATCGACGCTGGCGTAATCGACCACGGCGAGACGCGGCTGGCGGCCGCGCATGCCGACTCCGCCGAGCCGTCCGGCACCGAGCCGCCGGACCAGCCACGCGGCGACGCCGATCAGCCCCAGCACAACGATGAAGGCGAGAAAGAACTGCACCGGAAAGGGGATACCCCCGAACAACGACATCTCACTCCTCGCTGCGTCGGATCGTCGAATGGACCCTTGGGCGGCCTAGTGCGATCCCAATGGTTAACGACGCCGGAAACATTTGCCGCCGCGAATACTAACAAAGAATTAACGGCCGTGGGGCTTTTTACGCACAAACGCCGTCACACAAGGATTGTCATGGTAAACGGCGGATTGATGGCGGGATGCTCGTTGGAACCCGTTTTAACCGCGCATTAACCATACGCCCGGCAAAGTCTGCCCAGTTCTGGAGGACGGAGCCGATGGGAATCGTCGATATTCCGATTTTTTCGATGTTGCGCGCGCGCATGGAGTGGCACCAGGAGCGCCAGCGCGTACTCGCCGAAAACGTGGCCAACGCCGACACTCCGAATTACCGGCCGCTTGACTTGGCGCCGCCCAATTTTCAACAGGCGCTGACCACCCCGTCGGTCACACTCGCTCGTGACAATCCCAACCACATCGCAGCGGATGGCGGCAACGACGGTTTTTCCACTCAGAACGAACCGCATTACGAGGTGCGACCGGGCGGCAATGCCGTCAATCACGAGGACGAAATGATGCGTGTGGCGTCGAATCAGATGGATTTCGACGCAGTAGCGAACCTCTATTCCCGCAGTCTGGCGCTCATCAAGCTCGCCGCCGGCGGAGGCTAAGACGAATTCTTCACACAACGCTTCGGTCGTAGGGGGCGCGTTCAAAACGTTGCAAGGGCATCGGTCATGGACTTCATCAAGTCGCTTCAAATCGCCGCATCGGGATTGCACGCGCAGATCGGACGCATGCGCATCATCACCGAGAACATTGCCAATGCCGATTCGACCGCGACGACGGCCGGCGGCGATCCATACCGGCGCAAGATCGTCACCTTCAGTTCTGTGCTCGACCACACGCTCGGCGCACAAGTGGTCAAACTCGGCCGCGTGCAGCCCGACAATTCCGATTTCCGCATCAAGCATGAGCCCGGCAATCCCGCCGCCGATGCCAACGGCAACGTCAAATATCCGAACGTCAATTCACTGGTTGAATTGACCGATCTGCGCGACGCTCAGCAGTCCTATCAGTCCGACCTCAACGTCATCACCGCGACGCGTCGCATGCTTCAGCGCACCATCGACATCCTCAAGAGCTAGGTGACCCATGGCGATACCGGCCAGTCCCATTTCCGCGGCCAATGCCTACGCGAATATCGGCCGTCTTGGCACGGGCGCAGATCCGAGCGGTCTTGCGTCGTCTTCCAATGTCGCAACAGACGGACCGGACTTCAGCGCGATCCTCAAAGATGTGATGCACGCGGTGTCCGCATCCGGCGCCAAGGCCGACGCGCAGACGCAGTCTGTCGCTATGGGCAAAGCCAACATGGTCGACGTCGTTACGGCGGTCGCCGAATCCGAAACCGCCATCGCGACGCTCGTCTCGGTGCGCGACAAGGTGATCGCGGCCTACCAGGACATCTTGAGGATGCCGATCTGACGCTGACATGCCTCGCAGGTGCGGGGCATCAGGCGGGGTGGGGCCTGCTCGAAGCACGCCCGCATATGGGTAATGACAACAAGGACGGGAGCACCACCATGATGAGCGGGCCGGAGGTTCTGGATGTGGCGCGGGACGCCATCGTGACGCTGCTGCTTGTTTCGGCGCCGCTGATGCTGGTCGGACTGGTTGTCGGCGTCGTCATCTCGCTGCTGCAGGCGCTGACGCAAATCCAGGAAACGACGCTGGTCTTCATCCCGAAGATACTGGCGATCTTTTTGGCGCTGTTGATCGCGCTGCCCTTCATGGCCGACGCCATGCATTCGAATTTCATGCGGATCGCCGCCCACATCACCAACGGTTAAACGGTCGCGGCTGTGACCATCGATCTGTCGTTCCTGCCCGCGCTCGGCGCTGCGTTTCTCCTGGTGTTTGCGCGTATCGGTACCATGCTGATGCTGCTGCCGGGCCTCGGCGAGCAGAACATTTCCTCGCGTATTCGCCTGACAATCGCGCTGGTCCTCGCGGCCGTGCTGCTGCCGCTGCACCGGAGCGCCTATCACATCGATACCGGCGCACTCGGTCCCGACATCGTCATGCTGGTGGAGGAGATTTTGATCGGCGCGGTGCTCGGGCTGACCGCGCGGCTGACAATATCGGCGCTTGATGTCGCGGGTTCGGTCATCGCCCAGCAGCTTGGGCTCGGCTTCGTTACCGCGGTCGACCCGACGCAAGGCGAACAGGGCGCGCTGGTCGGCAATTTCCTGACCATGCTCGGGCTGACACTGATCTTCGCCACTAACATGCACTACCTGGTCATCGCCGCGCTCAACGACAGCTATAACGTGTTCATGCCGGGCGAAGTGCCGTCGACGGGCGACGTCGCGGCGTTGATCACCCGAACCGTCGCCGGTGCGTTCCGCATCGGCATTCAGCTGTCGGCGCCATTTCTCGTCTTTGGCCTGTTGTTCAATATCGGCCTGGGCGTCCTGTCGCGGCTGATGCCGCAGATGCAGGTCTTCTTTGTGGCGCTGCCGCTTTCCATCATGGTCGGGCTGTTACTTCTGGTGCTCGGTCTTGGCGCCATGATGGGATTTTTCCTTGATTACGTCGCAGGCATGCTGCACGCGCTCGCCCCTCACGCTTGACGGTGCGCCATGGCCGAACCGCAAGACGACAGCGAACATACAGAAGACCCGACACCGAAGCGGCTCGATGAGGCGATCCAGCGCGGCGACGTCGTCAAAAGCGTCGAAGTCAACACCTGGTTCATGATCGCTGGCGGAGCGTTCGCGCTGATGGTGTTCGCGCGGCCAGCGGCATCCAGCTTGCAGGCGACGCTGCGCGGCCTGCTTGCCCATTCCTATCAGATTCCGACCGACGGTCCGGCACTCGTTCACATGACGCGCGGCTTGCTGATGAACATACTGGCGGCGCTCGGCGTCCCGCTGGTTCTGCTCGCGGTTGCCGCGCTTGCCGGCAGCGCAATCCAGCATCGCATCGTCCTCTCGGCCGAGTCACTGCGGCCGCAATTGGCGCGAATTTCACCGGTGGCCGGACTTGGGCGGCTGTTTTCCAAACAGGCGCTGGCCAATTTCGCCAAAGGTCTCGTTAAGCTCGCGCTGTTCGGCGCCGTGCTCACCGCGCTGCTGTGGCCGGAGCGTCTGCGTCTTGCCGGCCTGATCGGCATCGATCCGGCCATGATTCTGCCGTTCACCGACGCGCTCGTCATGCGAATGCTCGGGAGTGTGGTGGCGATCCTCGCCGTCGTGGCGGCGGCCGACTATCTGTTTCAATACCGGCAGTGGTACGAACGGCAGAAGATGTCGGTCCGTGAAATGAAGGAGGAGTTCCGGCAAACCGAAGGCGATCCGGCGATCAAGGGCAAGCTGCGCCAATTGCGCAATTCGCGCATGCGCAAGCGCATTATGGCGGCGGTCCCTAAAGCCTCGGTGGTTATCGCCAACCCAACCCACTTTGCCGTGGCGCTGCGATACGAGCGCGGCATGAATGCGCCGATCTGTGTCGCCAAGGGCGTCGATCTTCTCGCGCGACGGATTCGCGAAATCGCCGAAGCGCATGACATTCCGGTGATCGAAAACCCGCCGCTGGCACGTGCGCTGCACGGCACGGTCGAGATTGATCAAGAAATTCCGCCCGAGCATTATCGGGCCGTGGCCGAAATCATCGGCTACCTGATGCGGCTGCGGCGGCTGGTGAGCCGGCCCAACTGAGCGGAATCCGGGTTTGGCAGCGAACCTTGCGAGCGCGGCATAACCCGCGAGAATCACGTATCTTCGACGCCGCGCGGGGAATGCAGCCGATCCCAATTCCCACCTGGGGCGCCGGCCGATGGTGCGCCTCTTGCACGGGACGGGCGCAAAGGGCACTGAAGGCGAAACATGACGCATGAGGCCATGACCAGAAACGGCTTCGGTCAACAGGCCAATGGCTCGGCCCAGGGACGTAGCGCGCTTGACCGTAGCGCTGCTGCGGGCCGCGGCGGCAGCATCGTCCTCGTGCTGCTGGTTGCCGGCTTCCTGATCGCCGGCGCTGCCGGGATTGTATTCCTCGGGCGCGAACGTGCCGAACCCTACATTCTGATTTTCCTCGCGATTCTGGCCACGATCGGTGTATTCGGCCTGTTCGCATTCGCCAGCGGCATCCTGCGGCTGTCGTGGTCACAAGCCGGCAATCCACTCATCAAGGCCGTGCTCGACGGCGCGTTTGACGGCATCGTCGTCACCGACGGCGATGGGCGCGTGATTTATGGTAATGCCGCGTATCTCGACCTGATCGGGGCTGCCGACGCTCGCGACGCCCGCCCCGTGGAGCGAGTCTTCATTGGCGATCCGGACGCCTCGGAGGCGATCTATCGGCTGCTCAAGGCGGCTCGCGAGGGCCGTCGGCTGCAGGAAGAAGTCCGCATCGCCTCGGCCCATGGTCGGCCGGCGCGCTGGCTGCGGATGCGCATTCGCCCGCTGGGGAGCGCGGCCCACACCCGCAATCTCACGGTCTGGTCGCTTAACGACATCACGCGCGACCGCGAGCGGCAAGAAAACATTTTTCAGGAGCTGCAACGCGCCATCGATTACCTCGATCATGCGCCAACCGGCTTCTTCTCGGCCGACGTCGGCGGCAACATCGTTTATCTTAACGCCACGCTCGCCAACTGGCTTGATCAGGATCTCGCTCAGGTCGGCTCCGGCGGCCTCAAGCTTACTGACCTCGTCTCTGGCGATGGCGCTGCGCTGCTGACAACGTTGCGCGCTACGCCCGGCGAGGTGAAGACCGAGATCGTTGACCTTGATTTGAAAACCCGCTCCGGCCGGACGCTGCCGGTTCGCCTCCTTCACAGATTGGCGTTTGGTCCTGACGGTCTGCCAGGTGCCTCGCGCACCGTGGTGCTCAATCGTGCCAGTGATGACGGCAGCGAATTGCAGCGAGCCGCCGAAGTCCGCTTCATGCGATTTTTCCATCACACGCCGATGGCAATCGCCACAATCGACCGCGACGGCGGCATCGTACGAACCAATGCGCTGTTTGCCCGGCTGTTCCAGGGCATGATCGGCGGCGACGCCCGCAGCCGAACGGTCCGTGCCATCGTCGCTGAGCGCGACTGGCCGCCGCTCGAGGCTGCGATCGTCCAGGCGGCTCAGGGTAGGGGGGACATCGCTCCGGTCGACGCCACACTGGCCGGCCAAGGCGAGCGATCCGCGCGCTTTTACGTCACCGCCGTCGGCGAGCAGGAACGCGATCAGGAGACGGCCATCGTCTATGCGCTGGAGACGACCGAGCAGCGCGAGCTCGAGAGCAGGCTGATCCAGCAGCAGAAAATGGACTCGATCGGCCAGCTCGCCGGCGGCATGGCGCACGATTTCAACAACATGCTCAATCTGATCCTGCTCGCGACCGATTTTCTGCTCAACGCGCACAAGCCGACCGATCCATCGTTCAAGGACATCATGGAGATCAGGCAGAGCGCCAATCGCGCGGCCAGCCTGGTGCGGCACCTTGTGGCCTTTTCGCGTAAGCAAACGCTGCGCCCGCAGGTTCTCGATCTTGGCGAAATGCTGAGCGACCTTACCGTCGTGCTGCGCCGGCTGATCGGTGAGAAGATTGGTCTCAAGGTTGTGCACGGCCGCGACCTGTGGCCGGTCAAGGTCGATCAGTTGCAGTTCGAGCAGGTCATCGTGAACCTCGCGGTCAATGCGCGGGACGCCATGCCCAATGGCGGCCATCTGGAGCTGCGCAGCGCCAACGTCACCGCCGCAGAGTGCGCCCGCTATCACACCAAGGGAATGCCGGCCGCCGACTACGTGCTTGTCGAACTTATCGATAACGGGACGGGCATACCGGAGGCGATCCGCGACAAGGTGTTCGTGCCGTTTTTTACCACCAAAGAAGTGGGCAAAGGCACGGGACTTGGCCTTTCGACGGTCTATGGCATTATCAAGCAGACAGGCGGATTCGTGTATTTCGACACTGTCGAAGGCAAGGGCACCACATTCCGCATTTTCCTGCCGCGCCATGTGCCGACGGCACAGGAGGTCGCCGCCGCTCCTGTTGCAACCACCGAGTTGCGGCCGGTCACCGATCTGACGGGCGAAGGCACCATCCTCTTGGTGGAGGACGAGGAGGGTTTGCGTGCGCTCAATGCGCGCGGTCTGGCTTCGCGCGGCTATACGGTGCTGCAGGCCGGTAACGGCGTTGAAGCGATTGACGTCCTGGAAAAAACCGATGCCAAGATCGATCTCGTCGTCTCGGACGTCGTGATGCCGGAGATGGACGGCCCGACACTTCTGCGTGAATTGCGTACGCGCGATCCGGGCCTCAAGATCATCTTCGTGTCCGGCTATGCCGAAGATGCTTTTCAGAAGCATCTTCCCGCCGACGGCCAGTTCGATTTTTTGCCCAAGCCTTTCACGCTCAAGCAGCTCGTTGCCAAGGTGAAAGAGACGATGGCAGCGTAAGGCGCGAGCGCCGCAACAATAAGAATCTCGCCGCGGCGGTTGGCGCGCAACGTTTTTCCCTGGCACGATTACTATCGCAAAATAACGGCGCTGTTCCGGTGCGACACTCGCGCGCGCGGCGGTTTGCGCAGTGACCATCCGTAAAGGCAGCGCTTACTCATAGCGTGCAGCGCGCATTGCGGCCGCGCTGCAAAGTGCGGCTTCGGAATCTCTTGGGAGCCATGAGGAGGCGACATAGCAGCCGTGTCATCAATTCGTTGGGTCCGATCTGTCGCACGACTTACCGCACTCCTGGCGCTGCTATTTGGAGCAGACGACCTCGACGTGCGGATGGCGAACGGACTTAACGTCTTGGGTCCCGGTGTCTTCATTTCCGCCGCCGCCGCTGCAACGGCCGGGACGCCGAGTCCTTCCGCCCGGGCGGAGCCCTCGGTTAATTCAGGCGGCACGCTCAGCGGGTTGTTTAACCGCGGCGGATGGCTCGGCGGTTTTGCGGCCGGCTTCCTCGGTTCCGGTGTGCTCGGTGTCCTTTTCGGCCGCGGCCTGATCGGCGGACTTGGCGGCGTGGCATCATATCTGGGTCTACTGTGCCAGATCATTCTCCTGGCGATGCTATGCCGGCTGATCTGGACGCTGTGGCGCAGCCGCGACATGACCGGCGCTGCGGGGCTGTCGTCCCGGCAGTTGGCGGATCCGTATTTGCGCTCGCGCGATGATCTCCATTCCGGTTTTGACAATGGCCACAACAGCGGCCCCGCGACAAAGAGCGAGCCCGAAGTGACATCGCCGCGCAGCGGGCACAGCTGAGGAAATTCAGCAGAATATCGGGATCTAGCGTCAGAAGTGGGAGGGGATGCGGCCTATTTCGACGGCGTGGCGCTGCCGCATGCGTGCGGCGAACCCCAATGGGTGAAATCCGGCACGTCACATTTGGAACAGGCGCCTAGCGCTAAGCCCATACCGATCAAGAGGAATAGCCGAGCCGCGGCGGTCATTCGCTCAATACGCAGCACTACTCACCCCATCACCGTTTTGACGTAGCCGTGCAGGATAACCCGTCTCCGACTCCTGCACCACCCATGTGTCTTCAACAGGGTATCGGAGCAAAATTTCGTTTATCTTACCGGCGATGTAGCCCGGTACTTGTGTGCGCCTTTAAAGGTCGGCGGCCGGGCCTGTGGAGGAGAGACACATGGAAATTCGTCCAAGCGGCTCGGCGCCGTCGCGCCGCGGGCCGGCAGAATCATTCACCGGTATCGTCTGGCAGGACCCAATCATCGAGGCGCCGGCGCCGGCGCGGGTGCGTTCGGGTCTCGTACGTTTCGAACCCGGCGCACGCACCCATTGGCATACCCATCCGCTCGGGCAGACGTTGTTTGTCGTCTCGGGCAGCGGCCGTGTGCAGACGTGGGGCGGTGCGGTGCAGGTCATCCGCGGCGGCGACGTCGTCTGGATTCCGCCGAACGAGAAGCACTGGCATGGCGCCGGGCCAAATACAGTCATGGAACACGTGGCTATGCAGGAGGCGCTCGAGGGCAAGCACGTCGCATGGCTGGAGCCGGTCAGTGACGAGCAATACAAGGCCGCAAGTTCCTAGAATCGCTCCGCCCATTTCCGCGCAAGCGGGAAGCCAGAGGCCTAACCCATCGCCTCAAGACGTCTTCTTGGTCCCCGCTCTCGCGGGACGATCGTTAGAGGATTACGACCATGCGCTACGAACTTTATTACTGGCCGAGCATCCAGGGTCGCGGCGAATTCGTTCGCCTGGCCCTGGAGGAGGCCGGCGCCGACTATGTCGATGTGGCACGCCGCGGCAAAAGCGGCATGGCGGCGATGATGAAAATTCTGGAGAGCGAACGGCTGGCGCGCCCGCCATACGCGTCGCCGTTCCTCAAAGCCGGCAAGGACATCGTCGCGCAGACCGCGCTCATTCTGTTTTATCTTGGTCCGCGGCTTGGCCTTGCGCCGCGCGATGAGGCGGGGCGGCTGTGGACGCACCAGTTGCAGCTCACCATCACGGATTTGGTCGTACACATCCACGACACGCATCACC
>DASZWK010000011.1:0-9139 GCA_035546235.1 Xanthobacteraceae bacterium | reverse complement strand
AGTGCTGCAGCTTTCATAAAACCCTCCTTACTTGATCATCTCGTTCGCCTTGCGCGCGATCGCGGGCGAAGTCGTTTGATAAATATCGTCGATCAGGCGTTCGATCTGTTCGCCGGAGACCGGCTTGACCTCAAGCTTCATTTTGGCGGCATCGGCAAGATAATCCTTATCGGCCATCGTTGCGTCGAAGGCCTTGCGCAATTCAGCGACGCGCTCCTGCGCCACGCCGGGCGGAAGCGCAAATGGCCGGCCCATGACCTGACGGCTGAAAATCAGCCTGACAATCGCGCGCTGCTCATCGGTCTTGGCGAGATCGGTCACTAGCGGGACGTCAGGCAGATCCGGGTGCTTGGCGAGCGAGAACTGCATCAAGAAATTGACCTTCTTGTCGTCGATCCAGTCGCGCCGCGCCGCCTTGACCGTTGACCATGGGATGCCACAGCGACCCTTCACCTCGCCGCGTTCCATGGCGAGGTTGATTTCGTTGCCGCCCGGATAACCGCGCACGATCTTGAACTTGGCGCCGAACATGCGGTCAAGCAGCGCAGGAAACTGATAGGTATCGTCGCCGATTCCGCCAGAGGCGCCGACGGTCACCTCTCTTTTCAGGGCTTCCTGAAAGCTCGCCACGCCGGATGTGTGCCACGTGACACAGACGCTGACCTCATCGTTACCGCTGCCGATGAAAGCGAACTTGGTGCCGTCATACTGCGCAGCGGTGTTGCCGAGCAGCGGCTCGAATGCCGTGGCGCGGCTGACCGCACCGATAACGGTGCCGTCGCGTGGCGCGGCGCTGGCGAGCCAATTGGCCAGCCGCAGTCCACTGGCGCCCACCATGTTCTTCGGCACAATCGTGGGATTGCCTGAAATGTATTTGCCCATGTGCCGAGCGAGAAGCCGCGCATAAAGATCGTAACCACCGCCGACGCTGGAATTGATATCGAGTTCGATCTGTTTGCCTTGATAGAATGGCGGCGAGCTCTGCGCCGATGCGGCACACGGCGGCAGTAGGGCCAGCATCACGGCCGCTATCGTGCGGGCTACATGGCTCATCGTCACGGGCTCACTGTGGCTGAAATTTTGCTGTCTTGAGAAGCTTGGCACTGCGGTCGAGATCGGCATGCAGGAACTGTACAAACGCCTCGGGTGTTTCGGCGGCCGGTTCGATGCCGAGCGCGTCGAGACGGCCGTCGGCGGCAAGCGACTTCACCGCGTCGTTGACCCAGCCGTTGAGGGTGCGCACCAAATCCGCCGGCATGCCCGGCGGTCCCCACAGCGCCCACCAGGCGCCGAAATCGAGCTGCGGCAGGCCAAGCTCCGCCATGGCCGGGACGTCGGGCGCGAGCTTGCTGCGTTTGTTGCCGGTCACCGCGACGGCGCGCACCAAGCCGCCCTTCACCATCGGCAGCAGCGAAATGATCGCTTCGATCATCATCGGCACATGGCCGCCGGCGACGTCATTGGCGGCCGGTGCGGTGCCGCGATAGACGACGATCGGAACGTTCAGGCCGTTGTATTGATTGAACGCAACCTCGGCAAGATGGCCGGGGGCGCCGAGCTGTGCGGTGGCGAACGACCACGCATCGGGTTTCGCTCTGACCGCGGCGACAATCTCCTTGACGGTTTTTTCCGGCCGGCTCTTGGCGATGATGTGGATGAGCGGGGCCTGTCCGGCGAGCGCAATCGGCGTGAAGCCGGTCAGCGGATCGTATGGCACGTCGCGCAGAACGAGCCGCGCCACATTGTGCGTCGAGGCGTGAAACAACAGCGTGTAGCCGTCGGGAGCAGCGCGATGGACGTCGAGGCCGCCGATCGTGCTGTTGCCGCCGGTGCGGTTCTCGACCACGAACTGAACGTGCCGCTGCGCTTCGATCTTGGCGGCAATCAGCCGCCCGAACGTATCCACACCGCCGCCCGGCGACACCGGCACGATGATGCGGATCGGACGGTTCGGATAACCCGACTGTGCGCGCGCGGCGCGCGGCGCCAGGAGCGTCCCGGTCGCCAGCATGGCGGCGATGGCTTCACGGCGATTCATCGGCAGGTTCCCCTCGTGCCGCCCATCCCTATACCATTGCGGCAAGGGGCAATGCAGATATAGTTGCCGCAGTCATTTCCGTGCGGCGAGGTGCACCATGGCGGCGTCCGATACGATTCCCACCATCGATCTCGCGCCACTGCGTGGCGACAGCGTGCGCGAAAAGCGCGAGGTGGCGAAAGCGATTGACGCGGCCTGTATGGATACCGGATTTTTCCTGGTCACCGGGCACGGCGTGGCCGCCGATTTGATCCAGTCCACACGACGGCGCGCCATCGAGTTCTTCGCATTGCCCGAGGCGGAGAAAATGAAAGCCCAGCGGCCGCCCGCAAAGATCAGCCGCGGCTACAATTGGCTCGGCGACCGCTCGGTGGCCTATTCGATGGGCCAGGTGGCGCCGCCGGATATTCAGGAAGCGTTCGCATTTGGTCCCGAAGGCGCCGAGGCGCTGGCCGCAAAGGTCGACAAAACCAGTGCGCAGATGTACGCGCCCAATATCTGGCCGGAAAAGCCGGATGGTTTCAAGACGACCATGCTGGCCTACCGCGAGGCGATGTCCGGCGTCGCATCCGACGTGTTGCGCGCCATGGCGCTCGCGCTCGATACCGACGAGAGCTATTTCGCCGACAAGTTCGACCGCCAGGCGAGCGTGGTGCGCATCATTCGCTATCCGGCGGTGCGGCAGCAGCCGTTGCCTGGACAGCTTCGCGCCGGCGCTCACACCGATTACGGCTGCATCACCTTTGTGCGCGGCGACGACACGCCGGGCGGGCTGCAGGTCAAGCATCGCAACGGCGGCTGGATCGACGTCCACATTCCGCCAAACGACTTCGTCTGCAATATCGGCGATCTGATGATGCGTTGGTCGAACGACCGCTGGGTTTCGACCCTGCACCGCGTCGCCGTGCCGCCGCCGGAGGCAGCGCCGAGCGACCGCATTTCGCTGGTGTTCTTCCAGTATCCCAATCCGGACACACTCATTCGCTGCTTTGAGAGCTGCGCCGGAGCGGGCGAAAAATATCCGCCGGTGACGGTGGCGGATCACTACCTGGGTAAGCTGATGAAGGCCGCCCATAGCCGGCTTGACGCCACGGCCGAAGTTGCGGTGAAGGACCAGCCGCACGCAGCGCAGCCTGCGCACTGACGGCGCAACGCTTGCCACCTCCTAATTCAGGCCCGCACGCCTGAACCCTTCGACATAGTGCTCCCGCTCGGCATCGTGCTGGATCGGCATGTGCTCGGCGATCCAGGCTAGCGAAACGTTGGGCTGAACGCGGCGGAGCTCCTGCAACGCGGCGGCGGCGATTTCGCTCCGTCCGGACATGCCCGCCGCGGCGGTCAGCACGCGGTGAGCGCCAACGAAATCGGCGCGCCGTCGTATGGCTTCTCGCGCCAGCCGCATCGCCTCATCGTAGTTGCGGCCGACGAACTGCGTATAGGAGGCGATGCCGCAATACACAGCCGAAAGCGGGTCATGCGGACTGAGCCGGAGCGCCCGCTGCACCGCCAGTTCGCCTTCTTGCCAGCGTCCACAATACGACAACGCCAGCCCGTAATAGCCCTGCGCCAGTGAAAAATTCGGATTAAGCCGCAGCGCCGCATCGAACTCGGCGAGCGAGTCGTCGAATCGCCGCGCAATCATGTAGACGCCACCCAGCGCGAAATGCGCCCAGGCGTCCTCGCCATCGGCGAGGATCGCGGCGGATGCCGCGCTCTCGGCGAGCGGCGCCACTTTCGCCATGTCGGCCCAGCCCATGTGGGCGCTGAAAATGTAGCTCGCGGCCAACAGTCCGAGCGCTTGGCCGTAATTCGGATCGAGCGCCGTTGCCTTCTCCAGCAATGCCTGCGCGACGACATTATCCTGGCGTGTCACCCGCCAGTAGTGCGACAGTGCACGCATCACCAGGTCCCACGCGTCCATGCTGTCCGGCGCCTTGCGCCGGGCGCGAAAATTCTCGGCAGCGTAAAGTTGCGGCTCGATGGCGGCGACAATGGCCTCGGTGATCTCGTCCTGCACCGCAAATACGTCGGCAAGGTCGCGATCGTAGCGCTCAGCCCAAATATGTCCGCCGCTTGCGACGTCGTTGAGCTGCGCCGTGATGCGCACGCGGTTGCCGCCCTTGCGCACGCTGCCTTCCATCACATAGCGGACGCCGAGTTCATCGGCGATCTGCTTCAGATGCACGGAGCGGCCTTTATAGATAAAGGACGAGTTGCGCGCGATCACGAAAAACCAGCGCAGTTTCGACAACGCTGTGATGATGTCCTCGGTGATGCCGTCCGAGAAATAGTCCTGAGCCGGGTCGTCCGTCATGTTCACGAACGGCAAAACGGCGATGGCGGGACGGTCGGGCAGCGGCAGTACGAGCGTCTGCTCCGGGGTGGGAGCTGGCGACAAGTCACCATCCTGGACCGCCTTGACCTCTCCGATGAAGCGCAGCCCTTTGCGCGCCACGGTGCGGATCAGGCGTTGCCCCTCGCCGCTGTCGCCGACGGCCCTACGGGCTGCGTTGATGCGGCTGGTCAGGCTCGAATCCGAAACGATACGGCCACCCCAGACCGAGGCGATCAGATCGTCCTTGCTGACGACGCGATCGCGATTCTCGATCAAATAAATCAAAAGATCGAACACCTGGGGCTCAACGGCGACCGTTTCGCCGTCGCGCCGCAGCTCGCGCCGCTCCTTATCAAGGATATGCCCCGCAAACAGATATTGCACCGCATCGCCCCCGCTTCGGCCCGCGACAAGCCATTCTCAAGGGTTAAACACGCCCATCTCAGGAACAAATCAAGGTCTCGGCAAAGTCTTTTCGTCGCGTTGAGCGGCAGGCTGGAGGCTTCTTGATCGCGGCGACATCGCGAATCGGAGGAGCCATGACACACCTTCACGCCATCACCGAAGACGCGCCCCGCAGCAGCGGTCACCTGGTCGCTCGAACCATAGCGTTCTTGTACGGGCTGATCGCCTATGCGGTGTTTCTCGCCTCCTTTCTCTACGCCATCGGCTTCGTCGAAGGCATGATCGTGCCAACGACCATTGATGCCGGGATCACCGCGCCGACCCTGACAGCCGTCATCATCAACTTGGCGTTGCTGTCGGTGTTCGCCCTGCAGCACAGCATCATGGCGCGCAAGCAGTTCAAGCGATGGTGGACGCAATTCGTGCCGGCGTCGGTCGAGCGCGCCACTTATGTACTGCTGGCGAGCCTGGCGCTGGCGCTTTTGTTGTGGCAGTGGCGCCCGATGCCGGCCGTGATTTGGCACGTGACCGAGCCTCGCGCCGCGACGGCTATCACGGCACTATCGTTCCTCGGCTGGCTGATCGTGCTCACTTCGACATTCCTGATCAACCATTTCGAACTGTTCGGCCTGCACCAGGTTGCCAACAACCTTAGTGGCCGGCCAATGCCGGCGCCGCGGTTTCGGGAGCCGCTCTACTACCGTTTCGTGCGGCATCCGATCTATCTCGGTTTCATCATTGCCTTCTGGGCAGCGCCGACCATGACGGCCGGCCACTTACTGTTCGCGGCCGTGACCACCGCCTACATCGTGGTCGGCATTCAGCTCGAAGAGCGCGACATGATCGAACTGTTCGGCGATCAATACCGCGCCTACAAAGGCCGCGTCGCGATGCTGGTACCGTGGCGTAAATCAACCTGACCCTTCAGCGCGCTCCTTAACAATCGGCGCCGGCTCACGCTGGCGCCGATTGTTTTTCCGCGGCGAGGCGGGCCGCGCGACTTGCAACGCTTCGCGTGCGGTGTGCTATTGTGCCCGCACACGAGAGACAAGAACGCAATGACATTCGGCCCATTGGCGACGACCAGCGTCGGCAGCTTTCCCCGCCCGACCTGGCTCGCGCACACAAAACGCAACCAGCTCACTTACCGGCTCGACGGCGACGAACTCAAGGAAGCCATGGACGATGCCATGGAGCTGGTCATTCGCGAGCAAGAAGAGCTTGGCCTCGATATTCTGACCGACGGCGAAATGCGGCGCACGACTTTCGTGTTCCACATCGCCGGCCGCTGGGACGGCATCGACATCGAACGACAGGTCAACAAGCAGATTTATCGCAACCGCGAAGCCAACCGCATGGTGCCGCGCATCGTCGGCAAGATCGTGCGCAATAAGGCATCAGCAGTCGACGATCTCCGCACCGCCAAAACCCACACCGCCCGCCCCATCAAGATGGCGGTGCCCGGGCCGATGACCGTGATCGACAGCTCGGCCAACGAATTCTATCAGGACGAGGAGGAACTCGCCTTTGACGTTGCCGCAGCGCTCAATGGTGAATTGCGCGACCTGCAAGCCGCCGGCGCCGACGTGCTGCAGATCGATGAGCCGGCAATGACTCGGTACCACGACAAGGTGCGCGACTACGGAGCGAAGGCGCTCGATCGCTGCCTCGAAGGCATCACGGTGCCCACCATTGTTCACCTTTGCTACGGCTATCCGGGCGGCGGCAGCCTGCAGCACCAATACCACTACGAAGGCGTGTTGCCGGCGCTGATGCAGACACGCATCTGCGGCTTCCACGTCGAATTCGGCCGCAGCACGTTCGATCCCAAAGTGTTGCGGCTGTGCGGCGACCGCATTGTCATGTTCGGCTGCATCGATCCGGGCGACTCGCCGGTGCCGGCCATCGCCGCCGTCGAACGCCGCATCGGCGAACTACTCGACGTCGTCGATCCGAAACAGGTCTGGCTCGCGCCCGACTGCGGGCTGATGACCATCAGCCGGGCGATGGCGCACGATAAGCTCGCCGTCATGGTCGAGGCGGCACACCGGCTGCGCGCCAAGCTGTAACGCCGCCGGCGGGGAACAGCATCCTTTCCCACTACGCGCACGCGCGTCCTTCTGTTACGATAGGGCATGAACCAAGCCGTCCGCCCACAGACGATCGGCGCCTCGGCCTGCCCGCACGACTGCCCATCGACGTGCGCGCTCGAGATCGAGGTGTTCGACAAACATACCATTGGGCGGGTCCGCGGCGCGGCGGAGAACGCCTACACGGCCGGCGTGGTTTGCGCCAAGGTCGCGCGCTATGCCGAGCGTGTGCATCATCCCGACCGGCTGCTGCATCCCTTGCGGCGAGTCGGCCCGAAGGGTTCAGGCGAATTCGCACCGATCTCCTGGAATGACGCGCTCGATCTGGTCGCCGAGCAATTTATCCGCGCCGAGCAGGCGCACGGCTCGGAAGCGGTGTGGCCTTATTACTATGCCGGCACCATGGGCCATTTGATGCGCGACGGCATCAATCGCCTGCGCCATGCCAAGAAATATTCCGGCTTCTTCTCCACCATCTGCGTCAACCCGGCCTGGACGGGTTACATCGCCGGCACCGGCAAGCTCGCCGGCGCCGATCCGCGCGAGATGGCGAAATCCGATCTGGTGGTGATCTGGGGCACCAACGCGGTCAACACCCAGGTCAACGTGATGACGCACGCCACCCGCGCCCGCAAGACGCGCGGCGCCAAGATCGTCGTCGTCGATGTCTACATGAATCCCACCATGGAAGCGGCCGATCTGCCGGTGCTGATCCGGCCCGGCACCGACGGCGCGCTGGCCTGCGCGGTGATGCACTGCTTGTTCCGCGACGGCAAAGCCGACTGGGACTATCTCGAACGCTACACCGACGCGCCGCGCGAGCTCGAAGCGCATTTGCGCACGCGCGATCCGCAATGGGCGTCGCGCATCACCGGATGTCCCGTCGAGACGATCGAGGAATTCGCCCGCCTCGCCGGCGCCAACAAACGCGCCTATTTCCGCCTCGGCTACGGCTTTTCCCGCTCGCGCAACGGCGCCTTCAACATGCACGCGGCGAGCTGCATTCCGGCGGTCACCGGCGCCTGGCAGTACGAAGGCGGCGGCGCCTTTCACAACAACGGCGACGTCTTCCACCTCAACAAGACTTTGATCGAAGGCGCCGACCTGCGCGATCGAAATATTCGCATGCTCGACCAGTCGCGCATCGGCCCGGTGCTCACCGGCGACCCGGAAGCGCTGCAAGGCGGCGGCCCGGTCACCGCGCTCCTTATACAGAACACCAATCCGGTAACGGTTGCGCCCGACCAGGAGGTGGTCAAGCGCGGCTTCGCGCGCGACGATCTGTTTGTGTGCGTGCACGAGCAGTTCATGACCGACACCGCGAAGGTAGCGGACGTCGTATTGCCCGCCACCATGTTCGTCGAGCACGACGACTTTTATACCGCCGGTGGGAGCCAATACATTCTGCTCGGACCGAAGCTGATCGAACCGCCCGGCGAATGCCGCTCCAATCACGACGTGATCTGCGGCCTGGCGAAGCGGCTCGGGGTCACCCATCCGAGCTTCGATATGACGCCACGCGAACTGATCGATCGCACGCTGCAGGATTCCGACTGGGGCACGCTGGCCCAGATCGAGAAAAGCCGCTGGATCGATTGCCAGCCGGACTTTGCCACCGCGCATTTTCTCAACGGCTTCGCCTACCCGGACAAAAAATTCCGCTTCAAACCGGATTGGCCGAAGGTGCCGTTCGGGCGCTGGCACCGCGTTGTTCCGTCGAAGCCGATTCCGGAATTTCCCGATCATTGGGAGGTGATTGAGGAGGCCGACGCAGAGCATCCGTTTCGCCTTGCCACGTCGCCGTCGCGCGGCTTTCTCAATTCGACGTTCACCGAGACGCCGAGTTCGCTCTCGCGCGAGCTCAGGCCGACCGTGATGATCCATCCGGACGACGCCACACCGCTTGGCATCGCCGACGGCGATCTTGCCACTCTCGGCAATGCGCGCGGCCAGGTGCGCATCCATGCCAAGCTGTATGACGGTGTACGCCGTGGCGTACTGATCGCCGAATCAATCTGGCCCAATTCCGCCTATGCGGACGGCCGCGGCATCAATACGCTGACCGGTTCCGACGCGGTCGCACCATTCGGCGGCGCGGCGTTTCACGACAACAGCGTGTGGGTGAGGAAAGCCTGATCACCCACAGCTCCTAAACTTGTAGCCCGCATGAGCGAAGCGACATGCGGGACAATACCTCAGCAAAATCCCGGATTTTGCTTCGCTCATCCGGGCTACGGGAATTTCAATGCCAGCGAGCTTTCGTCAGATCAT
>DASZWK010000010.1:0-19956 GCA_035546235.1 Xanthobacteraceae bacterium | reverse complement strand
TGATCGATGGCTTGCCCCCCGGCGCAAAGGCCAAGGGCGCGGTACTGACGCTGACCGCCGTTTCCGGCGGTCACGCCATTGAGGTTCCTGCCCATCTCGACTAATGCGCTTGTGGCGCGCTATTTTGCGCGACGAGAAACCTCATAACCCAGACAAGAGGATTAACTCATGGCTATCAAAGTTGGCGATCGTGTTCCCAATGGCACTTTCATGGTGATGTCGGCTGATGGACCGAAGCCCAAGACGTCGGACGAATTGTTCAAGGGCAAAAAAGTCGTGCTGTTCGCCGTACCGGGCGCCTTCACGCCGACCTGCCACAAGAACCATCTGCCCGGCTTCGTGAAGAATGCCGCCGCCATCAAGAGCAAGGGCGTTGACACCATCGCCGTCACCGGCGTCAACGACGTGTTCGTCATGGACGCCTGGAAGAAGGCTTCCGGCGGCGAGAACATCGAATTTCTGGCTGATGGCAGCGCCAATTGGGCCAAGGCCATGGGGCTGACCGCGGATCTTACCGAGCGCGGCCTCGGCGTGCGCTCGCAGCGCTACGCCATGGTGGTCGACGACGGCGTGGTAAAGACGCTCAATGTCGAAGAGGCCCCCGGCAAGGCCGACGTCTCTGGCGCCGAAAATCTAATGAAGTCGCTGTAAGCATTGACCTTACGGCGTGGGGCGGGCCATGACCCGCCCCATATGACTCGATAGAGCCGAAAGTCCTGCGCGAAACCAGCGTTGCGCTTTATTCCTGACTGGCGATTGGGTCGGCGCGCAACAGGTAGATGAACACCTCGTCCAAGCTTTCGCATTCGTGGCGTTCCATGAGCTGACGCGGCGTGCCCATTTCCAGCACACGGCCGAAGCTCATGATGATGACGAAGTCGCAAAGGCGTTCAACCTCGATCATGTTGTGCGAAGACATCAAGATCGTGGCGTTGTGCTGGTCGCGGTAGTGTTCGAGGCGGCTGCGCACCCACTCGGCACGATCGGGATCGAGCGAAGCCGTCGGTTCATCCAACAGCAGTACCTCCGGCCTGTTGATAAGCGCCTTGGCTACCAGCACCCGGGTCTTCTGCCCGGCGGAGAGTTTACCGGTGGCCCGATCGAGAATGCCGCCGAGATCGAACTCCTCGGCGAGTTCCGCAATACGGCCCTTGACGTCCGGAACACCATAGAGCCGTCCGAACACCGTAAGATTTTCGCGCACCGTCAATCGCGCGGGCAACGCGACATACGGGCTCTCGAAATTCATCCGCGGCAGAACCTTGTGACGTTCCCGCGCCATGTCGTGACCCAGCACCAGCGCGCGGCCGGCGGTGGGAACGATCAGCCCCATGATCATCGCGATGGTCGTGGTCTTGCCGGCACCGTTGCCGCCGAGCAACGCGACGTTCCAGCCTCGCGGCACGATAAAACTGACGTCGTCCACGGCCCAGTGCGAACCGTATCGCTTGCACAGATACTCCACCGCGATCGCGGGCTGCCCCTCGCCGTCTTGTTCCTGCAAGGGCAGGTCTGGCGGCAGCTCCGCAGCAAGTGGCGTGATGGCATTGTCCGGCCGAATAGTCTCGATCTTATTCATTGCAACTCGCTCACTCGCCCATGGTGAGCAGCGTGCCATTATGGCGCGCGCTACGCAGCAACAGAATAAACGTCGTGAATCCAGCCGACAGATAAAGCAAATTGATAGCGAAGCATTCGGCCATCAGATCCGCTCGGAATTGGCCCTTGAGCAGCACTGCGCGCATTCCTTCGAAAACATAGGTCGGCGCCAACATCCAGGCCGCCGGCTGCAGCCATCCCGGCAGCACCCAGATCGGATAGTACACACAACAGAGCGGCAGCAGCAGGATCATCACCGACCAGGCGAGACTTTCGGCGCCGAGCCCGTGGCGCATCACAAGTCCGCAGATGACGAGGCCGATCGCCCAGCTGGTGAGCACCAGATTGAGAAAAAAGCCGATGAGCGGCAGCCCCAGCGCGTAGATGTTGAACGCAAACAGCAGCAGCGCCAGAATGGTGACCGGAATCGTACCGATCACCAGCCGCACGAAGCTCATCAGCATCAGCGAAGCCGCGAGTTCCGCGGGCGTCAGCGGGCTCATCATGAGATTTGCGATGTTGCGCGACCAGACTTCTTCAAGAAACGTGAAAGTGAAGCCAAGCTGGCCGCGGAACATAATGTCCCACAGCATCACTCCGCCAAGCAGCAGCCCCGCAGTGCTGACAAATTGCGAGCCGCTGTCGTAGAGGAAAGTGTAGAGGAAGCCCCACACCAGCATCTGCATGGTCGGCCAGTAGGCGAGCTCAAGAAACCGCAGCCATGACGAGCGCAGCAAATAGCAGTAGCGCGCCGTCATGGCGGCGATGCGGCCGATCGACTCGCCCATTTTCCAACCCTCTACCGGCCAATTTCGCGCCGGATCGGCCGCTGCTTGCCCGGCCGATGCGACACGGAGTCGAGCAGATGCGGCTTCACCTCTACCGGATGTTCGAGGCAGAAGGACAATAGTTGCGACAGGTGCTCCATCGATCCGACCACTTTGGCGTCGGTGGTGCCGCGTCCGAGGACATAGCGCGCCTCGACCCGGGCGTGATCCCGCTGCACCATCTCGAACTGTGCCAAGTGCAGATCGCAATCGAACATCCAGCGATACGTAGCGTCGAGAATGCTGCCGGCAGCGATAATGCGGCCCTCACGATTGATGAAGGCATCGTTCATGCGGCCGTCGAGGCTGGCGATCTGCGACCAATTGATATTGCTCGGCTGCGGGTTGGCCGGCACCGTCACTTGGTCACCCTGCACGTACCGGATGAACGGCATGGCCTCGTTGAGGAGGTTGGTGACGACCGCAAGCCCGGACTTGCCCGGCGTTTGCGGCGCCATCGTCTCCGGGTCCAGCACATCAAGGTGCACCGTGTCATCGCACACGTGATAGCAGCCGTTCGGCAGCTCGATGGCGATGCGCGTCGCCTCCTCGGAGGAATATTCGTCGAGCACTGGAACACCAAGCCGCCGCGACCATTGCCGCCGCGCCGCTCGCGACGAATGCTCCGAATGCGTCACCGCCAGGTACATCGACGAGCTGAATTCGTCGGCGTAAGGCATCAGCGCTTCAAGATTCGACGGATACAGCGACAGGATGTGCGTATTGAGCTCGCGCAGATGCTGCGCGACCCGCGCGGACGGAATAAGGTTCGATATGAATGCGGTCTGATACCAACCGTCAATTGAATCGAACCACCACGGCACGGTATAGACGTGCGTCAGCAGATCTTCGCGCCGATAGCGGCCACCGCTTTGCAGCGTGAATTGACGCACGCCCTGCACCGTATCGACGAGAATTGCCTCGTGATCGACGCGGATCAGGAGTGTCTGGCCTGACGACCCCGAGGACCGCGTTGGGTAAAGTTCCTCGGGTTTGTAGCGCGGATTAACGCATCGCTCCGGAAAAGCCGCGATCAGTTCGGGCTTGGTGATGACTGGAATCTTCTGGATGTCATCCCATTCGCGCAAATCGGCTGGCGAAAAACCGGCTGCCCGATACTTGGCCTGATAGACCGGAATGTCGCGATAGGCGAGCTCCACCAGTTCCTGCATGCGCGCGAGCTGCTGATCGCGGATTTCCGAAACCGGCAGGTACGGGTGCTTCATCGCGGCGGGCAGATATTTTTCCGCCACTGACGAAAGTCCATCTATGTCGCTGGCGCCCAGCACGAAGGGAGGCCGGGTTTCCTCGGATTCCCAGTATATGAGGCGTTTCAAGGTGTCGGCAGCGGCTTCCGCCGCGACGTCAGGCGGGACTTCTGCCGGAGAAACCTCGGCGGCAGACTTGGTCAGTTCCACAAGTTCGGCCGCGTTTGGCCCCTTTGCGGTCTCAGAATACAGATCTTCCATCATAGTCGCCCCTTCATTTCAAGTTCACCTGCAGATCGTGGAACTCTTACCGCCGCAGACACGAGATTGGTTGCGCCCGAGCGGACATTCGTTCAAAAAATCTGCCGACGTCTGTGTCGCGCGTCACTCAGCTTTGCGTGCGCCGCAACTCGAATTGTCTACTCCATGCCTGATCCGCATCGTCACCGCGCGTAATGCCGACGGTTTTACGTCAGCAGTCTACAGCGACAGGTTCAATGCAATTACGAAGCCTGGCGACGGCGACCCATTCATCACAATGGTGCGGATTGCGCCCACTGACTTTGCGATGACGAAATCGCACGTCAGTCCGTTCGCCTCTCAGATTTTCGCTGTTGTTTCGCCCCAAGTGAACGTTTGTTCAGTTTCAAGCCTACGCAGTTCCGGTGAACATGGCTCGCGACATCAACGTCCTCTCCAAAACTAGTCGCATTTCTCTTTTTTACTTTTGCACATTTCGTCTGCGATGCCAAATTGCCGCGTACAATGAGTGATCGCTAGCTCAACCGCAACCTTCGTGTTTCATAAACTATGGCATATGGTTCATAGCCGCCACGAATTGTGCTGCGCTGCAAAATCCGCCGGGGCCTCACAATGAATAATCCTTCACATTGCTGGATGGACGATAATCGATCGGCGTGGGACGAACGAGCAATCATCCACCTTCGCGACACCGGCGGATTTTACGGCGTCGATCGATTTCGCGCCGGTCAGGACACGTTGTTGCCGATCGTCGACAAAGAAATCGGCAATGTCCGGGGCAAGCGTCTCGTTCATTTGCAATGCCATATTGGAGTCGATGTCTTGTGCCTGGCGCGACGCGGCGCGGTTGCCAGCGGTCTCGACTTCTCGCCCGAGTCAATTGCCGGCGCCCGCTCGCTCAGCACCGAGATCGGCGTTCCGGCAAACTTTGTTTGCGGCAATGTCTACGATGCGGCAATTCTGCTTAACGAGAAATTCGATATCGTCTATGTGAGCTGGGGCTCGCTGAACTGGCTGCCCGAAGTCTGGCGCTGGGGCGAGGTTGTCGCGGCGCTGCTGTCTCCCGGCGGCTACCTCTATCTGGTCGAGCAGCATCCGTCGGTCTCCACGTTGAAGGAGATCGATGGCGGGCTGCACCCCTACTATTCGTGGCGGACGTCCCCCGACCACCCTGTCTTGACAGAGGCCACCACCACTTACAGCGGCGACCAGACCAAGCTGGCGCACCGATACCAGCACGAATGGGAGCATCCGTTGTCCGACATTATCGGCGCCTTGATGGCAGCCGGCTTACGGCTCGACTATTTCAATGAGCACGAGCTGCTCCCCTGGCAGCGCTTTTCCATGATGATTTCCGCTGGCCCGGGCCTTTTCAGAATGCCGGATTGGCATGCGCGGATGCCGCTATCGTTCTCGTTACGGGCGTCTAAGGTGTAACGCTCGCCGCTGGGCGGCCATCTATTCAGCCACGCGGCGCCGCGCGTATCTCCGCTATCGCTTCGCGCGCCAGTTCGTCCGCGCGCTCGTTCATCGCATGGCCGGCATGTCCCTTGAGCCAGTGCCACTGCACCTGATGCGGTTTGATTGCGGCCTCAAGCCTTTGCCACAACTCTACGTTCTTGACCGGCTTCTTATCCGACGTGCGCCAGCCATTGCGCTTCCACGCATTGATCCAGCTCATGATGCCGTTGCGCAGATACTGACTGTCGGTGTGCACATCGGCCCGGCATGGCCGCTTGAGCGCCTCGAAAGCGGCGATCGCCGCCATCAGTTCCATGCGGTTGTTGGTCGTATCCGGTTCGCCGCCTTTGATCTCCTTGGCGCGATCACCAAAGCTCAGGATGGCGCCCCAGCCGCCAGGGCCGGGATTCCCCGAGCAGGCGCCGTCCGTGTAGATGATCACATGCGGCAACGGATCGGTCACGGCTCGGCCAATCCATAATCACGCGCGCTCTCAACCTTTTGGTGGAAACGCAGCTTGCGCGCGTATTCGCGCGGGTCCTTTGGCCGCACCAGCGCGCCGGGCGGCACGTCGAGCCAATCGACCAGCCGCGTCAGCAGGAAGCGCAGCGCAGCGCCGCGCGCGAACAGCGGCAGCTTCTCCCATTCCTCGTGCGACAACGGCCGCGCCTTCACATAGTTTGCCAGGAGCGCCCTGCCCTTCGTGACGTTGTAGGAATGATCCGGCTCGAAGCACCAGGCGTTGAGACAGATCGCCACGTCGTAAACCAGCGTATCGGTGCAGGCGAAATAAAAGTCGATCAGTCCCGAGAGCTTGTCGCCGAGAAAGAACACATTGTCGGGAAACAGGTCGGCGTGGATGACGCCTTGTGGCAACCCCCTCGGCCAGTTGCGCTCCAGCACCTCAAGCTCGGCGCCGACTACTTTTTCCAGGTTGCCCTCGACCTTGTTGATGCGCTCGCGGCAGCCTTCGTAGAGCGGTCGCCAGCCTGCGACCGAGAGCGCATTGTCGCGGCGCATGTTGAAGTCGGCGCCGGCGAGATGCAGATGCGCGAGCGCATTGCCGAGCGCGGCACAGTGCGCGGCCGTCGGCCGCCTGATCCACACGCCATCGAGAAAAGTGACGAGCGCCGTCGGGCGGCCGGCGAGCTTGCCCAACACCTTGCCGGCCTTGTTCTTCACCGGCTGCGGACAGGTGATGCCGCGCGCCGCCAAGTGTTCCATCAGCGCCAGGAAAAACGGCAGATCGCGTTCGGCGACGCGCCGCTCGTAGAGCGTCAAGATGAAATAGCCGCGGCTGGTATGGACGAGAAAATTCGAGTTCTCGACTCCTTCGGCGATACCCTTGTAGGACAGCAATTCGCCGATATCGTACAGCGCGAGGAAGGGCGACAAATCTTCCACCGCCACATCGGTATAGACCGCCATGAAAGTCTCCAGGGCGCCGCCGCTAACCCGCGGCACGGCTTGCCGTCAAGGTGTTGCCGCCGTCAAGCCGGTTTGCCGGCAAGCCAGTCGGCATACCGCGCATGAAGGTCGGCCGTCTCCGGGCCGCCGTCCCGATAGATCACCGACGCCAGCGATCGGCCCGGGGCATGCGCGAGGCGGAACGCCATGTAGCGGTATTGTTCGGGATATTGCGTGGTGTTGGCGTCCTTGAAGAGGTCGTCGAATGCCGGCGATGGTTCGACCGGATCGAGCCGGTCGCGCTCGTAGATGGCGGCGCGCTCGGCGATCAGCCAGCCATCGCCGTGGCGTTCGATCCGATCGAGAAAGCGCGAGCACGACGTCAGATCGACCGCAATGCCGTTAAACGGCTGCCGGACCCGGATGATGACGCTTGTCTCGGCGACGGCGCGGTCGCCGGCAAACTTGATGGTGGGTGGGAACAGATGGTGCCGAGACCAGCTGTTGCGGGCGCCGTAGTTCGTCCGGCAATGCTCGACGAATTGATCGAACGAACCGCGAAACCACGACACTGAAATATGGCCGTCGGGCGTAAATGTCGCCCGCAGCTCCTTCCAGCGGCCCTGGTCGCGGAAGACTCCCCAGTTTTGGATCAGCTCCGCGCAGGCGATCTTGTCCGCCAGGTTTTGAGTGCTATCGGCCAATTCGCGTCTCCCGGTTGCGACCTGAACCCTGACGATAGGACGATCCAGATTGCCAGACCAGCCGCCGCCGGTTAGTGGATCAGCCGCATTGCAAATCCGAAGGTCGAGTATGAAAGCGATTGTCATCCACGAATACGGCCCGCCGGAGGTGTTGCGCTACGAGGACATAGCCGACCCGGTGCCGCGCCAGGGCGAGATCCGCATCAAGATCCATGCCGCGACCGTCAACCGCGTGCTGGACGTGAGCCTGCGCGCGGGCCGCGAACAATATCGCGGGCCGGTGCTGCCGCTCACACCGGGCGTCGATTGCGCCGGCATTGTCGATGCAGTCGGCCCGCAGGTCGGCCGCTGGCGCCCGGGCGATCGTGTCGCCGCCGCGGGCGTCATGCCGCTCAACGTCTGCGCCGAAGATGGCAGCAACTACAACGGTCCCCAGGGCATGATGGGCATCAAGCGGCCGGGGGGTTTTGCCGAGATGATCACGGTGCCGGCCTGCGCCGCGGTGGCCGTGCCCGAACACCTCGATTTTCATCATGCCGCAGTCATCATGCGGCACGTGCCAACGGCATGGAATCTCTTGATGCATGTCGCTGAACTGAAGAAGGGCGAGACCGTGCTGATCATGGGCGCGGGCGGCAATCTCGGCAGTATCGGCATTCAGATCGCCAAGAATGTAATTGGCGCCACCGTCATTGCGGCGGCCGGCTCCGACGAGCGGGTCAAGCTCGGCATCAATCTCGGCGCCGACTACGGCATCAACTATACGACCCACAACATTCGCGACGAGATCATGAAGATCACCGGCGGCAAGGGCGTCGACGTACTCTACGACAACATCGCCAATCCGACGGTGCTGCCGATCGCGTTCCTTGCCCTCGGCATGGATGGGCGTCTCGTCACCGCGGGCGCGCATGCTGGTCCCGAGGTATCGATCAACTTCTCACATCTCTACCACAAGCGCATCACGATCAGGGGCCGGCCCGGCTTTACGGAGTCCGATCTGCCGGACTGCCTCGCTGCGGCCGCCGAGGGCAAGATCATGCCGCAGATCGACCGCGTGATGCCGCTGTCACGCGCAGCCGAGGCGCACCGCATGATCGAAGAAAACGGCGGCCAGGGTAAGATCGTGCTCGATCCGACGCTCGGGTGATCTCCTACGAATCGTCCAGCGGCTCAGTGGAGTGCACCGACGGCCGTGCCGCGAACGTTGCGTGCCAGGCCGCAAGCCGCGGATGAGCCTCGCGCCAGTCGTCGTCGGCGTAGCGAAAGTCGAGATAAGACAGCGCACAGCCAATGGCGACATGGCCGATGCGAAACGGCGCCGCGGCAAGCTCCATCGCCTCCTGTTCGAGGCTTTCGAGGATCGCCCGTTTGCGCACTGCGGCGCTGACGAGATGGGCATCGGACGGCTGCGCCCGCATGCGCTCATCGCGCAGCAATACCAGCAGATCCAAAAATCCATCGCCGAGGGCTTGGCGCCGCAGCGCAACCAGCCGCGCCTTGTGATCGGTCGGAAACAGCTTTGGCGCGTCTTCCAACTCCCCAAGCGTATCGAAATATTCGCAGATCACCGGCGAATCGTAGATCACAGTGCCGTCGTCGAGCACCAGCGTCGGTATTTTCGACAGCGGGTTGTCCTTCATCAGCTCCGCATGCGGCTTTGACGTCGCCGCGACGGTCCGAATGCAGTCAATGCGCGAGACGATGCCGCGCTCATGGGCGACGATCATGACCTTGCGCACGAACGGCGAGCGCGGCGACCAATGCAGTTTCATGCAAACCTCGCGAAAAGCCTCATGGCGCGGGCCCCTATGAGGCGCTAGCATTGTGCCTCAATCGCGTTCAGCGATCCACGCCTCGGACACCCTCAGTCAACATCAGCGAAAGACCCGGTATGGACTACGACCCGCGCAGCGAGCCGCATAACCTTGCCCATGACCCCACCACCTCTCTGGTGGTACCGCGCCCGATCGGCTGGATCACCAGCGTCAGCCCCGCGGGCGTGGTCAATCTCGCGCCGTACAGCTATTTCAATCTGGTGGCGAGCCAGCCGCCATTCGTCATGTTTTCTTCCAATACCCGCAAGCATTCGCAGAACTATGCCCAAAGTGGCGGCGAGTTCGTCTTCAACCTCGCGACCTACGATCTGCGTACCGAGATGAACATCACTGGCGCCGACTATCCCGATGAAGTCAGCGAGCCGGAGCTTGCCAAACTCGCCATGGCGCCGTCGCGCTTCGTCAAGCCGCCGCGCGTCGCACGCTCGCCGATTGCGCTCGAGTGCATCTATTGCCAGACCGTGCCGCTCACGAGCAGCAGCGGCAAGAAACAAAAATATGAAATCGTCATCGGCGAGGTGGTCAATGTTCACATCGACGATGCGGTGATCAGCAACGGCATGATCGACATGTCGAAACTTCGCGCCATCGCGCGGCTCGGCTATCGCGGCGACTATACGGTAGTCGACAACATCTTTGAAATGCCGCGCGTCAAATATCCGGAGTGATCGGACACTAACGCCGTTTCCTGAAATACCGGCTGCGGCGAATCCTGATCCAGTAGTTTCCCTCGCGTTGTCAGGCGACGAACGCGGGTTTATGCTGCTTCAGCCAAGAGCGATCGAGTGCCGTGTCACGCCTGTTCATCAGCCATTCGAGCAAGGACAACGTCGCCGCCAAGGCTTTTAAACAATGGCTCGACGGCAGCGGCTGGCCGGACGAGGACGTCTTTCTTGACCTCGATGACATAGGCGCCGGCGAACGCTGGAAAGACGCCTTGCGCAAGGCAAGCGCGCGTTGCGAAGCCGTCGTTCTGCTTGCTTCGCCGGACGCGCTGTCGTCTCCGGAATGCCTCGCCGAATTACGCAAGGCCGAGGACTACGGCAAAGAAATCATCGTCGTGCTGTTGCGCGACGTGCAATTCGACGACCATCGCCTCGATTCTTTCAAGGACCGTCAGATCGTCAATCTGGCTTCGCCGCCGCAGAGCCACATCGAGACCGTCCGCTATCGCGGTGAAGAGTTCAAGATTTCCTTCAATGCGGAAGCGCTCGCAAGCGTCAAGGAATATTTGTTCAAGCGCGGCATCACGCCGGACCGGTTTCCGTGGCCGCCGCTGGACCGTCCGGATGCGGCGCCATTTCCGGGACTGACCGCGTTCACCGAATTCGATGCCGGCATATTCTTTGGCCGCGACACCGACATCTTACGCGGTCTCGACAAGCTGAGAATCATGCGTCGCGACGTGCGTCCGCGAGCGCTGGTGATCCAGGCGGCTTCCGGCGCCGGAAAGTCGTCTTATCTCCGCGCCGGGATCTGGCCGCGGCTTGAACGCGATGCCGATTTTTTTCCGGTCGCCATATTGCGGCCGGCGCAGGGTATTCTCACCGGACCCAACGGCATCGGCCGCAAGCTCGCTGCCCTGTTGTCGCAGCCGGCGCATCCACTCAATCCCGGCGAAATCCACGCCCAGCTCATGGCGGCCGATCAGGCCGTTGCGGCGGCGGCGTTTGCGAAACTGATGTCAGAAGTCGCCGCGCTTGGGCTTGACCAGCGGCGTATCGTCGACAGCGGGGCACAGTCGCCGGCGCTCATTCTGGCGATCGATCAGGCCGAGGAGCTGTTCGCATCCGACGATCAACCGGAAAGCGAACGCTTCCTGTTCCTGCTGGCACAGCTTCTGTCCGATCCGCCGCAGGGCGTCGAACCGTTCGCCCTATTCACGATCCGGGCAGACCGCGCCGCCCCCCTGTTCGAGGCGATGACCGAGCGCAAGCTGGAATTCCCCGAAACGCTGCCGCTCTTGCCGCTGCCGCAGACAGCGTACCGCGACGTTATCCTCAAACCTCTCGAGGTCATCGCGCGACGGGGGCAGAACCTCACGATCGGCGCCCCGCTGGCGGATCGGCTGGTCCAAGACGCGACGGGAGCGGATGCGCTGCCGCTGCTCGCTTTTACGCTCTCGCACCTTTACGAGGATTTCGGCGCCGGCGGCAAAATCACGCTCGAGCAATACGAGGCCATGGGAGGCATCGCCGGTTCAATCGACATGGCGCTGAAACGGGCGCTGTCGAAGCCTGGCGCCGAACCCGCAATCCCGGCGAACAAGGACGAACAACTCGCCTGCCTGCGGTCGGCATTCATCCCCTGGCTTGCGCGGGTCGATCCGGCAACCGGCCTGCCGGTCCGGCGCGTGGCTCGCCTCGAAGAAATCCCCTCGGGCTCGCGCGCCATTGTGGCGCGGCTCATCGATGCGCGCCTGCTCGTCGCCGACCGCCGCTCGGGAGCGGATATTGTCGATGTCGCACACGAAAGCCTGCTGCGGCAATGGCCGGCCCTGACGGAATGGCTCAAAGCGGACGCCGCCGACCTGCAAACAGTCGATGCGGTCGAGCGCGCCGCGGGTGAATGGGCGCGCAACGGGCGCGATGACGCCTGGCTCGATCACCGCGCCGAGCGGTTGCGCGCCGCCGAGCGAGTCTCGACGCGGCCGGACTTCCGCAAACGCCTGGGCGACGACGGCCTTGCGTATATCGAGGCCTGCCGCCGCCGCGAGACCGCGGAGCGAAGGAAGAAGGTGCTCGCCTATTCGCTTGTCGGCTGCTTGAGCCTGGCGGTGCTGGGTGGGCTCGCAGCCTTCAAATATCAGCGACAGTTACAGGATCAGCTCTATTGGCTCCGCCACGTACATACCCTCACCGCCGAACAAGAACGCGCACTCAAGCCGCTCGGCCGGTTCAGCGAATGCGGCGACTGCCCGGAGATGGTCGTTGTGCCGGCCGGCAGCGTCACGATGGGCTCGCCTGTGCGCCCCGACGAGCAGCCGCCGCATATGATCACCATCTCTAAGGCGTTCGCGGTCGGCCGCTTCGAAGTGACTTTTGCCGAGTGGGATGCTTGCGCCGCAAATGGCGGCTGCCCAGCCGGCATTCGTGACCAAGGCTGGGGGCGAGGCACCCAGCCGGTCATCAACGTCAGCTGGAAGGATGCTCAACAATACGTTGCCTGGCTCAACAGAGTAACGGGCGCTCACTATCAACTGCTCAGCGAGGCGCAATGGGAATATGCGGCGCGCGCCGGTAGCCGCACTTATTTCTCCTACGGCAACGACGACGCGCAATTGGACAAATATGCGTGGTTTGCTGCCGATGCCGCCGGTCCGACCGACGTCGAGCGCCACTCACATCCGGTCGGCCAAAAGATGGCCAACGCATTCGGTCTTTTCGACACGCAGGGCAACGCGTCCGAATGGGTCGAGGATTGCTATCATGAGAATTACCAGGGTGCTCCGTCAGACGGCTCACCTTGGACAACAGCGAACTGTCTTCGCCACGTCATTCGTGGCGGCTCGTTCCTGCAGAACGCGCGCCAGCTGCGAACCGCCAGCCGCGATTGGCACGAGGATAAGGGCAGCTACGATCTCGGATTTCGGGTCGCGCGCCGGCTCAATGATCTGAATTCCAGGCCGTGAGTCCGCACTCATCGGGATGCAGCATGCGTTCAGCGGCATACTTCGCGTGGCGCGTCAGCGGGAAACGGCGGATGATTTCCATGTTGGTTTTGCGCGCGAGATCGGCCTTGTGGGCGCAGCGATAGATGATCGCCATCCATGAATAGGCATTATCGACGGCATTTCCGTTCGGGAAATCCTTCAATAGCTCCTGAAAGGTCCGTTCCGCGGCTGGAACGTCTTTCACTATTGCACCCTCTGCATAGATCTGCTCTGCCATCGCATCATTCAGCAAATCCGACTTTGGATATTCCTTCTGCATCGCGGCGACCGCATCAGACACCTTTTTCGGATCATACTCGGTGAGGATGCGCACTTTGCGATAGTACAGCCATTCGCGCAGCGAAGCGTACTGAGGACCCGCGGGCACCGCCTTCAGAGTCACGTCAATCAGCCGAATCGCCTGCCGTAGATCGTGATGAACCGGGCCGCCGCCGGTATTCTGGGCATCGGGTCTGTCAAGAAGCTGGGAGTATTTCAAAATGATCTGACGAGCTCGTTTGACAACGCCGTCGGGCGACTCCCGATCAATAGAATTCAACAGCGCATCGTATTGCATGAACTCCTTTGAGGCTTCGATGACGTAGGGGATTTCGAGCAAGTCCACTTCATCGATCGCGTCGTCGCCGTTCAAGGCTTCCTTCGGCAGGCTCTTCTCGATCACTTGCTTGATCATGTCAGGATCGGTGGTAGCCGGAAGTGAATCCGGTGGAATATTGAAGCTCCGCAAAGCCTGCTCGCCCGTGGTGCGAGCCAATTTGAAATCGAATTGCCGGTAGGCCGCCCGCGCGGCTACGTACCAGAGCGCCGACTGCCGCGAAAACGCTGGATTTGCCGCAACGATGGCTGCCTCTTCGCTGGGAGAAAATCGCGACAGAACGCGTATGGTTTCCCGAACTGCCGCGCCACTGTAATCGCGATTTCCAGCGGTCATCGCTTGTCCAAGATAGACAAATGCGTCACCGAATTTCCCCTGCTGGAAGGCAAGCCAGCCCAGATCGTAGGCGGCATCATCTTGCAGGGGAGACGACGTTCCGCGCAAAACTGCTTCGAACCAGGATTGCGCGGCAGCCGCACGCGACGCGAAATCCGGCACGCTCGTACCCAGCAGCTTGTCGCCATAGACATCGGATTGACGATTAAGCTGACTCAGGGTGTAGTCGATTGCATCGGAATCAGCACCTTCCACCTTGACATGCACAGCTTTCGCGACGTCCGCCAATAGACTGCCGAACATTCTAAAACCGATCGCATAGCGGATGACGCTCTCGATAACCGTATGAGGATTGACTGCCAGTGCTTTGTCGTAATCACCTATCGTGTAGTATAGAAATTCATTGAAGGGCCCAGCAGGATGCGCTGCCAGAAATTTTTGTATTGCGTTACGGATTTCGGGATGCTCTGTATTTTGACCGTAGGTCGAAACCTCCCAATGTACACGACCCGATAGAGAGTCAATCGTTCCGAGCGGAAGCCGCGACCAGACATGTGAGCGCAGCTTCTGAGAGGGAAAACCGGCGAAGACCTTGTCTAATTCCTCGTCGGCAATCTCAGGTGAACTCGCGAGCGAGAGATTCCGTGCAGCGAGCGCGACGTCCGGCCAAAGGCTGTAATCGCTGGCGGCAAGCGAGCGGTCCTTTTCCAGAACCTCGCGCAAGGCCGGCACGAAGACCTTGATCGCCGGCTGGGCGACATCGGCCGCCGCATAATGACGATGCCCGCGGCCGCTGTCATCGAAACTCGCCGAATAAATGTAACCGGCTCCTCCGGTTATTTTATAGACCGGCAGCCCCGCCTTGGCCGAATGCACCGGGTCGCCGAGGTCATCAACGAGCGGTCCAGGACCAATATCCTTCTCGGTCTTGATACCGGCGCGATCAGCTGGATCTAATTTGACGCTTTCAAGCCTGACTTGCCCCCACGTCGCAATGACCGCTGTCGGCGTCCCGTTGCTGCCAGGTCGCCACGCGACCTTCGCCGGCTGCTGATTGAGTTCCCGCGAAATTTGATTGATTTCGTTTTCGATCGCCTGCCGGTCCAGTTTCACGGGTGCCAGATCGGTCATCAGATAGATGGCGGTGCCGTCGCTCCCGTGAATTATGACGCTGGAAAGCCGCCCCTGCCCTAATGAGGTGTTTCTCCGCTCGGTACGCTCACAGTATGTATAATCTTCGAAATCCTCGCTCTTCTTGCATTCGTATGCGCGGTAGCTCGCGCTGTCGCGCGCTATGCGCGCCCCCAAGACCAAGCCGTTGACGGTGTATCGCGCGCCGGATGCGGTCGTCGCCAAGCCGAGCACACAAAGAGCGGTCCATGACAGTAACCGCACGGATTTCACAATCATGATGCCCCCCGAACGACAATTTCCGGTGCGCGGTTCCGCAGCATCCTTCGCCGAACCAGACAACAGGCCGGATCAATCAAAAAACAGCGCCCTCGCGCCGATCGTCCAATTCTTGCGACACACAGCCGGGAAATCAAGCGGAGCCGTCGCGCCGGACAGCGTTTGCAGCGCAAAAATCGCGCAACGGTGATGAGCAAACGGCTCAGTCCGCCGTGAACCCCGCCTCCGTCAGCATCTTCGTTGCCTCCTCCAGTCCTTTGGCAATTTTGCATCCTGCTGCGGCGAGCGCCGCGAGCTTGGCGTCGGCCCCTTCCCGCGCGGAGCCGATCAGCGCGCCCGCATGGCCCATCTGCTTCTGCTCCGGCGCATGGCGGCCGACCACCATGGCGACGATCGGCTTGCCAAAGCCGCGCGCCGCGTCCGCGAAAGCGTATTCCTTGTCGCCTCCGATCTCGCCGCAATAGAGCACCGCATCCGTCGCCTCGTCGCCAGCCAGCGCCTGCAAATATTCGTGCGGGTTGCGGCCGATGACAGCGTCACCGCCGATATGGGCGACGATGCTCTGGCCGATGCCGGCAAGCGTCAATTGCCGCGCCAGGGTCAGCGCCACCGTGCCGCTGCGCACGATCACTGCAACGCGCCCGGGCTTACAAAAGCTCGGTGCGATCGAGCCGAGGAGGCCGCGCCACGGGGCATAGATGCCGAGCGTATTGGGGCCGATGAGCCACGATCCTGCCGCTCGCGCCGCTGCGACCGCGGCAAGCGCGTCGTGGACCGGCACATATTCGGCCGCGGCCATGATTGTGGGGATCCGCATCTCGGCACACGCCGCAATGGCCTCGCGCACGCCTTCAGCGGGGGTATAGATCAGCGCGATGTTCGGCGGCTCCGGCAGATCGGACAGCCGGTCATAGAGCGGCAACCGATCCATCGCCTCCCCGCCACGGCCGAGCGCGATGCCGCCGACAAGCGGCGTGCCGGCTTCGATCATGCCGGCCACCTGGTTGCGCGCATAGCGTCCGGTCGGGCCGAGCACGACGACACGCCACGCCTCGGGCGCAAGGAACGGCAGGCACAATTGGCCCGTCATGCGATAAGCTCCGGGAAAGATGCGCCGGCTGGCGCGGAGGAAGCGATCCATTATGCGACTTGCCGAGCACGACGGGAAAGTATTGTTGCGCCGCCACGGCCTCGCCGTTCCCCGCGCGGTGCTTTTGCTCGCCGGCGAAGAGCCGCCGGCTGAGGCAACCGCTTGGACCGGCCTCTTTCTCAAAGCCCAGGTGCTCGAAGGCGGCCGCGGCAAATCCGGCCTGGTACGGCGCTTGAATGGCGTCGGCGATTTCCGCGAGGCGCGCCGCCTGATCCTGGCGACACTCGATGACGCCGATACCCCGCTGCTGCTTGAAGAAGCCGTGCCAATCGCGCGCGAAATCTTTGTCGCTGTCCGCGTTGACGGCACGCGCCAGCGGCTCGAGCTGCTGCTGGCGGCGGAAGGCGGCGAAGATGTCGAGCGGTCGGCCAAGAAATTGGCGCGCGTCGCCATTGAGCCTGGCGTGCCGGTTACGGCGGACCACGTCTTCGCCGCGGCAGCCGAATTGTTTCCGCGCGATCTGGCGGCCAGGCTGGCCCGCTACGCTGCGCGCCTGCCGGACATCGCGCGGCAGGAAGACTTGCAGCTTCTGGAGATCAATCCGCTGGCGCTCACGGCAGATGGCCGGTTCATCGCCTGCGACGCCAAGCTGATCCGTGACGAGGCGGCCGAATTCCGCCACGACCCCAACGAGTTTGCGTTGAGCCGCACGCTCGCCGAACGCGCCTTGACGGCACAGGAGCGCGCGGCCCGCGATCTCGGCTTTCAACTGGTCGAGACGCCGGGCGACGTGGTGCTGGTCACGTCAGGCGCTGGCCTTGCCATGATGATGATGGACCTTCTGGCGGATCACGGGCTCTCTGCCGCGACCTTCATGGACAATCTACGCGGGGCGCCGGACGAGACCATGAGCGAGCGGTTGAAAATCGCCCGCGCATTGGCGCTCCGTCCGGGCATCAAGGCGATCGTGTTCCAGACTGTCATCGCGTCTCGTTCGCTCGCCGAGCGCATCGACGCGCTCACCGCCTGGATCAAGACCGCGCCACTGCCGAAACCGTTATTCGTCGGGCTGGCCGCCGGCCACGCCGCGACCCGCAAAATGAGCCCTGCCGCAGCGATCGAACAATTGGCCGCGCTGGGCGTTCCCGCATTCACCGATCCGGTCACGCTGGTAAAGGCGGTGGCGCAGGCAGTCGCGCGGTAAGCCGCACTTAAGACGCTTGTCCCGAATCCTCAGGCGCGGCAGTATTGCGCCGCCAAGGCCCAGAGAAGGACCGGCCCAGAGGGACGTTCTCAGGATAGCGTGGCGCGGTCGAACCGAGGACATGGGGCGCGCGCATGAAGAGCGTATTGCTTCCTACCGAACCTCACGCGTCGATGCAGTCGGCGCTGGAGACGGCACTGCTATTGGCGCGGAAATTCGGCTCCTGCATCGAAGGCTTTCCGCTGCGGCCCGGCGTTGCCGATCTGGTGGCGATGGATCCCGACAGCGGCCTGACCATGGTGGCGGTGAAGGAGAACGATGCCGAACTGGCGCGGCACGCCGAGGAAGTGTTCCGCTCCTTCATGGATCAGCACGCCGTGCCGCAACGCTCCGGTGATGCGGCGGCCACCCTATCCTGGACATGGCAGAAGGAAGCGCCGAGCGGCCACGATTATGTCGGCAGCTACGGCCGCGTGTTTGACATGATCGTGCTGGCGCGGCCCGGCCCGGAATGGCAGAGCCCGTCGATGATCACGCTCGAATCCGCGTTGTTCGAAAGCGGCCGTCCGGTGCTGATCGCGCCACCGTCCGCGCCGCGCTCGCTGGCCACGAATGTACTGATCGCCTGGAATTGCAGCACCGAGCAGGCGCGCACCACGGCCGATGCCATGCCGTTCCTGCGCGAGGCGGCGCGCGTCACCATTGCGACCGTTGAAGGCGCCGCAGTCGCGGGACCGAGCGGCGAACAGATGGCGCGCACGCTCAAGGCCAACGGGGTGAGCGCCGAGCCGATCACCCTCAAGTCGCGCAAAGGAGGCGCCGGCGAAGTGCTGCTGAGCAAGGCCGACGAACTCGGCTGCGACCTGATCGTCAAGGGCGCCTACACGCAAAGCCGCCTGCGGCAGATGATTTTTGGCGGCACGACGCGCCACATCCTCGCCAACGCCAGGCTGCCCGTGCTGATGGCGCATTGATTCCGCAATTGACCGATTTGTACCAGACCGTTTTGCCATACGCGTACGCGCTGCTGCGCGTCTGGGTCGGGCTTGCGCTCATCCCGCACGGCCTGCGCAACACGTTCGGCTTTTTTCCAAATACCGGCGTGCGCGCCCTGAACCTGAGGGATCTGGCCGTCCAGCTCGACCACAGCGGCTATCGGCCGGGGCGATTTTGGGCGCGGGCGATTTCAGCAACGCAGCTTGTTGGCGGTCCCCTGCTCGCGCTCGGCCTGTTCACGCGTCCGGTCGCCGCGGCCGTGCTCCTGTTTCTTCTCGTCGCCAATGTCGAACGCTGGCGTGTCGGCAAGTATTTTTGGAACCAGCTCGGTCTCGAATATACGTTGATGTGGACCATCGCCACGTTCTACGTACTGATCCAGGGTGGCGGCATTGTTTCGCTCGACCACCTGTTCGGCTGGCAATGGTAGGAGACGCCTGTGCCATTCATCGACGCCAATGGCGTGAGTTTGCAGTACGATCTTGCCGGCGCGCGCGGACCATCCGTGGTGCTGCTGCACGAGCTTGGCGGTACGCTCAATTCGTGGGACGCGGTCGCGCCGCGCCTTGCCGGACACTATCGCGTGCTGCGTTACGACCAGCGCGGTGCGGGCCTGTCGGAAAAGGTGCGGGTCGAATTCACCAACGACATGCTGGTGGCCGATTTCGAAGCGCTCGCCGCGCAATTAAAGCTGCCGCCGCCGTATAGCTTCGTCACGGTCGCCGCGGCCGCGACGCAATCGCTGCGGTTTCTGGAGAAGCATCCCGATCAGGTCGCCGCACTCGTCCTGTGCAACCCTGCTCCGGGTGTCGATCCAAGCCGGGCAGCGGCACTCGATGAGCGAGCGGCGTTCGCAGCGCGCGAGGGTATGCGCGCCTCGCTGCCGACGACGCTCGCCGTCTCCTATCCGCCGCATCTCGGCGAGCGTGCCGCCTATGAGGCCTATCTCGGCCGCTATCTCGCCAACGACCCGGTGTGTTTCGGCTATGGCTTCCGGGCGCTCGCGCGCACCAACATGCTGCACATGCTGCCGCAGATCCGGTGCCCTGTGATGGTGGTGGCCGGCCGCCAAGACACTGTGCGACCGCACGCCGGCACGGCGGAGCTTGCAAAAAAGATTCCCGGCGCGCGATTCGAGCTGATCGAGGCCGGTCACTTCATGCCGACGCAAGGACCTGAACCGCTGCTTGCTTTGCTGGAAGATTTTTTGCCGAAATAACAGTCGAGAGACGTCATGAAAATCAACACCAACGGGATCAACATCAACTGTCAGATCGACGGGCCGGAAGGCGCGCCGTGGATCGTGTTCTCCAACTCGCTCGCCACCTCGATCGCGATGTGGGATGA
>DASZWK010000009.1:0-2600 GCA_035546235.1 Xanthobacteraceae bacterium | reverse complement strand
GAACATCACCCATTTCTCGAGCTCGTGTGCGCCGAGGAAGAAGTCGGTAAAGCCGTCGACAAAAGTGAGCAGCATCTCGATCACACGAACGCGCGGCGGTGGCGTGCCCGCGAGCGTGTCGGCTACGCCGTCGGTCAGAGCGCGGAAGCGCTGGTCGAGCCGTTCGGCGATGTGCTCCGCGCAGGCCAGATAGACGCCTTCCTTGCTGTCGAAATAATAGTGCAGCGCCGGCAGCGTGACGCCGGCGCGCTCGGCGAGCACGCGCGTCGAGGCGCCGCCAAAGCCGTGCGTCCCGAACACATCGAGCGCGGCGGAAATGATCCGCGCCCGCGTCTCGTCGCCGCGGGCGTAGCCGCCGTCGGCCGGACGGCGGCGTCGGCCGTCGTCGGCGATCGCTCTGGCCCTGGACATGGCTGGGCTCCGAATCGGTATCGTCAAATGTCTATCAGATGATAGATATCTTGCCGGGCCAGTCAAGGGCGGCGAATGCGGCTTGGCGAGATGGACAGCGTGGACGAGGACACGCTGCCGATGCTTGAGCCGCCACCGATGCCGCGCTAGGAACGATGCGGATGGAGACTTTGCCAATGCCCGAGATTGCGGCCGAGAGCACAGGCGCCGTCGTGACCGCCGCGCTGCTCGTGATCGGCGACGAGATTTTGTCCGGGCGCACCAAGGACAAGAACATCGGCTACATCGCCGAGTACCTCACCAACATCGGCATCGACCTCAAGGAAGTCCGCGTCGTCCCCGACGAAGAACCGGAGATCGTGGCCGCGCTCAACGCGTTGCGCGCGCGCTACACCTACGTCTTTACCACCGGCGGCATCGGCCCGACCCATGACGACATCACCGCCGAGTGCGTCGCCAAGGCGTTCGGCGTCGCCATCGATTACGATCCGCGCGCGGTCGAGATCATGACCACGCGGGTGCGGGAGACCGGCGGCGTCATGAACGAGGCGCGCATGCGCATGACGCGCGTTCCCGCCGGCGCCGAGCTGGTGCTCAACAAGATTTCCGCGGCGCCGGGTTTCTGGATCGGCAATGTCATCGTCATGGCCGGCGTCCCGCACATCATGCAGGCGATGCTCGAATTCGTGACTCCGAAGCTCAAAACCGGGGTCAAGATGCTGTCGGAATCGGTGCGCGCCGATTGCCGCGAAGGTGACATCGGCACTGAGCTCGGCGCCATCGCCAAGCAGCATCCCGATGTGGTGATCGGCTCGTATCCGTTCATGGACGAGAAGATCGGCGGCAACACCCATGTGGTGGTGCGGTCGCGGGATGCCGCAAAGCTCGCCGCGGCGAAAGCGGATGTCGAAGCCATGCTGGCGCGGGTCAAAGCGGAGATTGCGGCCGGTAAGAGATAGCGGGCGCAAACCGGCCGCGGCAAGGATCCAGATGGCAATGCCGGAGCCAAAACGAGTGAGCGAGACGCAGGCGAATAGCGTGCCGGAGCGGAACGATACGGCGCCGCCTGCGCCGCAAAAAATCTTTCCAGTCTCGTGGGACCAGTTTCATCGGGATTCGCGCGCACTCGCCTGGCGGCTCAACGGCGTCGGCCCGTTCGAAGCGGTGGTCTGCATTACCCGCGGTGGCCTCGTTCCGGCGGCGATCGTCGCGCGCGAGCTCGGCATCCGCGTGATCGAGACGGTCTGCGTGGCGAGCTATTCGCACACCCAACAGGGCGAGCTGCGCGTGCTCAAAAACATCGCGCGCGAGGTTGTCGCGTTGGGTGGCGGGGAGGGGGCGGGCGTGCTTATCGTCGATGACCTCGTCGACACCGGACAAACGGCCAAGATCGTGCGCGCGCTGTTGCCGCGCGCCCATCTCGCCACGGTCTATGCCAAGCCCATGGGCCTCCCCATGGTCGATACCTTCATTACCGAAGTGTCGCAGGACACCTGGATCTATTTTCCCTGGGATACCGGGCTCGCCTTCCAGCCGCCGATCCGGGACGCCGGCCTGTAGCCGAACCGTATGGCTGGGCTGTCGTTTTGCCGCTTTTGTGCGGCTTTTTCTTTGTCTGGATTTGGACGCAATCGGGTATGATGGAAACCAAATACCCTTGAGCCAAGGAGGCCGACATGGACGCCGTCACTGATAAAACCCGGCACGACACGCTCGACACGCATTCGCATGTCGTGCGTCCCGCCACCATGGAATGGAAGAAGACGCGCTTCCCCGGCTGCGAAGTCAAAGGCCTGCTGTTCGACAAGGCCAGCGGCCTCGTCACCGCGCTGATGCGTTTTGCGCCGGGCGCCGTGCTGCCCGACCATGAGCACGTCCGGATCGAGCAGACCTACGTGCTGGAGGGCAAGCTGTGCGACAAGGAAGGCCCGGCGCAAGGGCTGAGCGTTGGTCCAGGCGAATTTGTCTGGCGCGAGGCCGGCAGCCGCCACGTCGCGTGGACCCCGGAGGGCGGCTTGATGCTCGCCATGTTCCAGATCCCCAACAAATTCTACGAGAAGGACGGCCGCGTCACCGATCTTTCGGGTACCGACTGGGACGAATTATGGGGCCACATCTTCAAGGAATGACCATGCTCTTACAGCGGTTGATCCTGGCCGGCCTGGCGCTCGCGCTGTTGACGGCGCCGG
>DASZWK010000008.1:0-11369 GCA_035546235.1 Xanthobacteraceae bacterium | reverse complement strand
TCAACGAGAAGGGCTTCGAGCGCGCGCTGACGCACGACAACCGGCTGGCGCTCACCGGCACCATTCAACTCTGCACGTCAGAGAAATTTCTCAAGCGCAACCAGAATCGCACCATGGAGCAGCAGCTCGCCGGGCAGCACGCCGTCGTCGCGTTGTACAAGGCGAACGGCGTTGCGGTCGAGCGCGGCAGCGTCATGGCGGCGTTCGGCTGCAATTTCGAAGGTGACATTCCGGTCGAGCGCGTGGTCTCACTGGTCGGGCAGATTCTCGACGTGGCGAAAGCACACGGCGTGACGCTCAAATACGTGACGCTCGCCGACACGATGGCGTGGGCGACGCCGCTGTCGATCAAGCGCGTGGTCGGCGCGCTGCGCGAGCGCTGGCCCCGCCTCGACATCGCGCTGCACCTGCACGACACGCGCGGCATGGCGCTCGCCAACGCCTATGCGGGACTGGAAATGGGCGTGACGCGGTTCGATGCCTCGGTTGCAGGCCTCGGCGGCTGCCCGTTCGCCGGCCACAAGGGCGCTGCCGGCAATGTGTGCACCGAGGACCTCGTGTTCATGTGCCACGAAATGGGTATCGAGACCGGCATCGACCTCGACGCGCTGATCGAGACCGCGCGCCTCGCCGAGGATGTGGTCGGCCACCCCCTGCCCGGTTCGGTGATGAAGGGCGGAACGCTGGCGAAGTATCGGGCGTGAAGGGAGTAGTCATCATCCGCGAAAACGGATGATCAAGTAAACGCAGGCTTTCGCCATCATTACAGAACGCTTGCGCTTGGGATTACTGGATGGCCGCCTTCGCCGGCATGACCGTCGTCACCCCTCGTCCAATATCTTCCAGATGCCGTTCGTCGTGACGACCGTGCGCTTGCCGACGAACATCTTGGCCTGCATGAACACCACCGAGCGCGTCACGCGCACCACTTCGGGATGCGACACCACAAACTCGCCGATCTTCACGCCGCCGACGAATTGGGTATTCAATTCGATCGTGGCGTGGCGCTTGCCGCCGGTCGCGACGCGGGCGGTCATCGCCATGGACTGATCGGCCAGCGTCATCAGCATGCCGCCGTGCAGATTGCCGGCGCGATTGAGGTGCTTCGGCCCGACGATAACGCCAAAACGCGGCTGCCCGTTTTCTTCCTTGCGCCAGATCGGCCCGACCAGGTCGCCGAACGCCGTATGATTGGAGATCACTTCCCAGCCGTGCGCGGCCGGGTCAAATGCTTTGGCATCCTCCGTTTGCGGCATGTCATTCATGCGTGGACCTCGACGGAGGCTTTGCGGCCGACGGCCAGGCGCCGGCCAAGATCGGGAATGAGTTTTTCCGCATTGACGCCTGCGGCGAGCGCGCGGCCGTTGGCGCCAAGCGCGCGGATCGCCTCGACATAGGACGCGACCTCGCCCGCCTCGCGCACGGCTTGCGGATAATCGCTGGCGAAGACGAGCTGCGAGAACGCAAGTTCCTGCAAGCCGAACTTCACCCAATCGGCCCCCCACTCGCCCGCATGGTCGGGCCCCGCCCATCCGGCGATGTCATAGAACAGCCGCTGATCGAGATAATGATCGAACGGCTTTGGCGGCTGCCGGCCGTGACGCGCGAGCGCGGCTGTGCCCCACTTGCCGCGCTGCTGAAAGCCGCGGATGCGGCCCATGTACCGGCCGATGCCGCCGGCAAAGTGCGAGAACTGGATGCGCAACGTCGGCAGCTCGTCGAGCAGCCCGGAATTCACGAGCCGTACCGCCGCGGTCATCAGCGAAAACTCCCAGCCCAGCATGCGGCCGAGATCGTCGGCATCCATCCGGCTCCAGCGGATCACGCGCGGCAGCGGATGGATGAACACGTAGAGGTTAAGGTCGGCACAGGCTTTCCAGAACGGTCGCAGCGCTTCGGCATCGAGGCCCTGGTCCTGCAACTCGGAGGCGATCACCACGCCGGGAAAGCCAAGCTCGACGGCGCAACGCTTCAATTCCGCGGCTGCTTCCGGCCCTTTCAGCGCCGGCACGTGCGCCAAGCCGATGAAGCGGCCCGGATACGCCTTCTCCGCCTCACGCATGCGATCGTTGATGGTGCGGCAGATGGCAACATCCGGCTGGTCGAAGCCCGATCCGCACGACAGCACGCCGGCGTCGATGCCGGCGGCATCCATCACGCGCACATGCGCCGTGAGATCGGCGAGCAGCGGGTTGAGCAGATAATGCGGATTGCCATCGCTATCGAGGTCGACCGTGACTTTGCCGGCGTCGCCCTTGAGCAATTCCGGCGGCGTGTAGTGTTGCTGGAAATCGATGAGCATGAAGCCCCCTCAGGCGGCGCGAGTGAAGCCGCCTGCGAATGGCGAGTAGCGAATAGCGACTAGGAGCGCAAGCGAACCCGCCATCCCCTGCCCACTATTCGCTACTGGCTATTCGCTTTTCACATGATGGCGAATTCGGTGTTGCGGCGGTCGGTCACCAGCATGGCGCCCGGATAGTGCGTGATGCAGAATTCCGGCTTCACCGCCATGATCACCGACTGCGGCGTCACCCCGCAGGCCCAGAACACCGGAATTTCGTCTTCGCCGATCGGCACCGGGTCGCCCCAGTCCGGCTTGGCGATGTCCTTGATCCCGATTGCCTCCGGCTTGGCCAGATGCACCGGCGCGCCGTGTACGGAAGGAAAACGCGTGGTGATCTGCACGGCGCGGATCGCGTCAGCCGCCCTCATCGGCCGCATCGAAACCACGAGCGGCCCGTGGAAAGGCCCCGCCGGCACCGTTTCAATTGAAGTTCGGTACATCGGCACCGTGCAATTGCAGGTAAAGTGGCGCAACTCGATGCCGTCTTCGATCAGCGCCTGTTCGAACGAAAACGAACAGCCAATCGCAAAAGTGACGAGATCGTCACGCCACCAGCGCATGAGGTCCGGCGGCTCGTCGACAATGGCGCCCTCGCGCCAGACCCGGTAACGCGGCAAATCGGTGCGGATATCAAGATCCGCACCCAGCGACGGCACGCGCCAATCGCCGGCTGCGGAAACGCCGATGAGCGGGCACGGCTTCGGATTGAGCTGGCAGAAGCGCAGAAAATCCTCGGCAAGCCGCTGCGGCAGGATGGCGAGGTTGGCTTGCACGAAGCCCGGCGCCAGTCCTGACGTTGGCCCGGAATGCTCGCTGCGCCTGATCTTTTGTCGTGCCGCGACGCCGTTTTGCGATGCGGCCGGGGGCGCCTGCGGCGCTTCTCGTTGTAGCGTAACCGTCGCCATCACGGGCTCCTGTCGGGTCAAAATGCAAAACTCGTTGCTCATTTTATCACCAATCGCGGACGAAAGAACACGGCCGCCGCGACGATGTTACGCGCGGCCCCCGGCGGAGCCGCGCCGCGGCCAATGCGAATCTGGTTGAAACTACCTTCAAGATCGCGTTTGCTAAGCCGTCCGTAGCTCGCCAAGAGCCCGCCAAGGGCCGGAGCCCGGCTGCCGCCAAATCGCGCGTGCGCGAGCTATCGATTCCGGGGCGAATCCAGAGGGAGAGTCGCGATGATTGAAAAGTGGAAAGAAGAGAAATGGGCCGAGGACATCTGGTATCGCGGCAAGACAACGCGCCGCCGGATCGTCGGCTGGGGCGCCGGCGCGATCGGGGCGGCCATGCTGGTGCCGGCGCCGTGGCGTGCGGCCTTCGGCGCCGCCAAGCCCTACAAGATCGGTTCTGAGCAGCCGCTTTCGGGCGTGGCCGCCATCGGCGGCAAGACTGCGGTCGTCGGACTGCAGATGGCGGCGGACCGCATCAACAAGAACGGCGGCATCATGGGCCGGCCGGTCGAACTCGATATCGCCGACGATCAAAGCTCTCCCGCCGTCGCCCGGCAAAAAACCGAGAAGATGGTGCAGCAGGACAGCATCGACGCCCATGTCGGCGGCTTCCTGTCGAATATCTGCATCGCCTGCATGCCGGTCTGGGAGCATGCCAAGATCGTCAACATGATCAGCGTCTGCCTCGATACGACGCTGACCACGTCTGCCTGTAACCGCGTCAGCTTCCGCGTCCACGATTACGCACCGGCACAAGCGGTCGCGTTCGCCCCGATGCTCACCAAGCTCGGCAAGAAGTGGCACATCGTCTATGCGGATTATTCATGGGGTCAATCGACTCGCGACGCTTACGCTGCCGAGATCAAAAAGAACGGCGGCGAGGTTGTCGGCCACACCGGAATTCCGCTCGGCACCGCCGACATGACGCCGTTCCTGTCGAAGATTTCCGGCAATTTCGACGGTCTGTTCGCCATTGAGTTTGCCAAAGACGGCGTGACGATCGGCAATCAAGCCTACGATCTCGGCCTAACCAAAAAGTACATCTGGGCCGGCGACGGCGCGATCTGCGAGTCGGCCAACATGCCGGCGATCGGCAAGAAGATTAACGGCTTCATCGGCATCAATCGTTACATCCCGGTGTTCCAGGGGCCGCTTAATACGCCTTACCTCCACGCCTTCTTCGACGACGCCAAGAAACGGCTGCTCAAGGTCGATCCGTCCGGCCCAATGCCCGACCGTTACGTGCAGTCGAATTATGAAGCGCTGAACGCCTTGAAGCAGGCCATGATCGCCTCGAAGTTCGATGGCCGCGCCGATACGCCAAAGCTCATCGAGGCGCTCGAAGGCATGGAAATGAAGGAGAGTGACGACTTTCCGCAGGGCGACAAGACACTGCGCAAGGCCGACCATCAGGCGTTCCTGCGCCAGTTCCTGTTCAAGATCGAGAACGAAGACTACAAGCTTCTCGAGACGGTGCCGAAGGATAAAACCCTCGTCCCACCGGCCTGCACATTCTCCGCGTAAGTGCGCGCTGAATGCGCGCAGAAGCTTCGCGCGATGAAGGCTCTCCGGCAGACGGCCGGGGAGCCACATCGTCGCCGCTCCTCAAGACCGAGCTGCTGTCCGTCAAGTTCGGCGGCCTGGCGGCGCTTTCCCAGGTAAATTTTCAGCTCGCCCGCGACGAGGTTCGCGCCGTGATCGGCCCGAATGGCGCGGGCAAGAGCACCTTCTTCAACTGCCTGACCGGCGTGCTGCGGCCGACCGGCGGCCGCATCATCTTCAACGGCGACGACATCACGGGACTGCGCTCCAATCTGATCTCTCAGAAAGGCATCGCGCGCTCCTATCAGATCACCAATATTCTGCCGAACGCCTCGGCGCTGGAGAATGTGCGGATCGCCGCGCAGTCGCGCCGGCACGCCTGGAACATGATTGCGCATCATGCCGGGTTCGCCGACATCAACGAGCGTGCCGAAGCCGCGCTGCAATCCGTCGGCCTGCTCGCCAAGGCCAACGATCTGGCCGCCAACCTGTCGCACGGCGAGCAGCGCAATCTTGAAATCGGTATCGCGCTCGCTACAGAACCGAAGCTGCTCTGCCTCGATGAACCGACGGCCGGCATGAGCGCCGCCGAGACCAATGAGACCAAGGAGCTGATCCGCCGCATCGCCAAGAATCTTACTATCCTGATCGTGGAGCACGACATGGAGGTGGTGATGGAGCTGTGCCACCGCATCACCGTGCTGCACTACGGCCGCATCCTGGCGGAAGGCACGCCGGAGGAAATTCAAGCCAATCCGAGGGTGCTGGAGGTCTATCTCAAAACATGAGCGAGCAAGCCAACAGCGCCGAACCGCTGGTGCGGGTCGAGGGGGTGCACACCTACTACGGCAAGAGCCACATCTTGCACGGCGTCTCGCTCACCGTCGGCGCCGGCGAGGTCGTCGGCCTGCTCGGTCGCAACGGTGTCGGCAAGTCGACGACGCTCAAGAGCATCATGGGCCTGGTACGGCCAACCCAGGGTGCCGTCTCGCTCAACGGTCAGGCCATCACCGGCTTGCCGCCGCATAAGCTCGCACGCCTGGGCATCGCCTATGTACCCGAAGATCGCCGTATCTTTCGTCTGCTGACCGTCATGGAGAATCTGCGCACCGGCCTCGATCGGAACGGGGTCACCGAAGAGACGCGCAAGGCGCTGCTTGACAAGGTCTTTGCCTATTTTCCGGTGCTGGCGGAGCGCCGCACCCAGGCCGGCGGCACGCTGTCGGGCGGCGAGCAGCAGATGCTCGCGATCGCCCGTGCCATGATGCTCGAGCCGAAGATCATCCTGCTCGACGAGCCGACCGAAGGACTGATGCCGCGCATGGTTTCCCAGATCGGGCATATCATCGAGGCGCTGCACAAGGAGGGCATCTCAATCCTCCTGGTCGAGCAGAATGTGCCGCTGACGCTGCGCGCGAGTCAGCGCATCTACATTATGGAAAAAGGCAACGTGCGCCACCATTGCGCGGCATCCGCACTTGACGTCAACGACGCCGTTATCAAGCAATATCTCGGAGTGTAGGCCTTGGGCGCGATCGGCGACTTTATTCATTCCATCCCCGTCGACCTGCTGATCATCCAGACGATCAACGGCATCGTCACCGGTATGATCCTGGCGCTGGTCGCATCCGGGCTGACGCTGATCTTCGGCATCATGGACGTGGTGAACTTTGCGCATGGCGAGCTGTTCATGCTCGGCGCCTATATGGGCGTCATCGCCTTTGCCACCACCGGAAATTTCTGGCTGGCGCTGGTGCTCGCCGCCCTGATCATCGGCATCTTCGGCGCCGCGCTGCAGATTCTGACCCTGCGGCCCCTAATCGGCCGCGATCCGCTGAATACTATTCTTGCCACCTTCGGCATTTCGCTGGTGCTGCAGAATTACGCGCTGTGGCAGTTCGGTCCGGTCGCGCGCAAGATTTCCGAGCCGATCAGCGCCGAGTTCACCCTGTTTTATCTGCAATATCCCTGGTACCGCATCGTCATTGCGCTGTTGTCGGGCGCCATCATCGGCAGCCTTTGGCTGTTCCTCAAATACAACAAGTTCGGCGTCTGGATCCGCGCCACCACGCAGGACCGCGTCATGGCGCAAGCCATGGGCATTCCGGTGCCTTGGGTTTACACCGGCGTGTTCGCGCTCGGCGCCGCCATGGCGGCAGCAAGCGGCGTGCTGTTCGCGCCGTTCGGCGGCGTCGATTCCAGCATGGGGCTGCAATGGGTGCTGGAGGCCTTCATCGTCGTCGTAGTCGGCGGCATGGGTAATCTCGGCGGTTCGGTCGTGGCTGCCATCTTCATCAGCCTGCTTGAGGCCTATGCGGCGGTGTGGCTCAATCCGTCGCAGGCTGTAATCGCGTCCTTCGTCGTGCTGATCCTGACCCTCTTGTTCCGCCCCACCGGCTTGTTCGCGGCGCCCAAATGACCAGCACTCCGCTCGACAAAACCGCGCCGCTCGGCAAGACGCGATTAAGCCATACCGCTGCTTTTTGGCTGGCGTTTTGGGCGGTGATGGCGGCGCTGATCGTCGCGCCGCTGGTGCTGCCCGAATTCTGGAGCGGCTTTCTCACCGAGGTGCTGATCTGGGGACTGTTGGCGATGTCGTCCGATCTTCTGATCGGCTACACCGGCATGGTGTCGTTCGGCCACTCGGCGTTCTTCGGTCTCGGCATGTACGGCGCGGCGGCGGCCTTGCTGATCGTGAAGCCCGCCAATCTGTGGCTCGCGATCCTGTTCGGGCTGGGCGGCGCCGCGGTCGCAGCGTTGTGTGTCGCCTACTTCTCCACCCGGCTGCGCGACATCTATTTCGCCATCACCACGCTGATCTTCAGCCAGATCTTCTATGTCATCATCTTCACCTGGACGGCCGTGACCGGCGGCGAGAACGGCCTGATCTTCCATCAGCCGCATTTCACCATCCCTTTCCTCGTCAACGTGCCCTTCAATTCGCATTCGATGCATTGGTTCGTGCTGGCGGTCGTCGCCGGGTCGTATCTGATCCTGCGGTGCGTCACCCAGTCGCCGTTCGGCATGGTGCTGCAGTCGATCCGCGAGAACGAGGCGCGCACGCGAGCGATCGGCTATCCGGTCGAGCGCTACAAGATCGTCTCGGTGATGCTGTCGGGCCTGTTTGCCGGCCTCGCCGGCGTGCTCTATGCCGTGCAGAAAGAATTCGCCGCGCCGGATTTCGTCTATTTTCTCACCTCGGGCGAGGCGGTGATCTACAATCTGATCGGTGGCGTGGGCACCCTGGTCGGCCCGATCGTCGGCGCGGGCTTTTTCCAGCTCGCGCGCCAATTGCTGTCGCAATGGTTCGGCGATCAGTTTCCCTATCTGATCCCGCTCGGCATCCTCTTTATCGTGATGATCATCTTCCTGCCGCAGGGCCTGCTCGGCTTTGCGCGGCGGTGGCTCAACCGGTAGGGCGCCCAGCGGCGCTCCGCGCCATCGGCCGACATTACGACGCGATTTCCCAAGAGGTGAAATGAGCAATCAGCCGGTCCTGATTGTCGGCGGTGGCCCGGTCGGATTGACGCTCGCCATCGATCTCGGTCAACGAGGCATCGCGTGCCTGCTGATCGATAAGCGCCCCGAACCTTCCTTCCTGCCGAAGATGGAGCGGTGCCATGCGCGAACCATGGAGCACTTTCGGCGCCTTGGCATTGCCGAGGCGGTGAGGAAAATCGGTTACCCGGTGAATCTGCCGCTCGACTCCTTTCTGGTAACCTCACTCGCCGAACCGGCCATCGCGCGGCTTTCAACGCCGTCCGTCGCCGAAGTCAGAAAGCAGAGCGAACAGACGAATGACGGGCGCTGGCCCGCGGAGCCCCATCAAATTGTTTCCCAATACGCGCTTGAGCCGCTGTTGAAATCCGTCGCGGAGAATACGAAAGGCGTGGCCGTGCGGTTCGGCTGCGAACTGCTGTCATTTGAAGAGCAGGACGACAAGGTCGTGGCCCGGGTGCGAGATTCAGGCGGCCGGGAGCGAACGATCACGAGCCAGTATCTGGTCGGATGTGACGGCGGTTCGAGCACTGTGCGGACCGGTCTTGGCTTCCGTCTCGAGGGACAGGCCGAGCTCGGCCAGCAAATGCAGGCGCTCTTCCGTTGCGACGAGTTGTTCGACCGGATCGCGACGGGCAAAGGCGCGCATTACTACCGCGCCGACGATCACTGGACCTTTCTCATCACCCAGGGCGACACGCGTCATTTTTCGCTGCACGCCATGGTCAATGACGAGTCGGCGATGCCGGCCTTGTTCGAGACCATGGTAGGCATGCCGATCCGGTACGACACGCTCTACGTCGGCAGATGGACGATGCGCCGGCTGTTGAGCGACCGGTACGCTTCAAAACGAGTCTTCCTGGCGGGCGATTCGGCGCACCTTGTCACGCCGAACGGCGGACTGGGCATGAATACCGGGATCGGCGACGCCATCGATCTTGCTTGGAAATTGGCGGGCACGTTACAGGGCTGGGGCGGTCAAGGCCTGCTCTCGACCTATGAACTCGAGCGTCGTCCGATTGGCGAGCGAAATGTGAAGGCGTCGGCGCGCGCTTTCGACGCTCGCCGGGTTTGGCGCGACCTGTGCGCCGCCGAATGTTCCGCCGTCATGACGTCGAACGATCAAGTGGCACGGCAGCGTCTTGCTCAGGTGTGGCTCGACGAGCATCGAAAAGGCGCGAGTTTGGCCGGGATCATTCTTGGATACCGCTATCTGAAATCGCCGATCATCGTCTATGAAGAAGAAGACGATGGCGCCGACCAGGCCAGTTACGACTATATCCCCACAACCCGCCCCGGCGCCCGCCTTCCTCACCTATGGCTGAAGGACGGATCGGCGGTGCAGGATCATCTCCGCGGCGGCTACGCGTTGATCACCGGCGCGCCGCGCGCGGCAGTGAGTGAAAGCCTTTGCGAAGCCTTTCGTTCGCTCCGTTGTCCTCTCCAAGTGCTGGACATGAGCGACGTCCCTCAGGCTCGCGAGACCTATGCGAGAGATTATGTACTGCTCCGTCCGGACCTTCACGTGGCGTGGCGCGGCAACGATGCACCAGCGGACGCCGCGGGACTGGCAGCGGTCGTCACGGGCCAGGATGGAATTCGCGACGGGGCGCGGCAATCTTGATCGCGTACCTCGCGTTATTCGCCTGGAAGCAATGCCCGCTTTCGCGCCCCAACCAGGGGCAGCACGGACTTGCCATCATGACGGGCTTTTGCCGAGGAATTTTGCCAGCGCCGACGTTTCTTCCTTCGTGCCGCTTTCGAAATCCTCGGCGATGCGTTCATAGAAATGCGCGGCCCCTTCGTAGAGTTCGTGCGCGCTTGGGTCTTCGCCGACGAAGCCCGCGATTTCGTGCATTTCCGCGATCCAGCGATAGGCCTTGGGCGGCATCAGGCTCAGCCCGCGCTTGAACCAGGCCAACATCTCCTTTTGACTCGAGCTCAGCTCCGCAAACAGCGCGTCGGCCGTGCCGGCGCGCGATGCGGCGAGCATCATGGCCGCGCCGATCGCCTGCGTGCCCTTGGTGATGCCGGCATAGGACATTTTCAGCGCCGAGGCCGTGCTCAGCGCGCCATCGAGCACGCGAATGTCGAGGCCGTATTGGCGCAGCGTGGCGAAGCGCGGCGCCGACGGCCCCGACGCGTAAATGCGCGGCCCCGCATCACCCGGCTTTGGCGGCGAGCCGATGATGCCGGCATCGACGAACGGGCAGCCGGTCGGCGCGATCACGGCGGCGACGCGCTCGACCGTGCTGGGATTGATGGCGTTGCAGTCGACGTAGATCGGCTTTGCGTTCGAGGCCTTCAGCGCCGGCCCGAAGCGCTCGGCAAGCGATACCGCATCGCCGGGCGGCAGAATCGAAAGTATGTAATCGGTGCCCGCAATCTCCTCGTCGCTTGCCGCCACCATGCCGGCCAAACGGGCGCGATCCGCCGTCTCAGCGCTGCGCCCCGTGAGCGACGTGAGCACTTTCACACCGTGATCGACGAGTCTCTTTCCGACCGCCGCGCCCATCATGCCGGGCGCGATCACAGAAACGACGGGAGTCATGGGTGCCTCTTAATTGTCATTCCGGGGCGCCGCGAAAGCGGCGAGTCCGGAATCCATACTCCCAGCGCAGGGGGTATGGATTCCGGGCTCCTCGCTCCGCTCGGCCCCGGAATGACAATTATACTGTTTCGCGGGCTTTCGGTACGGGGTTCGCGCTGAGCCGCCGTCGCCGCAATGCCGGTGCGCGGCCGTCGGCGCCGTCCTGATAATAGATGCTGTAACGCGCCAGAACCTCGGCGAAGACGCGGGCGTCCGCGTCCTTCTTCACCTCGAAGGAATCGAAACCGGCGCGCACCAGGAAGTGAAACTGGTCGCGCAATATGTCGCCGGTAGCACGCAGCATGCCGCGATAGCCGTGAGTTTCGCGCAGCAAGCGCGCCTGGCTGTAGGCGCGGCCGTCCTTGAATTTCGGGAACACAAGGGCAATCAACGCCAGATGGCCGAGCCACGGCTCAAGTTCCGCCACGCGTTTGTCGTTCGGCCA
>DASZWK010000007.1:0-6124 GCA_035546235.1 Xanthobacteraceae bacterium | reverse complement strand
CGCGCCGGCTGCGGTGGCGGACGGAGGGTCGCTTGCGGCCGACGAAGTGCCGCTGCCGCGCCCGCGGCCGATAGTTAGCAGTTCGCAATAACCAAATTCACTCCGCCGCAGCCTTCTTCAGAATTTCGTCCGGCGTCGAGGAGACGACCTCGACATATTTCGGCACGAATTTGCGGCCCTCGATGTATTTGATGAATTCCGGCTTGATGTCGTTCGCCAGAATCTTGCGGATGCGTGCGTGCTCCTCGATGTCCGACCATTCGGCGATGAGGAAGAAGCGCTGCGGGTCCTCGGTGTCGCGGCACAGCACGCCATCCTTCACCTGCGCCGAGGATTTGTGCATCGGATTGCCGTCCGAATAGTCGAAGTCTTCGAACAGCCGGATGAACTCGGCCTCTTTGCCCTTCTCGACGCGGAAATCGTAGATGTGCAGGTAATTGCCCTTGGTGGCGAGCGGTTCTTGCGCCATGTGCCGTCTCCTTGCGCCGTCTCCTTGATCGGGTGCCGCGAGCGTACGCGGACAATCCGGCGGCGGCAAATCGATTGCAACGACGAGCCGCTCGGATATGCTGGAAGCGGCATTGGCGTTCGAAGGACGATACGCATGACCCTGGCAAACGTCGATTTCGCGCAGGATCACTATGTCTGGCCCGATGACGATCTGACGGTCATCCCGGACTGGGTCTACACGGATCAAAAAATCTACGAGCGCGAGGTCGAACGCATTTTCCACGGGCGCACGTGGAATTATGTGGCGCTCGAAGCCGAAGTGCCGAATTCCGGGGATTTCATTCGCTCCAACGTGGGACCGACGGCGGTCGTCGTGGCCCGCGGCGAGGACGGCTCGATCGGCGTGTTCGAGAACCGCTGCGTGCATCGGGCGTCGGAATTTTGCCGTGAGTTGAGCGGCAACGCGCGGGCGTTCATCTGCCCGTACCATCAGTGGACGTACGATCTCAAGGGCAATCTGGTCGGAATTCCTTTCCGTCGTGGCGCCGCCGGCAAGGGCGGTATGCCCACCGATTTTGAGATCAAGGATCACGGACTTCGCAAGCTCGCGGTGACGACGCACCGCGGGGTCGTCTTCGCGTCCTATACGGACGACATGGAATCGATCGCCGATTATCTCGGTCCCGAAGTCTTGCGCGAATTCGAGGCGACGTTCGACGGCCGCAAGCTGAAAGTGCTCGGCCATTACCGGCATTCGCTGCCGGGCAACTGGAAGCTCTATCACGAGAACCTCAAGGACCCTTATCACGCCACGCTCTTACACACCTTCCTGGTGACGTTCGGGCTGATGGTGGTCGGCAATCGCTCGATGATGCTCGCCGACAAGAGCGGACGGCACGGCGTCATGGCCTCGGCCAAATCCGACGCCAAGGCGATCTCGGGCGACGCCAAGAAGGAAATGCGCGCCTTCAAGGAAGGGATGACCCTGCGTGAGGCGCGCTTCATGAATTTCGTCGAGGAATTCGACAGCCCGTGGTCGGTGACGATGTCGACGATCTGGCCCAACCTGATCGTGCAGCGCGAAATGAACACGCTCGGCGTTCGCCAGATCGTGCCCGACGGTCCGCACGACTTCATCATGAAATGGACCATGTTCGGCTTCGAAGGCGACGACGAGGACATGACGCGGCACCGCTTGCGTCAGGGCAATCTGATGGGGCCGGCCGGCTTCCTTGGCCTGGAGGACAACGAGGCAATCAAATTCGTGCAGGACGGCATGCGCCGCGTGCCGGACGGCAGCCATCTGGTCAAGCTCGATCCGCAGACGCCGACCGGAACCGCCGATACGCTGATTTCGGAGTCCGCCATTCGCGCCATGTACAAGCATTGGCGCGAGGCGATGGCGCTCTAGGACATTTCGATGCAGGCGCCACAAGCGACCGTCAACGACCGGCGTATCGCAGCGCTGCTGCTGCATCGCGAAATCGAAGACTTCAACAGCGCCTATGCGGCGGCGCTTGACGACGGGCGGCTCAATGACTGGGCGGAAATGTTCACCGACGACGCCTTCTATGTGATCATTTCGCGCGAGAACGCCGATCGCGGCATGCCGGTCGGCCTCGTCTACTGCGAGAACAAGGGCATGATCCAGGACCGCGCCTTCGCGGTGGAAAAGACCGAGATGTTTGCGCCGCGCTACCTGCGCCACATCATCGGCAATACACAGGTGCTCGGCGAGGAACACAACGGCGACATTCGCGCGCGCGCCAATTATGTGGTGGTGCAGGTGCTGTTCGACCGTCCGGAGGCAAAATTGCATCAGGTCGGCGTCTATCATGACAAGTTTCGCCGCGTCGGCTCGGAGCTGAAGCTCGCCGAACGGCGCTGCGTCTATGACAATCTCCTGGTCGACAATGCGCTGTGTCTGCCGGTTTAGGCCGCGCTGCCACGCCGCAGCCAATGCGGCTTTTCGCAACGTTACCGGGAGCCCTATAGTACGAACTGACAGTCGTTACGTGAGCTGCCGGCAGGACGTGCCGAAGTCCTGAATTGCAATCGGCGGCCCTATGACGTGCCATCGGCAGGCCCGGCACTCGGCAGACTGAGCTTTCTAGCAGTCCAAAAATAGTCGCGAGCGAAACCACGCCGCGGACCACGAAAGCTGACAGGGAGGACGCGCCATGGGAGAGGTGGCGATTCTCGCGCGGCGTCGCGTTTTGCTGCTTGCCGCGGCTACGGCGGCAATGCAAACCGCGCCGGGTTTTGCTCGCGCCGATAACTTCCCGTCGCGTCCGATCACGATCGTCGTGCCGTTTCCGGCCGGCGGCCCGACCGATACTCTCTCGCGTATTCTCGCCGAGCATATGCGTAAAACGCTCGGCCAATCCGTCATCGTGGAAAATCTGAGCGGCGCGGCCGGTAGCGTCGGCATGGCGCGGGTCGCGCGCGCGGCGCCGGATGGCTACACGCTCAGCATCGGCCACTGGAGCACCCATGTGGTCATCGGCGCCACCATGAAGCTGCCGTTCGACGTGCTGAACGACTTCACGCCGATCGCGGAGATCGCCGACACGCCGATCTGGATGGTGGCGCGGAAGACTATGCCGGCCAAAAACCTCACCGAATTGATTGCCTGGATGAAGCAGAATCCCGGCAAGACGCTGGCGGGCGCGGTGGGCGTCGGTGGCGCATCCGATCTCAACGCGGCGTATTTCGAAGGCGTGACCGGCACCAAGCTGCAACTGGTGCCGTATTTGGGCGCCGCGCCGCTCAATCAAGATCTGCTTGCCGGGCGCATCGACATTTTCCTGTCCATGGCGGCCGCGACATTTCCCTTCGTACGCAGCGGCCAGATCAAGGCCTACGCGGTGATGGCGAAACAGCGCTGGTGGGCGGCGCCGGACATTCCGACCATGGAGGAAGCCGGCGTGCCGGGACTCTATGCCTCGTTCTGGCACGGCATATGGGCGCCGAAGGCAACGCCGAACGACATCGTCGACAAACTGAATGGGGCGATCCGCGCGGCCCTGGCCGACCCCTTGGTCAAGAAGCGGTTTGCCGAGCAGGGCCAGGCGGTGCCGGCGCCCGATCAACAAACGCCCGAAGCGCTCGGGGCGCTGCAACGTGCCGAGATCAAGAAATGGTGGCCGATCATCAAAGCGGCGGGAATCAAGTCGGGCTGACCGGCAAGAGCCTCGCGAAGGGGGGTGCGATGAAACCTCGGCGCCGTGAGCTGCTGCGTTTGGCAGGAGCCGCAGCCATCGGCGCGGCGCTGCCTCGCGCCGCACAGGCTACCGATTATCCGAACCGGCCGGTGCGTGTCCTTGTCGGCTATCCGGCTGGTGGGGCGGCCGACACCGTCGCGCGGCTGATCGCACAATGGCTGTCGCAGCGGCTCGGCCAGCAATTCATCATCGACAACCGCCCCGGCGCCAACACCAGTGTCGCCACCGAGGCGGTCGTTGGCGCCGTGCCCGACGGTTACACGCTCCTCCTGGTTACGACATCGAACGCGACCAATCCCGGCATGTACCGGCATCTTAATTATGACTTCCTGCGCGACATCGCGCCGATCGCCGGCGTCATCCGCGTCGGCCAAGTCATGGAGGTCAATCCGGCGGTGCCCGCCAAGACGGTGCCGGAGTTCATCGCCTACGCCAAGGCGAATCCCGGAAAGATCAACATGGCGTCGGGCGGCATCGGTTCGACACCGCACCTTGCGGGCGAACTTTTCAAGATGATGGCCGGCGTCGACCTGCTCCATGTTCCGTATCGCGGCGACGCACCCGCGCTGATCGACATGGCGGGCGGGCGCGTCCAGGTCATGTTCGACCTGATCTCGGCGTCCATCGGTTTCATCAAATCCGGCAAGCTGCGCGCGCTCGCCGTCACCTCGGCGACGCGGTCGCCGACGCTGCCCGATCTGCCGACAGTTGCCGATTTTCTGCCCGGCTATGAAGCAACATCGTTCCAGGGCCTCGGCGCGCCGAGGAACACGCCGGCCGACATCATCGACAAGCTGAACAGGGAAACCAACGCCGCCACGGCCGACGCGGGCTTCACGTCACGCTTGGCCGATCTCGGCGGCGTTGGGCTGAAGGGTTCGCCCGCGAAGTTCGCCAAGCTGGTCGCGGCCGAGACTGACAAATGGGGCAAGGTCATCACGTTCGCAGGCATCAAGCCGCAGTAAGGCATGGGGGTGTTGCCATGAGAATTCCGCGCCGTCGTGTTCTGCAACTCGCCGGAGCCGCCGCTATCGCGGGTCCGCAAGCCGCACACGCGCTCGATTATCCGACACGGCCGGTCCGGATCGTCGTCGGCTTTCCAGCAGGGGGGCCGACCGATATCTTTGCGCGACTGATGGGACAATGGCTGTCGCAGCGGCTGGGGCAGGCATTCCCGGTCGAGAACCGTCCCGGCGCCGGCAGCACGATCGGCATTGCGTCGGTGGTCGCGGCGCCGGCGGATGGCTACACGCTGATGCTGGTCAGCACATCGGCGGTGATCAGCGCGTCGTACTACAAGAATCTCAGCTTCAACATCACGCGCGACATTGCGCCGGTCTGCGGTATTTCGCTCGAGCCGCTGGTCATGGTGGTCAATCCGTCCGTGCCGGCAAAGACTATTCCTGAGTTCATCGCCTACGCCAAAGCCAATCCCGGCAAGATCGTGATGGCCTCGGTCGGCAATGGCACCACGCCGCACCTGGCGGGCGAGGAGTTCAAGCTGATGGCGAAGGTCGATCTGCTCCACGTGCCGTATCAGGGCGCGGCGCCGGCGCTCACGGATTTGCTCGGCGGCCGCGCCGACGTGATGTTCGAGGCGATGCCGACGCTGGTCGGCTACATCAAATCCGGCAAGCTGCGGGCCCTGGGGGTGGGCACCAGGACACGCGCGCCGGTGATGCCGGAGCTGCCCGCTGTTGCGGAGTTTCTGCCCGGCTATGAAGGGACCGTCTGGTTCGGCATCGGCGCCGCGAAGAAAACGCCGGCTGACATTGTTGAGCGCCTCAACAAGGAGATCAACGCCGGTCTCAACGATCCGGCGCTGCGTGCGCGAGTCATCGAGGTCGGCGGATTGCCGCTCACCGGTTCGACCGCCGACTTCGAGAAGCTCTTTAGCGACGATGCGCGGAAGTGGGCCAAAGTCATGCGCGAGGCCAACGTCAAGCCCGAGTAAAACTACGAACCCGCCAGCCACAAGACCGCAATGAGGGGATTGCCATGAAAGTTCGCCGCCGCCGCTTTTTGCAACTCGTTACGGCCGCCACGGCGGCGCCGGCGCTGCCGCGCGCAGCCTCGGCGCTGGACTACCCGACGCGGCCGGTCAAAATCCTGTCCGGCTTTTCCGCCGGCGGCGCCGTCGACATCGTCTCGCGGCTGATGGCGCAATGGCTGACGGATCACTTCAAGAGCCAGTTCATCGTCGAGGACCGGCCCGGCGCCGCCAACAACATCGCCACCGAAGACATGATCAAGTCGCCGCCTGACGGCTACATGCTGCTGTTGACCAATCCGACCAACGTCATCAATGCGACGCTCTACCCGCACCTCAAATTCAATTTCCTGCGCGACAGCGATCCGGTCGCCGGCATCATGCGGGTGCCCAACGTCATGGAGGTGGGTGCGCAGGTCCCGGCAAAAACGATTGCCGAGTTCATCGCCTACGCCAAGGC
>DASZWK010000006.1:0-13014 GCA_035546235.1 Xanthobacteraceae bacterium | reverse complement strand
TCGCGCGGTGATGTCATTGCCGCCGCCGGGGGCGAACCCGACAATCAAGCGCACCGGTCGGGCCGGATAGCCCTGTGCGTGTGCGAGCAGCGGCACCGCCTGCAGCGCGGCAGCGCCCGCGGCGAGACGCAGAAATTTGCGCCGGCGAAGTTCCATGAAAGCCTCCCAACAACTGGCATTCCCAGCGCTACTTTCGATGACAGATTAGCTCAGTCCGGCGGCCGCGTGTAGGGCCGGAGTCCATGTCGGCACATCGCTGCATCTAAGGCGGTACAGCGATCAGGCCGCTCTTGCACAGAGTCCTGTCGGCCCACAAAAGACGCGCTTGTTAGTTCACGCGGGGACGGCATCTTGTCACATTGCAGATACAAATAAGCTGCCGAATGCTGTTCGGGAGGGTGATAATATAATAAGGGAGGGCGAAAATGTTTCGGGCAGCAGTGATCGGCGCGATCATGGCCTTGAGTCTGGCTTCGACAATCCAGATTGCCAAGTCGGAGGATGCCGCTCCGAAAGGCAACAAGGGGTTCACAACCAGCAAAACTACAGTTGTTGATCTCGGCCCCGAAATCGAGGGGATGGCAGGTAGGCAACTCCGAATGCGCATGCTCACGATTGAGCCCGGCGGTTATATCGGCATTCATAGCCACAAGGACCGGCCTGCCGTTGTCTACGTCATGCAAGGGTCCGACGAGGTAGGTCTTCCTGATGGTAGCAAGAAAATGCTCCATGCCGGCGACACATCGACAGCTACCAAGGACACGACTCACTATCATCGCAACCTCGGCACCGACAATGTCGTCTTAATTGCCGTCGATATCTTTCATCCTACCAAATAACTTGCCGTTCAGGCCGAGACCGCAAAGCGATTCGGCAGAGAACCCGGCTAGCTTGTCGGGCGTGTTCGGGTGCCCGAACTCATGGAGCAATGTCGGCTCATGGCACGTCGGGTCTTGGGGTATCAGCGGACGGGACGCGAACACGTCCAAATCGACCTGTTTGACCCCATTCAGACATTCGATCCCGGCAATTGCTGTTTCGCAAAATGGTTGTTGGTTCACGTCACAAGCACTCTTTAACCTTAGCCGGACGAGTTTGGGAGGCGTATGGCATAGAAGGTAAGATAGCGAGATAGCCGGAGCAGCGGCCCAGATATATGACCAGTGCCGATTTATCGGCGGACCCTTGCGGTTCGCCTTTGCCTGACCGGGCGGTTCCACGCTGGATCGTCTCGGCTGGTCTCTTCTTGCTTCTGGGTTTTGCCATCAACGCCGTGACGATTATGGCGTTGCTGGGTTCGACCATGGTGTGGCAAGGCTTGCTCCATCATGACCCGGACACCGCGGTATCGACCGCAGAGTTGATGCTTGCGTTGTCGCCTCTTGTCGGTGTTTTCGGCGCGTTGGTGCTCACGCCGATCCCGGCCGTCACCGGCGCGGTCGTTCTGGCTCTCTTTATCCTTGTCTTAGGAAGGCTGCCGCTTTGGGCTACTGTTGTCGCAATTCCTTTATGTATTGAGGCGTCTGCACTGCAAATTTATCTCTCGGGTGCTGCGGTGCTCGATCCTTGGCTTGCCGCAGTCCAGGTCCCGTTTGTGCTGGGGTGTTGGGCGTTATCTCGCGCGCTGGCGAAGGCGCCGAGGTCCCCGGAGCGGGTCAAGGCATGCAGGTGGGTGTTGTACCTGTGCACCACCCTGGCCACAGCGGCAATCGTAACAGTGACTGCACTTTGTGTTTACGCCAATTGGAAGCCGTGGCATCCGGAGGTGTCGTGGTCGTCGTCGACTAGGCTGCCGAAAATCTCTCTTGCAGCTGAGTGGCAGACAAAAGAACCGTCCGGATTCATTTCGTGGTCGCCGGACGAAACAAAAATTCTGACACTTTCCAGCTACGGCGATGGGCTGATGGTGGTGCATGACCCGGCGGGACATGTCGAACATCAGCGAGAGTTTCCAGGTCTGGCAAGTCCATTCTCGCCTTACTTTGCGAGTAATGGGAAGCAAATAATCCTGGCAGGCGAGATCAAGACGGGCGTTGCTTTTTCGGTCTTCGATATCGCGTCCGGCCGTACTGTCTTTCAGGAGCACTTGCTGCAGCCGAACGAACCCGGCCTGGGCGAAGCGGAACTTACGCTCTCGCGAAATGGTTCGGTTCTGGCGGCTGTCCACGGCCGCATCAATGGATACGCTGCCCTTAAACGCCCGATTTCGGTTTATGACACCAGGACTTGGCAGAAGCTTTCAACAATAGAGCTGCCGATCGCTCCGAGTGAAGTTGGCCGGTTAGCCCTTTCCGATGATGGCGGCAGGCTTGCGTTCTGGTCTTCTGGCAAATTCTTTGTTGTCGATGCACGGACAGGTCAGCCAATCACGGTCACGGCACTTCCGGTTCAGCGTCCCACATTTATTGCACTTAGTCCGGACAGCAGCATGGCGGCCGTGGCGGAGGCCGATACCAGCCCACCCTATTTTGCGGCAAAAGCAATTCGGATTTTTCGCTTAAGCGACGGCACTCAGATCGCATCGCGTGCCGCCTTTTCTCACGGGCCGGATTGTTCAGAGAACCAGGATGATTGCGGGCTGAACACTCCGATATTGTGGGCTCCGAACGAACGCTTCCTGATCTTTCCCGATGGTTATCATATGATCCGGCTTTGGAGTCCGTTTGCCGAGGCTGGCGAAGACGCGACGATCAAGACCCGATATTTCGAGCGTGGCATAGCTTTGTCGCCGGATGGCGACCGTTTAGCGATCAGCAACGGCAACTTCGTCAGTGTCTTCCGTATCGGTGGCTGACTGCTCATGTTCGACAATGCGACTGTCATCGATTGAACAGTATTGCTGCATCGCCGTTTGTCTCGTGCTGGCACTTTTCGACCGGCGACGATGTCCGCTTCCGCGGCAGCTAGTGGAAGCAAAGCGGACGTTCAGTTAGCCGACCGTAATGTTGGCCGCCCGGATGACCTTGGCCCATTTCTCGGTGTCTTCGACGACGAACTTGCCGAACTCCGCGGGCGTCATTGCCTTAGGTACGCTACCGAGATTGGCGAACTTGGCCATGACTCCCGGCTCGGCGAGGCTCGCGGTGACCGCGCGGTTGAGCGTGTCGACGACATCCGCCGGCGGGCCCTTCGGCACCACCATGCCGTTCCAGATGACGGCGTCGAAGCCGGGTACGGTCGCGGCGATGGGCGGGACGCCCGGCAGGGCCGGCGACGGCGCGCTGCTGGTCACAGCCAGGGCGCGGAGCTTCCCCGCCCTGATCTGCTCGATCATTGTCGGGATCGGGCTGAACACGACCTGCATGCGCCCCGCCAGCATGTCAGGGATATAGATTTCGCGGTAATGCACGACCGTCATTTTGACGCCGGTCATGGCCATGAACAGTTCGCCGGCCAGATGCAGCGAACTGCCCTTGCCGGCCGTCGCCATGTTGATGCTGCCGGGATTGGCCTTGGCGTAAGCAATGAATTCGGCGACGGTCTTGGCCGCAAACGACGGAGCGACCGTCATCACCATCGGCGTGCGGGCGATGCTGGCGACCGGTACGGTGTCGCGGATGAAGTCGAAATGCAGCCCGTTGTAGAGGCTGGCGTTGATGGCATTTGACGAAGTGGCCATCAGCAGCGTGTACCCGTCTGGCGCCGATCGTATGACTTTCTCAGTTGCCACATTGGTGCCGGCGCCGGGCAGATCTTCGACGGCGAATTGTTGGCCGGCGCGCTGCGATAGCGATGCGCTCAGCACGCGCGCAAGTATGTCGGTCAGCCCGCCGGCAAAGAAACCGACGAGCAGATGCACCGGCCGTGCTGGATAGGATTGCGCGCGCGCCAAGCGCGAAAATGCCGGAAGCGCGGCCGCGCCGGTCGCCAGATGAAAGAAATTGCGGCGTGAAGACTTCATCATGGTGCTGTTCCTCATTCAGATGAAACGCAGCCCAATGCTTCATTCCGACTTGATGCCGGCGAATTTGATCACCTTGGCCCATTTCTCGGTCTCGGAAGCGAGTAATTTGCCGAACGCGGCAGGCGAGCCTGTGATCGTCACACTACCGAGCGAGTCGAACCGCGCCCTCAATTTTGGATCGTCAAGACCGGCATTAATTTCCTTGTTGAGCTTGGTAATGATTTCGCCGGGCGTGCTTTTCGGCGCGCCGATGCCGGTTGTGCCAACTACTTCGTAGCCCGGCACGAATTGGCCGACGGGCGGCAGATCAGGCAAGACCGCAGCCGGCTGCGACGCCGTCACCGCCAAGCCGTGCAGCGTGCCGGCGCGCAGGTACCCAATCGACGACGGGATCGGGTCGAACATGACCTGGACGCGGCCGGCAATGAGATCGGCCTGGGCGGCGGCCTCGCCGCGCGCCGGCACCTGCACCATGTCGGTGCCGGTCAGCATCTTGAAATACTCGGCCGCCATGTAGGTCAGGTTGCCGGTGCCGGTCGAGGTGATGTTGATCTTGCCCGGATGAGCTTTGGCGTAAGCGATGAACGCGGGAAGAGTCCGGGCCGGAAACGCCGGATTGACCACCACTACGAACGGCGCGCCGCCAACGTTGGCGACCGGCGCGATATCGCGCAGGAAATTGAAACTCAGGTTGTGATAGAGGGTGCCATTGGTCATGTTCGGGGTCGCTACGTAGAGCAGCGTGTAGCCGTCCGGCGGCGAACGCACCACCAACTCGGTGGCGATATTGGTTGCGGCGCCGGGCCGATTCTCAACAACGAAAGATTGGCCGAGGCGCTGCGACAGCCATTCCGCAATCAAACGGGCAAACAGGTCCGGCGTGCCGCCGGCCGGAAACCCGACGATGATACGCACCGGCCGCGCCGGATAATCGAGCGCCGATGCGGTGGGCGAGACGGCCGGCAACGCGGCGGCGGCCGCGGCGAGATGCAGAAAACGGCGGCGAGGAAACGTCATGACGATGTCTTCCACGAGCCTTGCCGCCTTGCAGACAGGGACGGCGCCGCAAACCCATGTCGATTTGTTTTCGAATTGCTCGCCCGCCGGAGGCACAATCGCTGCCTTTAATTGGCGGAACGTCGGCACATCCCGCTGGCAGCTCTGATGGCGCGTAATATAGCAAAGTACACTATCAGGTCTGTGACGCCCGGCACAGCCCTGGACACAAGTCTTCGATCCGGCGCGGCTTGAAAGACGCTTTCTTGCCGCCAAAGGGGCGCCGGGATATTGACAGCCCGCCCCGTGGCGCGGGCGAGACACCCATACAACGCAGGGTCAAAGGCGTGCCGGAAAACATCGTACCCGTTCTCATCGTCGGCGGCGGCCCCGTCGGGCTGGCGCTGGCCGGCGACCTTGGCTGGCGCGGCGTCGACTGCGTGCTGATCGAGCAGTCGGACGGTTCGATCTACCAGCCGCGGATGGACATGGTCGGCGTCCGCACCATGGAGTTCTGCCGGCGCTGGGGGCTCGTCGGCACCGTCGAGAGCTCACCCTACCCGCGCGACTACGCGCAGGACAACGTCTACGTCACGAGTCTCGCCGGCTATGAACTCGGGCGCGAGCGCTTTCCCGGCATCGGCCAGGCGGCGCCGCCGCCGCAAAGCCCGCAGCGGCGCGAGCGCTGCCCGCAGAACATGTTCGATCCGATCCTGCGCGCGTTCGCAGCCTCGCAAAAATCCGTCACGCTGCGCTACCGCACGCGGCTCATGGGCTTCACGCAAGACGCCGAGCGGGTGACGGCGACTGTCGAGAACGCCGATACCGGCGCGCGCGAACAGATCGCCGCGCGCTATCTCGTCGGCTGCGACGGCGCCCGCAGCCTGGTGCGCGAAACGCTCGGCATCACGATGCGCGGCAATCCGGCGCTGACCTACACCACCAATGTGATCTTCCGCTGCCCCGACCTGTTGTCGCTGCACGACAAGGGCAAGGCCTACCGGCACATTCTCATCGGGCCGGAAGGCACCTGGGCGACCGTCGTGGCGATCAACGGCCGCGACCAGTGGCGCTTTTCGCTTATCGGCAGCTCGACGCAGCGCGAATACACCACGGCCGAAATCGAGGCCGCGATCCGCCGCGCCGTCGGCCGCGATTTCAAGTTCGAGATTTTGAGCGTGCTGCCGTGGGTGCGGCGCGAGCTCGTCGCCGACACCTATCGCCAAGGCCGCGGCTTCATTGCCGGCGACGCCGCGCACGCCATGTCGCCAACCGGCGGCTTCGGCATGAATACCGGCATCGGCGACGCGGTCGACCTGTCCTGGAAGCTCGCCGCGGTGCTGCAAGGCTGGGGCGGCGACGGGCTGCTCGACTCTTACACGGCCGAGCGCCAGCCGGTCGGCGCCCGCAACGTCGCCGAGGCGAGCGGTAATCTGCGCCGCATGCTCTCGGTCGGCCGCCACGCCGATCTTCTGGATGACACGGCCGAGGGCGCGGCAACGCGACAAAAAGTCGGCGCCGAATTCAGCGAGCTGATGCGCCGCGAATGGTTCACGCTCGGCATCCATCTCGGCTACCGCTACGAGAACTCGCCGATCTGCTGGCCGGACGGCACGCCGGCGCCGCCGGACGAGGCCCGAAGCTACGAACAAACGGCGCGGCCCGGGCACCGCGCGCCGCATGTGTGGCTCGCCGACGGCCGCTCGACGCTCGACCTGTTCGGCCGCGGCTTTACGCTATTAGGCTTCGGTGCGAGCGCGGCCGAGGCCGCGCCGCTCGTTGAGGCGGCACGCGCGTGCGGCGTCCCGATCGAATTCGTGCCGCTCAACGAACCGAACGTGGCCGGGCTGTACGGGCGGAAATTTGTGCTGGTGCGGCCCGACGGGCACGTCGCCTGGCGCGACGACCGCATGCCGGACGATCCGAAGCGCATCATCGATGTGGTGCGCGGCATGGAGAACGGTCCCGGCAAAGCCGCATGGCAGCGGGAGCCAAACGCGGCTAAAATAGCCTGACCCAAACGCGTTTTGCCGAGGCGCCGTCATGAACAAAGTCCCGTCCCGCGAAGAGCTCGCCCAATCCGGCACGCTCGAAGACCTTTACGGCCAGCTCGGCCACATCAACATCGGCCCCGGCTGGGCCAAGGCGACGCCGTCGCTGTGGCCGGCGCCGAAGAAGACGTTCGCGCCGGCGCACTGGAAATATGAGCAGGCGCGCGGCGCCCTCGATGCCGCCGGCCGGCTGATCAACACCGAGCTGGCGGAACGGCGTAATCTCATTCTGTTCAATCCGGCCGCCGACAACGGCTACGGTACGGTGCGCACATTGGTCGCCGCCTATCAGATGATCATGCCGGGCGAATGGGCGCATGCGCATCGCCATACGCCGAATGCGCTGCGGCTCATTCTCGATTCCGAACCCGGCACCTACACCGACGTCGACGGCGTCAAGATCGCCATGGAGCCCGGCGACGTGCTGCTGACGCCGAACTGGTCGAGCCACGGCCATGGCAACGACAGCCGCGCCTGCGCCTATTGGCTCGATTTCCTCGACGTGCCGCTGGTGCAGCTCTTGGAGCCGATGTTCTTCGAACCGGCCGAAGAAGAAGGCGATCAAGCGCCCGCGGACTCGGTGCCGACCAAGGACTCGCCGTTCGTATTCCCGTTGAGCGAGACGCTCAAACGGCTGGATGCCGCCAGACCCGACCCGTCCGGCCCGTTCGGCACCAGCGTGCAGCTTGGCGACCCGGCGATGGCGACCATCGGCTTGCACATGATGCGGCTCAATCCGCGCGCCAAGACCGCGCCGCTGCAAACAACCGCGAACAACATCTACGCCATCGTCAAAGGCAGCGGCACGACCACGATCGACGGCGAACGCTTCGAGTGGCGCCGCGGCGACGTCATCGCCGCGCCGGCATGGCGGCCGCACAGCCACGAGGCCGCCGAGGACGCGCTCGTGCTGCGCGTCACCGACGAGCCGGTGATGGCGCGGCTCGGCTTTTTGCGCGTCGAGGAGCCGAAACAGGCGGCGCATTGAGCGCTTCCCTGCGCTTGCGGCGGGACATCGGGCGGTCTACGGCGTCAATAGTCTACGGCGTCCAGGTGACGAACCGCTTTTCCAGAAACTCGACGGCGTAAAACAGCACGATGCTGATGAATGTCAGCAGGATGATCGCCGCGAACGCCAGCGGCGTCTGCGATTGCGCGGTCGAAATCATGATCAGATAACCGAGTCCGTCCTGCGCGGCGACGAATTCGCTGATGACGGCGCCGATCACCGCGAACGTGATGGCGATCTTGCAGCCGGTGAACAGGTGCGGCAGCGCGATCGGAATGCGGAGCCGGCGAAAGATCGCCACTTGCGGCGCTTTCATCGAGTGCATCAGATCGAGCATCGCCCGCGGCACCGATTCGAAACCGGCAACGACATTCACCAGGATCGGAAAGAAGCAGACCAGGATCACGATGACGATTTTGGGCAGAACGCCGATGCCGAGCCAAAGGATCACGAGCGGCGCGAGCGCCACCTTGGGCACGGATTGCAGACCGAGCAGGATCGGGTAGATCACCCGCCGCAACGTCACCGTGAAGGCGATCAGGATCGCGAGCGGCAACGAGATCGCGAGCGCGACCAGGAAACCGAACACGGTTTCGGCCAGCGTCACCAGACTGTGGTGAAGAAGGTCCGGTGCCCAATCGACCGCCGTTGTGACGATCGCCGACGGCGCCGGCAGCATCCAGCCTGGTATCTTGAAGGCGCGGACACTGGCCTCCCAGGCGACAAGCAGAAGCAGATAGAGCAGCGGCGTCGTCGCACGCGCCATGACGGTGTTGAAAGGCTGCGCAGCCATGGCGGTCAGCTTTTGTCTCGCGCGAACAACAGATCGCGCGCCGCCTGTTTGATCTCCAGGAAGCGCGGATGATTTTCGGTATTGACGTCGCGCGGCCGCGGCAGATCGATGGGGATGTCCAGTCCGATACGGCCCGGGCGGCGCGACATGACGATCAGCCGGTCGCCGAGCAGGACCGCCTCGTCGATCGAGTGAGTGATGAGCAGCGCGGTACGGCGCAACTCCTGCCACAGTCTCGAAAGCTCGAGCGACAGCTCCTCGCGCGTCAAGGCGTCGAGCGCGGCAAACGGCTCGTCGAGCAGCAGCATGGTCGGATCGGCCAGCAGGGCGCGGCAAAAGGCGGCGCGCTGCTTCATGCCGCCGGACAGCATGTCGGGCCGATGACCGGCGAAATCCTTCAACCCCGTCAGCTCAAGAAGCCACTCGGCTCGCTTGCGGGCCTCCTGCCGCGGCAACCCCATCACGTCGGCGGGCAGCATCACGTTGTCCAGGATGCTGGCCCACGGAAACAGCACGTGATCCTGAAAGACGATGCCGACCTCGCGCGAAGGACCGTCAAGCGCCGCACCGCTGCGCCGCAGCTGTCCTTGCGTCGGCGTTTCCAGACCGGCGATCAGCCGCAGCAAGGTCGACTTGCCGCAGCCCGACGGCCCGACAATGGAGACGAAGCTGCCGGCTTCGATCGCGAGATCGAGCGGCCCCAGCGCATGGGTGGTTTGTTCGCCGCTGCCGAAGGTCTTGCTGACGCCCGCAAGCTCGACGATCGGGGCGCCGCGTTCGCCATGTTGCTCCGCCGCAGACGATCGCGCAGCGAGCGGCTCGGAATTCATTCCACGAAGCCCGGCACGTACATGTCCTGAGGCTTGACCGGATGCTTGATCGGATACGCTTTCTGCATCACCGCGATGGTGCGTTCGATGCGGGCTCCGTCGATCAGGCCGAGCGACCGGCCCGACACGACCGCAAGTTCACGCACTTTCTCGGTTTCGCCCGCCGCGACCTCGGCCGAAATTTCCTTATGATATTTGTGCATGATGGCGCCGGCCGCCGCCGGATCGGCGAAGGCGTCGCGCATGCCCTTGAGCGTGGCGCGGACAAAACCCTTGAGCAGCTTCGGGTCTTCCTTGATCGTCTGCTCGGTCGCGACGATGCCGTTGCCGTAATAATCGAGCCCCGCATCCTTGTAGGCGAACCGCACGAGCTTCTTCGGCTTGACCGCGTCGGCCAACAGCGGCTCGCCGACGGTGAATTGGCCGATGCCGTCAACGCGGCCGGTCGCGAGCAGCGACGGCAGCGACGACACCTCGGCCGTGATCCACTTGACCTTTTTGACGTCGATGCCGGCCGCCGGCGCGTAGGCGTTGAAGATCAGCGGAATGGCGCTGAACGCGCTGTCGGCCAGCGTCTTGCCTTCCAGATCCTTCGGCGTCTTGATGCCGCTGTCGGCGAGCGCAAACACCGCATGCGGCGGGCTCGCGTAAACGATGGCGAGCAGCTTCACCGGAATGCCGTCGTTGCCGCGCGCCAGCACCAGCGCGCCGGCATCGGCGAAACCGATCTTCGCGGCGCCTGAGGCCACTTTCTTGATGGCGTCGATCGAGCCCTGGCCGCGCAGGAAGTTGAGATCGATGCCTTCCTGCTTGTAGTAGCCTTTGTCGTAGGCGACATAAAAATACGACTGGCGGCCGTAAAAGCCGAAATCGGTGGTGAAATTGATCTCGACCGCTTGCGCCGCCGGCGGAAGCGCGGCGGCGGCGAGCAGCATAGCACCAAACAATCGAGCGAACATTCGCATTGCGGCAACCCCCAATAAGCCAAATCCAGACACGCCGAACAATCGCGCCGGCCCCGCGGCTGTGATTGACGAGCCAACGGCGCGCTGTAGCGATCTTGCTTTTCCCGAGCAGCATAAACGCTAGGAAATTTGCCGCAAACGGTCAATGCCGCGCACTACTCCAGCGTATTCTGCAAACGCAGCGCAACTTGCCGAACGCCGGCCCGACCTTGGATTGTGTGCCGACGGCAGCTGCCTTGACAGCACAAACCGCCGTTCGTAACCAAACGAGTGGAGCGTTTCGTATGGGTAGCATAATGAATCAAAAAAACATCGCGAAGCGCATCGCCATCGTGGGCGCAGGCCTCGGTGGCTTGACCGCGGCCGGATTTCTGCAGCGTGCCGGATTTGCCGTCAAAGTCTATGAGCAGGCCCCCGCGTTCTCGCGCATCGGCGCCGGCATCATCCTGTCCGCCAACGTCTGCAAGGTGCTGCGTCGTCTCGGCCTCGAAGAGGGCCTGATCGCGTCCGGCATCAAATCGCAAAGCTATGTCAGCCGCGCCTGGGACACCGGCGAGGTCATGGCCGAGTTCATCTTCGACGCGGAGCACGAGCGACTCTACGGCGGTCCCTATGTCCACATCCATCGCGGCGATCTGCATGCCGTGCTGGAGCGCGGCGTCACGCCCGGAACGATCGCCTTCAATCATCAACTGGTGGACTTGCGCGAGAACGGCGGCGCGACGCAGCTGGTGTTCGCGAATGGCGCCACCGCGGAGGCCGACGTTGTCATCGGTGCCGACGGTATCCGCTCCAAGGTGCGCGAAATTCTGCTCGGGCCGGAGCCGCCGCAATTCGTCGGCGCCGTCGCCTATCGGGCGATCTTTCCGGCGGCACGGCTCAACGGGCTCTACATACCGGACTGCACCAAATGGTGGGGCATCGACCGCCATTGCCTGCCCTATTATCTCACCGTGCGGCGCGACGAGGTCTATGCCATCGGCGTGGTGCCGGCTGAGAACTGGGAGCACGGCGACACGTCGATCCCGGCGACCCGCGAGCAATATCTGGAATCCTTCGCCGGCTTTCATTCCGACCTGCAGCGCGTGTTGCAAGCGGTCGATACGGTGACGCTGTGGCCGGTGTTCGATCGCGAGCGTGACGATCGCTGGAGCGGCGGAGCAAGCGGCAATCTCGTGCTGCTGGGCGACGCCTGCCATCCGATGCGGCCGTTCATGGCGGCGGGCGGCGCCATGGCGGTCGAGGACGCGGTCATTCTCGCTCGCTGCCTGGAAAAATTCGGCGATCCGGCGGAAGCATTCCGCTGCTACGAGGCGACGCGCATTCCGCGCGTCGCCAAGGTGCAGGACATCTCGATCGCCAACACCTGGATGCGCGGCCCGACCGACACCGAGTGGTTCTACTGCTATGATGCATGCACGGCGCCGCTCGCGATGTAGCCATGTAGGGTGGGCAAAATCGTCTGCTCGTCGGCTGCCGCGTGGGCATCGCGCCTCTACGATTTTGCCCACGCGTATGCGCCTAACCAAGGCGATGCCCACCCTACGAACCAGGTGAGACCACCATGCCCGAAGCAAAACCGGATCCGATGATCGCGCGCGATCTGGTCGGCTATGGCGCGACGCCGCCCGATCCGAAATGGCCGGGCGGCGCGCTGATCGCCGTGAACTTCAATCTCAACGTCGAGGGCGGCGGCGAGGCGACGCTGTTCAACGGCGATGAAATTTCGGAAGGCATGCTCAACGACATCGGCGTGCCGACCTATCGCGGCGTGCGCGTGCCGCTCGCCGAGTCGGCGTTCGAATATGGCAGCCGGCGCGGCGCCTGGCGGGTGCTTGACGTGCTCGACGAATTCTCCGTCAAGGTAAGCATCCTCGGCGTCGCGCGGGCGCTGCAGCAAAACCCGGACCTCGCCAAGGCTTTTGCCGCGCGCGGGCACGAAATCGTCAGTCACGGCTATCGCTGGATCGACTACGTCAGTGTGCCCGAAGCGGTCGAACGCGAGCATATCAAGCGCGCGGTCGATATTCTCAGCAAGCTCACCGGCAAGCGGCCGATCGGCTGGATGACCGGCCGTCCGGGACCGAACACGCGCCGCCTCCTGGTCGAAGAGGGCGGCTTTCTCTACGACCGCGATTCGCTTGCCGACGAGCTGCCGTATTGGCTCTCTGTGTCCGGCCGGCCGCACCTCGTCATTCCGTATTCGTATGAAACAAACGACAATCGCTTCAACGAAAATTCAGGCTTCTCCACCGCCGATCACTTCTTCACCTACATGCGCGATGCGTTCGATGTGCTTTACCGCGAGGGGCAGCGTGGCTCGCCGAATTTCTTGTCGATCGGCCTGCACGACCGGCTGATCGGCCGTCCGGCACGCTGCCGCGGCCTGATCAAGCTCCTCGAATACATGCGCAGCGTCGAAAAAGTCTGGTTCGCCACCGGCGCCGACATCGCACAGCACTGGCG
>DASZWK010000005.1:0-18386 GCA_035546235.1 Xanthobacteraceae bacterium | reverse complement strand
GCGGCGGACGTCTTGAACAACCCGGCGGTCATCGCCGCTTATATCGGCACGCAGCCGGTAGCCTGATCGATCTTAGCCGAAAACCGGCGTCTACCCGGGATCAAATCCGGGGCAGGCCTTTTCGGATCACGCTCTATTGCGCCGTGCGCTTTGCCACCGCGGCGAACACGTTGTAGGCCTGCTCGAGCGCCGGCTTGCGTTTGGCGACGGCGGCGCCGACCGCCTGGAGCTGCTTCATCATCGCGGCCTGCTCGGCGGGCGGCAGGCTGATCAACTCGCCGTGCTGGGCGAAAATCTCGCGCTGCTTGGCAAAGAACGCAACTTCCCAGGGGTTGACCTCCGCGGCAGCCTTGCCGGCGTCGGTGTCGATGATGGTCTGCAAATCCTTGGGCAGCGCGTCGAACCATTTCTTGCTGACGAACGCCATCGAGAAGATGAACGGCTGATTGATCTCAGTGACGTATTTGGCGGCGTCCCAGAAATGCATGGTGGTGTAGATCGTCATGGCGGCGATCGAACCGTCGATCGTGCCCTGCTGCAGCGCTGGCAGCACGTCGCCGAGCGTCATCGCCACCGGCGAGGCGCCGAGCGACTTGACCATCTCCTGCTGCATGTCGGCCGCGAGCACGCGGAACTTCTTGCCCTTGAAATCGGCGAGACGCCGGATCGGCGTGCGGTCGATAACGGAGGACGGCTGCGCCACGAACAGCGCATTGCCGTGAATACCCTTGTCGGCGCCGAATGAGAACATCAGCTTCTGCAATTCCGGATCGGTCACCATGCGCACTTCGTGCGCAAGATCGTTTACGAGCCCCGGTGACGATACGACCTCGTAGCGCTGGTCGACGCCGACCAGAAACTCCGGCGGTCCGACATAAATTTGAATGGAGCCGAACTGCACGCCTTCGATTTCGCGCGGAATCGAGCCCAATTGGCTGGCCGGATAGATCTGGCCCTTGATGCGCCCGCCCGAATCCTTCTCGACCATTGCGGTGAAGCGCTTGCACCATTCGTGCTGCGATTCGTTGATCGTAGCGGTGCCGATCTTCATCACGTAGGTTTCGGCCGCGCGCGCCACGCCGATGCCGGACGGCAGCAGGATCGCCAGCGCGCCGGCAGCGGCCAGCGCCGAAATCCTGCGGTTGATCAGGCTCATCTCGTTCCTCCCCGATTTGCTGGACGGCCTGTTGTCCAGGCTCTCCGTTTGATCTCGGGTCGCAGCCTTTGGCTGTCCCCGGGCAGCATAGGCCTGCCGCGCCCCAGGCGCGGCAGCAAAAGACAGCGTCGCGCAGAACCTACTTGGCCGTGCGCTTGGCCGCCGCGGCAAACACCTCGTAGGGCTTTTCGAGGCCCGGCTTGCGCTTGGCCACTTCGGCTCCGACGGCCACCAGCATCTTCATCATGCTGGCTTGCTCATCGGCCGGTAGGCTAATGAGTTCACCGTGCTCGCTCCACAGCTTGCGCTCTTTTTCATAGAAATCCGACGCCCACGGCTCGACCTCGGTGGCAGCCTTGGCGGCGTCGGTATCGATGATCTTTTGCAGATCGGGAGGCAGGCTGTCGTACCATTTCTTCGAGATGAAGGACATGGAGAAGATGATCGGCTGGCCGGTCTCGGTTATGTATTTGGCCGCGTCGTACATCTTCATCGTCGCGTCGACAGTGGTGGCGAGCACGGCGCCGTCGATGGTGCCCTGTTGAATCGCCGGCAGCACGTCGCCGAGAGTCATCGCGATCGGAGACGCACCGAGTCGCTTCACCATTTCCTGCTGCATGTCGGCGGCCAGCACGCGAAGTTTCTTGCCTTTGAGATCGGCAAGGCGGCGGACCGGCGTGCGCGAAATGATCGACGACGGCTGCGAGACGAACAGCGCGACGCCATGGATACCCTTGTTGGCGCCGAACGAGAACATCATCTTCTGCATTTCCGGATCGGCTGCCATCCGGATGGCGTGCGCCATGCCGTTGACGAGGCCCGGCGTGGACATCACCTCGTAGCGGGAGTCGACCCCGACCAGAAATTCGGGCGGACCGACATAGCCCTGAATGGCGCCGAACTGAACGCCTTCGATCTCGCGCGGGATTGGCCCCAATTGGCTCGCCGGATAAATCTCGCCCTTGATGCGGCCGCCAGAATCCTTCTGGACCATGGCGACGAAATCCTTGCACCACTGATGCTGCGCCTCGTTGATCGTGGCGGTGCCGAGCTTCATCACATAGGTTTTGTCCTCGGCGCGCGCCGGGTCGTGCGGCACGGTCAACGACAAGAGCAATGCGCCGGCGGCGGCGGCCGTTTGCCAGCGGATTTCACGGTGCAAAAAACGCATATCGTACTCCCTCGGGTTAGGTGCGGCGGCGGCGGGCAGCCGGATGGCGCGAAAGCGAAGAATAACCGCAAAAACCGCCTTGTCTAAAAGTTTGGCCGGCGCGACTGGCGCGGCGTGATTGTTTGGCTAAAGTCAATCGACCGTTTGATTATTTGTCAATAGAACGGCGGGGAAAGCGGGATGCGGCAAAATCAGCCTGTAACTGAAAAGCTGGCCAAGTGGGCGGCGGCCACATCCTGGGCGGCGCTGCCGGCCGCGGTGGCGCACCAGGCCAAGCGATCGCTGATGAATTTCTTTGCCGTGGCGCTGACGGGCTGCCGCGACGCCACCATCGAGACGACGCTTGCCTCGCTCGCGGCGTTCTCCTCAGGCGGCCGGGCTACCGTCATCGGGCGCCGCGAGCGGCTCGATGCGCTGTCCGCTGCCTTCATTAATGCCGCGGGCGCCAATGTGCTCGATTTCTGCGATACCCACGTGCCAACCGCGATCCACCCGACCGCGCCGATCGTGCCGGCGCTGCTGGCGCTCGCCGAGACGCAAGTGGTCGGCGGCCGCGGCTTCCTGCTCGCGCTGGTGATCGGCCAGGAGGTTGCGTGCCGCATCGGGCTGGCGATGTCGCCGTCGCACTACAACAAGGGCTGGCACATCACCGCGACCTGCGGCGTATTCGGCGCCGCGGGCGGCAGCGGCAAGCTTTTGGGACTGGGCGCCGAGCGGATGATATGGGCCCTCGGCTTGGCGGCAACGCAGGCGGCCGGCCTGTGCGAGTGTCTCGGCACGCCGGCAAAAAGCGTTGGCGTCGGCAACGCGGCCCGCAATGGCCTGTGGTCGGCGCTGCTCGCGGCGCGCGATTTCGCCGGACCGGCGGAGCCGCTCAACGGCGTGCAGGGCTACTATCACGCGCTCGGCGAAGCGCCGGATCTGTCGCAACTCACGCATGGCCTCGGCGAGACGTGGGAGATTATGAAAACCTCCTACAAGCCGTATCCGTGCGGCTTCGTCGTGCATCCGGTGCTCGACTGTGTGCTGGACTGGCGGCACGACCATCCGGCGGCTGTCGTCGAGAGAGTCACGGTCACCGGCAATCCATTGATGGTGGCGCGTGCCGACCGGCCGGATATTTCCACGGGCCGCGAATCTCAGGTCAGCGTGCAGCACGCCGCTGCGGCCGCGCTGCTCACCGGCAAGGCCGGACTCGAACAATTCACCGATGCGTGCGTGCAGGACCCGCGCGTGCAGGCGCTGCGCCGCAAGGTCAGCGTGGTGGGCGACGCAAGCATCGTCACAACCGCCGCCGCTGTCGCGATCACGACGGCCGACGGCGCCGTACACAAGCTCACGCAGTCCGCGGCGCGCGGCAGCGATGCCAATCCGATGAGTGATCGCGATCTGGAGGGCAAATTACGCGACGCCGCCGCCGGCTGGAATCCGCGCCACGATATCCGGCCGCTGATCGAGGCGATCTGGCGTGTGGACGAGAGCGAGGATATTTCGCGGCTCGCGGCGATGACCGTGCCGTGACCAATCACCCCAGCTTGATATTCGCTTCCTTCACCACGCGGCTCCACAGCGTCATCTGGCCTTCGACGTAGGCGCGGAATTCCTCGGGCGTGTTCGGCCGCGACTCGATATTGAGTGCCGCAAACCGCGTACTGACCTGCGGCGACGCCAGCGCCGCGTTCAGCGCGGCATTGAGCTTTGTTACAATGGCGCGCGGCGTGCCGTGCGGGACGAATACGCCGTTCCACTCGTAGGCCTCGAAGCCGGGCAGCGTGTCTTCGATCGGCGGAATGCCGGGCAGGTTGGCGAGCCGGCCCTTGCCGGTGTGCGCGATCGCTTTCAGCTTGCCGGCCTTGATGAAGCCAACCACGGAGGAGCCATTGGCGAAAAAGAATTTCACCTGGCCGGCCATCACATCGGTCATCGCCGGACCGCCGCCCCGATACGGCACATGGGTGATTTTCAGTCCTGTCTTTTGCTTGAACAGCTCCAGGCACAGGTGCTGCAAAGTGCCGTTGCCGGACGACGCCATAGTAATGCCGTCGGGCGACGCCTTGGCGAGCGCGATCACATCGGCGACGGTCTTCACCGGCACCGACGGCGTCACCACCAGGATGTTCGGCACCAGCGACACCAGAAACACCGGATCGAAGTCCTTGCCGTAATCGAACGGCAGGTGCGCGTAGAGATACGGGTTGACCGAGAACGCCGTGGCGTCGTGCAGGATGGAGTAGCCGTCGGGCGCGGCCTTGGCGAGCAGCGCCTCGCCGATCGTGCCGCCGGCGCCGCCGCGATTTTCGACGACAAATTGCTGGCCGAGCGTTTCGCTGAGCTTGGCGTAGAGGATGCGCGCCGTGGTGTCGGCGCCGCCGGCCGGCGGATAAGGCACCATGACGCGCACCGGCCGGTCCGGCCACGCGCCTTGCGCGCGCGCCGCGCCGCCGAACGGCGCACTCGCCACCACAGCCAGCAGCCCGCGACGCGTGAGATCGGTTCCCGCCATAGCTGCCTCCCTTCAGATATCGGCCATCGCGGCTTGCTTCGCTGCATTCCCGGCGAGAGCGGCGGGATGAGGCGGTCTCGGCAGTTCGAGGTTGTGACGGAGCGTTGGGCCCTCGTAATCAAGACGAAACAGACCGCGGCGCTGCAACTCCGGAACCACCAGTTCGACGAACTCATTGAGGCTCGTCGGCAGCGACGCCGGCATGATGTTGTAGCCGTCGGCGCCGCCGGCGCGGAATCGTTGCTCGAGCTGATCGGCGATCTCGGCCGGCGAACCGACGACGGTCCAATGGCCGCGCGCTCCTGCAATCCGGAGATAGACCTGACGCAGCGTCAATCCTTCTTTCCGGGCCATCTCGGTAATCAGCGCCGCCCGGCTCTTGCCGCCATTCGAATCCGGAAGGTCTTGCGGAAACGGACCGTCCAACGGATAGCCCGACAGGTCGACGCCGCCCAGCATGTCGGACAGGAGCGACAAGCCGACCGCCGGATGGATCAACGACTGCAGATAGTCGAATTTGTCCGCGGCCTCCTTGGACGTTCGCCCGACGATCGGCATGACACCGGGCAGGATTTTGAGGTGCTCTGGCTTACGGCCGTATTTGGCCATACGGCCCTTGAGGTCCGCGTAGAAAGCCTGCGCCTGCTCAAGCGTGCGCTGGGCGGTGAAAACGACATCGGCAGTCTCGGCGGCGAGGTCCATTCCAGTATCGGACGAACCCGCCTGCACGATGATCGGATATCCCTGCACCGGACGCGCAACATTCAACGGGCCGCGCACCCGAAACCAGCGGCCCTTGTGATTGAGCATGTGGAATTTGGCCGGATCGAAATAACGGCCCGAGTCCTTGTTGCGCAGAAAGGCATCATCCTCCCACGTGTCCCAGAGCCCTTTCACGACTTCGGCGAATTCACGGGCGCGATCGTAGCGCTCGGCATGAGGGACATGGGCGTCGAGGCCGAAGTTGAAGGCTTCGTCTGGGCTGGACGATGTGACCAGGTTCCAGCCCGCACGGCCGCCGCTCAGGTGATCGAGCGAGGCAAACTTGCGGGCGATATGGAATGGCTCGTTGTAGGTCGTGGTCGCGGTGGTCACGAGCCCGAGCCGATCGGTCACGACGGCGATCGCCGACAACAGCGTCAGCGGTTCGAATTGACCGGTGTATTTCGGCGAATAGCTCCAGGCCTCGACATTCGCAGCGTCGCGGGCGCCGAGCGTATCGGCAAAGAAGATAAAATCGAGTTTGCCGTCCTCGGCCTTGCGCGCGAGATCGATGTAGTGGCGCAGGTTCATGCCGCCATCCGCCTGTCCCAGCGGATGACGCCAGCCGCCGAGGTGATGGCCGGTGGGGTACAGAAAGACGCCGAGCTTCATCTTGCGGTTGGTATCGCTCATCGCGGTAAACCCGTTGCATCAATGAGGGCAATCTAGCATCGTTCGACACGAGGCGGCGAGGTCCGCGGGCGCGATTTGCCGAGGCGGTCGCGAAAGGGGAAGAAGCGTCCATGAATACGGCAGTCAACAGCAAGCGGGTATTTTTTGTCGCGCCGCACCGGCCGCAGGGTTTTGCCGAGATGCTCGGCAAGCGCGACGATGTGCGGCTCGACCTGCTGGAGCAGAAGACCCCGGACGACGCGGCACTGGAGATTCTCGCCGCCGCGCACGCCTATCAGATCGGCTCGGCCCGCGACGAGCTGGTACGCCATTATCAGGTCAACGCCGAGCTGTTGGGCCGCACGCCGAATCTCCTGATCGCTTCGACCAACGGCGCCGGGTATGACACCGTGGACGTGCGGATGTGCACCGAGCGCGGCATCCTGGTCGTCAACCAGTCGGGCGGCAATGCCGAGGCGGTCGCCGAGCACGTCATCGGCATGATGCTGTGCCTGGTCAAGCGCGTCGGCGAGACCGACCGCGCGCTGCGCGCGGGAACGATCGGCAACCGCGCCGACTATATCGGCCGCGAGGCCTACGGCCGCACGCTCGGCATTGTCGGCCTCGGCAACGTCGGCCGGCGCATCGCCGAACTCGCCGGCGGTTTGTTCAAGATGCAGGTCTTGGCTTACGACCCATACCTTTCAGCTGACATCGTGCGCGCGCGCGGCGCCACTAAGGTCGAACTCGACGAGCTGATGCGGCGTTCGGATTTTGTCTCGATCAACTGTCCGCTGACGCCCGAGACCCGCAACCTGATCGGCGAAAAGGAATATGCGCTGATGCAGCCGACCGCCTATTTCATCACCTCGGCGCGCGGCTCGATCCACGATGAGGCGGCGCTGGAGCGGGCGCTGCGCGACAAGAAAATCGCCGGCGCGGGCCTCGACGTCTGGGAGAAGGAGCCGCCGCCCGCTCAGCACCCGCTGATGAAATACGACAACGTCATGGTTACCCCGCACATGGCGGGCGTGACGCGGGAATCGCGCGCTCGGATGGGCCAGATCGCCGCGGAGCAGATGCTCGATGCGCTCGACGGCAAACGGGTGCCGCGCATCGTCAATCCACAGGTATGGCCCGACTACGCCAAGCGCTTCGAGAAGGCATTCGGCTTCAAACCGGCCTCGCCGCCGGACGAGCCAAACTGGCACGAGTTCGAAAAATAGGCCTATGCGCCACCGCGTCACGCGGCAGCGCTCTCGACTGCCGTCCCGAGCGGTGTTGTAATCGCCCGGAAAAATCGCACGGGAGGCGCTCTTGTTCCGTCAGCTCACAAAAGCCGGCTTGGCCGGCCTGTTGCTCGCATCAAGTCTCGCCGCTCACGCGGCCGCGCAAGAGAGCCACGCCTGGCTCGACCCGAAGCTGCTTGCCGCCGCCAAGGCCGAGGGCGGCACGATGACCATCTATTCCTCGACTAACGAGGGTGAAGGCCTGCCGCTCTGGGCGCTGTTCACCAAGGCCACCGGCATCAAGGTTAATTACGTGCGCGGCGCGGACTCCATCCTGATCTCGCGCATGATGCTGGAATATCGCGGCAACCAGAAATCCTGGGACATCGCCCAGACCGCGACTATCAACAAGATGCTGCCGCAGCTCTTGGTCAAGTTCGATCCGCCGGAGGCGAAGAACATCATGCCGGAGGCACGCGATCCCGGCAAACTCTGGTACGGCGTCTATGCCAACTACAACACGCCCGATTACAACACCCAGCACGTCAAGGCGGCGGACCTGCCGAAGACCTACGAAGACTTTGCCAAGCATCCGGAATGGGCCGGCCATGTCGCGATCGACGGCACCGACAATGAATGGCTCAAGGCCATGTTCGAGTATTACGGCGACGACAAAGCCACCAAGATCGTCAAGGACATCGTCGCTACGGTGAAGCCGATCGTGACCAACGGTCATTTGGCCGCGGCGCGCTCGGTCGGCTCCGGCGAATACTGGGTGGGCCTCAACCAGTACACGAACCTCGCGCTCAACGTGAAGCTCGCCGGCGGCCCGATCGACTATTTCGTTCTCGATCCGGTAACGTTGTTCTTCGGCCAGGTCGGCGTCAGCGCCAAGGCGCCGCATCCGAATACGGCATTGCTGGCGGCGAATTTCATGCTGAGCAAGGAATGTGAGACATTCCTGACAAAGTTCGGCCGCATCCCGACCCGCCCCGATGTGGAATCGAACCCGTCCGGCATCGTCAAGCAGATGAACACCAAGAAGGTGCTCACCGTGCTGATTTCGCCCCAGGAAGAGGCCAAGTGGCAGCACAAGTTCAACGAACTGTTCAAGGGGCAGTAAGTTTCTCATTGTCATCATCCGCGAAGGCGGATGTCCAGTAGTCACTGCGCTGGTAGATTGAATTGCAGCATCTGCGATTACTGGATGCCCCGCCTTCGCGGGGCATGACAGGCTGGATGACCATGACAGGACATTGATTGACTGCAACGGAGAGTAGCGCGTGACCGCTGCGGAGTTTGTGCCTGCCATTCATCCGGCGGACGAAGTGGCGCCCCGCTGGCGGCGGCCGAATATTTTGCTGATCGTATGCGTCGCCATCGGCCTATGGCTGGTACTGGTACCGCTCGCAGGGCTTCTGCTGACAGCGTTTACCGAGGATACGGGGTTAGGCTTCGGCGCGTTCACGCTCGACAATTTCGTCGAGGCCTATTCGGGCGCGCGCCTGCTCCGGCTGATCGGCAATTCGGTGATCTATGCGGCCGGCACCGCGATCGTCACCTTCGTGATCGGCGGCTTCGTCGCCTGGGCGGTGGAGCGCACCGATGCGCCGGGCGCGGTGCTGTTTCACAATCTCGCGCTGCTGTCGTTCGCCATTCCCGGCCTGCTGATGGCGATGGCGTGGATTTTCGTGTTCAGCCCCAATATTGGCTGGGTCAATGCCCTGCTCAAATCGCTCTTTGGGCTGAAGAACGCGCCGTTCAACATCTACTCGATGGCCGGCATGATCTGGTCGCTGTCGAGCCATTATTTCCCGCTCGCTTATCTCGCGCTCGGGCCGGCCTTGCGCGCACTCGACGTGCGCATGGAGGAAGCGGGCTTCGTCTCCGGCGGCCGCTACTGGCAGGTGGTGCCGAAGATCACCGTGCCGCTCCTGCGCCCAGCCATTCTGTCCGGCCTGTTGCTGCTCTTCATCATGGGGCTGTCGTCCTACGAGGTGCCGCGCGTCATCGGCCTGCCGGCGCGCATCGAGGTCTTCACCACCCGGATTCAGAACGCCGCCATCGAGACGCCGCCGGAATTCGGCGTCGCCAGCGCGCTCAGCCTGCTCCTGCTCGCTGTCTGTCTCGTCGCGGTCTATTTCTATCGCCGCGCGACGCGCAACGCCGAGGCCTTCGCTACCATCACCGGCAAGGGCTATATGCCGACCCGCATCGAACTCGGCCGCTGGCGCTGGCCGGTGTCAATTGCCATCCTGGTGATGTTCCTGATTACGCTCGGGCTGCCGCTGTTCACGCTCGCCTGGCAGTCATTCTTCTCGAACCTGTCGCAGCCATTCATGAATTCGCCCCCCAAGGCGACGTTGGCGAACTACGCCTACATCTTGCGCTACCCGATCTTTCTCGATGCCGTGCGCACGAGCGTCGTGGTCTCGGCGATGGCCGCCACGGTTGTCGTTGTGCTGACCATGGTGATGGCGTGGGTCGCGCGGCGCTCGGCATCGCGCTTCGCGTGGCTCCTGGACGCGCTGGCGTCGGCGCCGATCGCCATCCCGAGCGTGATCGTCGGCGCCAGCATCCTGTTCACCTATCTGGTGATCCCGATCGGCGTTTACGGCACGATCTGGATTCTGCTCATCGCCTACGTGACGCTGTCGCTGCCCTACGGCATGCGGTTCGCTTCGAGCGGCATCACGCAAATCCACCGCGAGCTCGAGGAAGTCGCCGAGGTGTCCGGCGCGCGCACCGGTCAGATGCTGCGCCGCGTGCTGCTGCCGCTGCTGCTGCCATTCCTGCTCGCCGCCTGGATTTATGTCTTCGTGCTTTCCGTGCGCGAACTTGGCGCGTCGATCTTCCTGGTCGGACCCGGGGTCAACGTGCTCGCCACCATCAGCCTGACGATGTGGGAGGAAGGCGGCAGCTACGGCGCGGTGGCGGCGCTCGGCATCATTCAAATCCTGCCGCTGCTTGTCATTGTCGCCGGCTTGCGCTTTCTGGAGACGCGGGTGCAGCGGCACTCGCGGGGCGGCGCCGCGAAGGCGGCGGCGGGCTGAGACGATGTTCACCATCGAGAATCTGCAGAAATCCTATGTGGCCTCCGGCGCCGAGGTGCGCGCGGTCGACGGCATCAGCCTTGAGGTCGAAACCGGCAAGCTGATCACGCTGCTCGGACCGTCCGGCTGCGGCAAGACCACGACGCTTCGCTGCCTTGCCGGACTGGAACGGCCGCAGGGTGGTCGCATCGTCATCGGCAACCGCACCATGTTCGATTCGGCGAAGCGCATTTTCGTGCCGGCGAGCGACCGCGGCATCGGCATGGTGTTCCAGTCCTACGCCATCTGGCCACATATGACGGTGTTCGAGAACGTCGCCTTTCCGCTGCGGGTGGCGCGCAAAACGAAATATTCTGCGGCCGAGATCACCGAACGCGTCTCGCGGATGCTCGACATGGTGCAGCTCACCGGCTACGCGCGCCGGGCGGCAACGCAGCTCTCAGGCGGCCAGCAGCAGCGGCTCGCCTTCGCCCGCGGCCTCGTGCACGAGCCGGCGATCTTGTTGCTCGACGAGCCGCTGTCGAACCTCGACGCCAAGCTGCGCGAGCAGATGCGGCTGGAATTAAAACGCCTGCAGCGCACACTCGGCGTCACCACAGTCTATGTGACGCACGACCAATCCGAAGCGCTGGCGCTGTCCGACGAAATCGCGGTGTTCGACACCGGCCGTATCGTGCAGCGTGGCACGCCGCAGCAGATTTACCGCGAGCCGAAAACACCGTTTGTCGCCGACTTTGTCGGCTCGGCGAATTTTCTGCCCGGCACGGTGCGCGGAAGCGACGGCGGCCTCACCGCGGTCGACACCCCTCATGGCGTGATGCGCTGCGTGTTCGCCGAGCCGATAGGCACCGGCACAAGGGCCTTTGTTACAGCCCGGCCGGAAGACATTATCCTTTATGACGCCGGCGGCGCGCCGCCAGCTGGGTCCAATGCGCTCAGGGGCAAGATCGTCAACCGCGTGTTCCTCGGCGAGGTAGTCGATTACATTGTCGATCTCGGCGACCGCGAGCTGCGCGCCCGCATCCGCAGCGACGACTTTCAGATCGGCCAGACGGTAACGCTGGCTGTGCCAGCGCAAAAATGCGTCGGGCTGAAGGGGTGAACGCATCTCCACGGGGCCACAGCACAACTGACGAATCCGCCAAGAACTGCGAATAAGGAAGATGTCATGAAATCAGGGGCGAAATGGTTTGGTCTTGCAGCAGCGATCGCCGCTATCGGTTACGGCACACCGCCCGCAAGCGCCGCCGAAACCATCACCATGGTGACGACCGGCAAGGGATCGGCGCAGCAATGGCCGATATTCGTCGCGATTGAGAAGGGCTACATGGCGGCGAACGGCGTCACGCTCGATCTGGTGGCGGCGCCATCGACGGCGGCGGCCGTGCAGCAGACCACCGCCGGATCAGCCAACATCGAGTCCGGCGGTCTGACCGATCCGCTGCTCGCTATCGACAAGGGCGCGAAGATCGCGGTGCTGCGCGTCGAAACCCAGGTGGCGCCCTACTCGCTGTGGGCAAAGGCCTCGATCAAGTCGATCCCGGAGCTGCGCGGCAAGCTCATCAGCATCGGCGGCGCCAAGGACATTACCCGCATCTATCTTGAGCACACGCTGATACCGAACGGCGTCAAGCCCGGCCAGTACGACATGATCTTCGCGGGCACCACGGTTGCGCGTTTTGCGGCCATATCGTCGGGCGCGGTCGACGCAACGCTATTGGTGCCGCCATCCAGCTTCAAGGCCAAGGGCGTGGGCTTGACGCATCTCGCGGATGTTGCCGACTACACACACGGCCTGCCGTTCACCGGCTATGCGACCAACATCGCCTGGGCCGAGCAACACAAGCCGCTGCTCCTCGGTTTCCTCACCGCCATGGCCAAGGGCGTCGACTGGTTCAATGACGATGCCCATCGCAGCGAGGCGATCGAGATCCTGGTCAAGCGATCGGGCCTGAGTCCCGCCGACGTCGGCGCGACCTACGACTATTATCGCCAGCTCAAAGTCTTCGACCACAAGGGCTCGATCGAGTCGGCTGTCGTCGGCAATCTCATCAAGGCGATGCAGGAAATGAACGATTTCGACGGGCCGCGCGACATCAGCCGTTTCATCACCCCGGACATCACCGGGCTCGCGAGCCAAGTGAAATAGCGTAGGCGGCACGCGCGGGCAGACGAATGTACATCGCGATCCAACGATGTATCCTGCCCGGACTGCCAAGTTGCAAATGACGGATCCGAGACATGCGAACCCACCGTCTGGATGCTGCCATCGATACTGTCCATTGGGGCTTCTTCGACGCGGCGCTCAAGCCGCTCATGACGGTCGATCCAGGAGACACCATTACGATCTCGACGGTGTCGGGAATACCGAACCAACTGCCGCCGCCTGATTCCGGGCTGACAATCCCCCCGGTGCTCCCGGCCATCCTCAAGACCGTGCCGCAGCGGCTCGGACCGCACATCCTCACCGGCCCGGTCGCTGTCCGCGGCGCCAAGGCCGGTCAGGTGTTGGAAGTTCGGATCAAGTCGATCGAGCTCAATTACGACTGGGGCTACAACGTCATCCGGCCGTTGGCGGGCGCCCTGCCCGACGATTTCGACACCGCGCGGTTGATCCACATTCCGCTCGACCGCGCCCGCATGGTCGGCACGCTGCCATGGGGCCTCGAACTGCCACTCAAGCCGTTCTTCGGCATCATGGCGGTCGCCCCGCCGGCAAACTGGGGTGTAATCGCGTCACCGCCGCCGCGGCGCAATGGTGGCAACATGGACAACAAGGAGCTCGTGGCGGGCGCGACGCTCTATCTGCCGATCCACGTCGACGGCGCGCTGTTCTCGGTCGGCGACGGCCACGGCGCCCAAGGCGATGGCGAGGTCTGCATCACCGCCATCGAGACCGGCCTGATCGGCACCTTCGAGCTGCATGTGAGAGACGACATGACGCTGGAATGGCCGCTCGCCGAGACGCCGACCCACATCATGACCATGGCGTTCGATCCCGATCTCGACGATGCGGTGGTGATCGCACTGCGCGACATGATCAAGCTGATCTGCGCGCGCACCAATCTGTCGCGCGAGGATGCGTACACACTGTGCAGCCTGGCCGCCGATCTGCGCGTCACCCAGGTGGTCAACGGCGCGAAGGGCATTCACGTCATGCTGGAGAAGGCACTCCTTCGAACGGTCTGAGTCGCGCTCCTCAATTCGCACCCGAAATGGGCTGGCCGGTTGCCGCCATCCGTGCCGCAATGGTGCTCCGCGGCCAACCGGTCAGATCGGCAAGATTGTCCGCCTCTTGCTTGAAGCGATCCGGGAGCGCCGCCTGATAGACGCGCTCAGCTTTGCAACTGGCGGCGCCGGTGTACGGATGATGCAGGATATACCGGGCCTGAAAATTCTCCCGATCACTCGTCTCAATAAAATTGAGGTCCTCCGGGAACGACTGCGCGTCGTATCGTACATGCAGCCGCGTGACGAACGCGCTGGGCGGGTTCGACTGCGGCGAGCGGTTGGCGACCCCGTTGCCGCTGCCGCCCGGCACCCAGCTGGCGCCAAGCTCCGCCAATTCGGGATTGCTCAGCGGCTGCGCCGCGCACGGATCGCACCAGCCCATGTCCCAGGCATATTCGGCGAACACGCCGTGCATGTTTTCATGTGCCACGGCGCGGTCGAACAGCGCCTTGTAGACGTTCGTGAAATCGCGGGCGACGAACAGCGGCACGTCGACATTGGAAGGCACCTTGACGGTGCGATAATTCGTCACTTCGACGCGCCCCTTGCGCGTCAACGCATAGATGGTGAGGTCCTGCGGACCGTTCGCGTTCACCGTCCCGAGCCGCAGCGGCAGCATGAATTTTCCGGTCTCGTAGCGCACCTGCAGCGGCTGGAGATACGCACGCCGGAGTGCGTCAAACCGCTTGATGTTCACCTTGGCGACAAAGAAGTGCATTTTCTGTTTGATGTAACTGCCGACCACCGGATCGGCGCCGGCTGGAATCTTGTAGCCGTTGTCAGTCAGCCATCGAATCAAACCGTCGCTCTCGTCGGCCGAGAGAATGGAAATATCGTACTCAGCCACGTCATACTGGGCCTCGACCTTGACTCCGCGATATTCGTGCTGCTGCGGCACCGGGAGGCCCGCGGGAGTCGCCGCAGTCAGCGGCACCGCCGCGACGCGGCTCACCGTTTCGCAGGGATTTGGATCGTAATACTCGACCAGCCGCGGCGCGGTGAAGGCATCGAGGTGATCGACCGTCTTGGTATCGACGACGCCGATCTGATCCTTTTTGATGAAGCTTGGCACCGGCACCACGAGCGCGAACTCGCTGGGCTTGCCCTCGTAATCGCTCGCCATGGTGATGGCGGTCTGCTGCCCGATGCGAGCCAGCACCACTTTCGATGATTTGTTGAACATTTTGGCGTCCGCCTTGGCGACGTAGAAGCCGCAGAAGGCGCTTGCCGGCCCCGCCGTGAGCGCGAGCTGAGAACAGATGGCCGCAAGAGCAACGCCGGCCTTCAATCGCGAACGCAACGCCTTGCTCATGAAGATATTGGTCATGAAGATGCTCCCTGGATGGTTGGAGTCCACTCAAATTTCTTCGCGGGGATGAATCTGTTGAGGAGCGGCGTTGCCGGAGACAGCACAATCAGCGCCACATACAACGCCGGCCGCATTTGCATGAAGAATGCGAGATAATGGCCGAGCGCCGCCACCGCCAATGCGAATAAAAAGCGCGCCAGGCGCGAGTCGGGCGTCGTTTTCGGATCTGAGATCATGAAAAAGGCGAAGATCAAGAGCGACCCGCTCTGCATCTGATGCAGCGGAATGGCGAGCGGATCGCCGAGCCAGTGTGCGCGCGCCAACAGCAATGCGCCATGGGCGCCAAGAAAGAACAGCGCGATGTCCGAGCGCTGCGCAGCTTGCAGCACCAGAAGCGCGAGAAACACCAATAATGACGCCAGCCAGATGCTGGTGCCCCACTGGCCCGGCGAAATCCACACGCCGCTCGCCAGCGACAACAGCAGGACGATGGCAAATCCCGCGGGATTGAAAATGTGGCGGCCGTCGACCCGCAGGAGGAATTTCGAGGCAATGGCGGCGATCCCGGCAAGCGCCGGAAGCCAAGGCGAATTCGCCCGCAACAGCAGGCTTAGCGACAACCCGGTGATGAGGGGCGAGCGCAGATCGATGCTTCGCAGACCGGCCTTTGCCGATCCGGACAAGCGCGTGCAAACGATTTGCGTCAGCAACGCGGCTGCAATCGCCAGCGCGCTGTAAAGCGGCTTGGCGCCAAAATCGATCCAGAAGAAATTGATCAACAACAACGACGACAGCGCGGCAATCTGAAAGTGACGCGCATCGGACCACAAGGTTCGCATCGCGTTACCCCTCAAACAAAGCCATGCCGTTGAACCTCGTCGCCGCCATGACGGCGCGGTGTCCGGATTCGGGCAATCTTCGCGCAACCATTTGGCGCGACGCCGATCCGCGCCCATCAGAATATCTTGAACCCAGCTGCATCCAGCACACGACGCTCTGCCGAGTCTGGCTGCGCAGCCAAAGTGTCTGCGCAGCCAGATGCTCGGTGTCATGCAGGCGTCTTCGCCAAACCTCGGCTGCTCTATAGGCCGGCGGCAGCGATGGCAGCATCGAGATCCTTCGCGGCCACTCTCCCGATCAGCGCGTCCGCTAGCCGCCCCGCCGATCGGCTTTGGCCACGCGCCGCTTGGGCCATCAACCCGATCAGGACAATGGCGGGATCGAGCGCAAGCTTGCGCGCCAACGCCACGATCTCGGGGAGCTGCGCCGCGCGAGCAATGGCCGCGACGACGTCCGACGAAAGCCCGGCGAAATCCCCATGCCGTAACGCGTCGGGGTCCGCATCCCAGTCAATGCGGCCGACCAAACGGCGCAGATCGACGTTTTCGGGCGGCTGCGATCGCGCTCCGAGCCTGCGTAGAAATGCCGGCAAGTATCCCTCGTCGTGCGACGAGACTGAACGCGCGCGGGCGTACGTCGTTGCCGATTTCGCTCGCCTTCGCATCTCGGCTTCGCCCGACTGCGAGGCAGGCGCGGCGGCGCGCGCGCAGGCGAGATCGCTGGAGAGCCTCGCGCTCGAAACAGTTGCCGCGCGGGGTATCGGCAGCTCCACTCTGCGCCTGGCCGGGAGCTCTTGTTGGCGTTCGCCGGACTCATCGACCAGCACCAGACTGGTGAGATGGCAGACGAGACCCTCGGCCTCCGCGAGTTTTGCGGCGCTGGCCTCCGGCATGCGAGGTATTGCCAGCATGGCCGCGGTCGCTCCGATCTGCCGGGCGGCGGCAGAGGGATGACCTTCGCCCTTGGGCCCCCACGTCGCCACGATCCGAGCACCGCGGCGAAATACTTCAAGGGCTCTCGGCCGATCCCGCACCGTTTCGGGCTGCCGCAGCGGCATCCGCGCCGCATCGATCGCAGCGGCGATGGCGCCGCCCGCATCGGACCCGACGGCCGTGAAGATCTGGCCGCCGGTCAGGTCGGCAAGGTGGCCAACGCCGGCCTCACTTGCATCCTCGCCGATCAATACACCTGTCACCCGCATCCCGGATTGCGCCAGCTTTTCCGGCTCGAGTGCCCAGCTCAGTCCGTCGGTCACGATCACAACGTTCTTGGGCTTTCCAGTGGATGTGCGTGAGGCCAGCACCGCGTCGAACGCCCGGCCGATCTCAGTTCCGCCGCGCGGGCCGCCGACGCCGCCCACGAGGGCCGTGCAATCCGGTCCGACTGCTTCGCCGAGATAGTCGACGTGATCGTCGAACTGCCATAGGCGCATGCGATCGGCTTGCCTGAACTGATGGCGCACGGCAGCGACCAATCCGGCCTTGGCCAGATCGAATTTACTGGCGTCGAGCTCGGAGTAGCTCGTTGCGTGCGTGGTCATCGAGCCCGAACGGTCGAACAGAAGATCGATATCGAGGCTCGCGTCGATTGACGGCGACCGTGCGATATCCAGCACGACCTGTCGCCCATCGGCCGCTACGCCCGTCAGCTTGCGATCCTTCCAGCCCGCGATGACGATATCGATCGGCGCATCCAACGTCACTTTGCAGCGTCCGCCGACCGTCGGACCGGCATTTAACAATGATGCGGACCCGTCCTGGCAGGCAATGCTCACCGTTGCCCCCTGCACGGCGCCGCCGGTGACAAGATCGTCGGCCGGAGCCAGCGGCGACCGCCCGTAGATTTCACCTACCGTCGTTGGGATGCGTAGCCGCGGTGTTTCGTCGAGAAACGACAATGGCGCGGTCCAGGTGTCGGTGACGACGATCTGTCCGCCCGGGCGCACATGGCCGACGCTGACCATATGGACACCCTTGAGCAGTTCCTGGTGCAGGATCGCTGACTTCCCGCCGGCGATGGCTGCCTCATACGCTTTGCTTGCCTTGTCGCGCGCCCGCGCCACCGCGTGGATGACGCGGCCGTCGATGTTTGCAGTCAGCGCGCACAGTGTCGCATCGACCGGGACCGGAAAGGTCATGGTCGCTTCGATCGATTTTTTCTCGTTATTGCGAAACGTGCGCTGGGTGGTGACGATTCCCAACCCGCCGCGGATCGTCACGTCAACGTGGGTGGCTATCAGAGGAACCGGCTTCCTGTCGTCGCGCTGAAAAATGTCGTCGAAGAAATGAGCAAGGGGGTCAATGCTATGGGCTGCCATAGGCATGGTCGCTCTCCATTTGGAAATTCGTCCGGGCCGGAAAAATTCCGGCGGACTGGCCATTTATTGGGAATGGATTTGGCTTGACCTGCGATGTTCATTCTCGGCGCAACGGGCCGTTGGGGAAACTCCTCCATATTGTTGAAGGCGCGTCACAAGCGCGCCGAAACCCGGTGGAACTAAAATTCAATCGTGGTCAAGTT
>DASZWK010000004.1:0-4906 GCA_035546235.1 Xanthobacteraceae bacterium | reverse complement strand
TTTCATCGGCGAGCCGTCGCGATTGTTGAACGGCACGACGCATTTGAGCGGACCGTAGTCTTTCAAATCCGCGCCGGTATAGACGCCGAGTACGCTTGGCATTTTGCGGGCGGCTTCGGTGTCGATCCCGCGGATGATGCCGTGCGCGATCTGGCTGCGAACCATCACCGCATAGACTTGGCCCGGAAGGCTGAAATCGTCGGTGTAATGGCCCTTGCCGCGCAGCAGCATCGGGTCTTCCTTGCGTGGCACCGATTGGCCGACGGCAAATTTTTCTACCGCCAGGCGATCCTCTGCTCGTTCGGCGCTGTCGGAGGCCGACGAATGCAAATTCATGGCATGAAATCCCGTAAGGCTTTGATGTTCTGACATAATAGAGTTGGCACACCCCGGCAAGGCGTCGCCGGGGCATGGCTCGTAGGCCGGTTGTGCGGTAGCTTGCCCTGGTGGGCCCGGTTGGTACATTTTTGTCGCGAATTGCAATGACGGTGGGCCGTGCCGCTAGAGCGCTTGCGCCCTAGTGGTCCGATTCTAACATTCGCATCCGGGTTCCGGGACTCTCGTGCGAATGTTACAATCAAAGGACCACTAGTACTGATAAGTGCCAGTGGAGCCTTTGGATTTGACATTCGCTACTTGAGCTCGCGGCTGGGTGGGTAGCGAATGTCAAATCCGCTCCACTGGTGCGGCAGAAAGGATTTTCATGGACGACGAAGGCTCGCCGCAAGGCGGCCGCGACGGTAATTGGTCTGCGCGACGGCGGCCTCGCTGGGGCCGGCGGTCGCCGTATGGCCTCTACCGCGACGGTCCGCACGGCGAGCATGATCGTGCGCCGTACGGCGACCGCCGGCAGGCGACCTACGCGGCGCTCGATCTCGGCACTAACAATTGCCGGCTCCTGATCGCCCGGCCAACCTCCGACGGCTTTCGCGTCGTCGATGCGTTCTCCCGAATCGTCAGGCTCGGCGAGGGGCTCGCCGCGAATCGCCGCATCGGCGACGCAGCAATTGCGCGCGCGGTCGAGGCACTTTTGGTGTGCCGCGACAAGATGCACGCGCGGCAAGTGGTCCGGGCGCGACTGATCGCGACTGAAGTGTGCCGCGCCGCGGAGAACGCGCAGGCATTCTGCGCCCGCGTCGCCGAGGAGGCCGGCCTCGAATTGGAGATCGTCGATTCGGCGACCGAAGCGAGGTTGGCGGCGACGGGCTGCACCGAGTTGTTCGACCCCGAAGCGTCCGGCGTCATTTTGTTCGACATCGGCGGCGGCTCATCCGAACTGGTGCGGCTTGGCCGCTCCGGTCCGGGCCGGCGCGGTCCGCCGGCGCCGGAGATCATCGGCTGGATTTCGCTGCCGGTCGGCGTCGTCACGCTCGCGGAGCGTTACGGCGGCGACGTGGTGTCGCGCGAGACCTACGAGGCCATGATCGACGAAGTGGCGAGCTTCGTCGCAAAATTCGCCGACGCGCACGCTTGCGAACTCAACGGCTTTCACATGCTCGGCACCTCAGGCACGGTAACGACGATCGCCGGCGTTCATCTGCGGCTCAAGCGATACGACCGCCGCCGTGTCGACGGCTGCTGGTTGTCCGACGAGCAGATATCGAGCGTGGTCGGCGAACTGATGGAGATGAGTTTCGACCAGCGCGCGGCCAACCCGTGCATCGGAGCCGAGCGGGCCGACCTTGTGCTGGCCGGCTGCGCCATCCTCGATGCCATTCGCCGCGCCTTCCCGTGTCCGCGGCTGCGCGTCGCCGACCGCGGCCTGCGCGAGGGCATGCTGGTCGAGATGATGCGCGAGGACGGCGTGTGGGGCGGGGCCTGAAACTGTCCGCGCGCACCGAATTCTCGGGAGCTTAGGGTGGCGAAGCTCAAGCCGGGCAAACGCCGGACAGTATCATCGCGCGCGTGGCTGGAGCGCCAGCTGAGCGATCCCTATGTGGTGCGCGCCAAGCGGGAAGGGTTCCGCTCGCGCGCCGCCTACAAGCTCGCCGAGATCGACGATAAATTTCATCTGCTCAAGCCGGGGGCGCGCGTGGTCGACCTCGGCGCCGCACCCGGCGGCTGGAGTGAGGTTGCCGCTCGCCGCATCGGCCCGGGAGGCCGTGTCATTGCGCTCGACGTGCTCGACATGAAGCCGGTCGCCGGCGTCGAATTCTTGCAGCTCGATTTTCTCGACCCAGCCGCGCCGGATCGGCTGAAGGACATGCTCGGGGACAGGAAACAAGGAAAGGCCGACGTCGTGCTCTCCGACATGGCCGCCAACGCCACCGGCCACCGTCAGACTGATCACCTGCGCATCATGGCGCTGGCCGAAGCCGCTGCCTTGTTCGCGCGCGAAGTACTGGCGCCTGGCGGAAGCTTTATCTGCAAGGTCCTGCAAGGCGGCACCGAGGCGGCGTTATTGGCCGAACTCAAACGCGACTTCGCCACGGTCAAGCACGTCAAGCCGCCGGCGAGCCGTACCGATTCAGCCGAACTCTATTTGCTGGCGAAGGGGTTCCGCGGCGGCAGCAAAGCCGCGCCAGTTTGACTAGAGCGCGCCGCGGATCAGCCCTGATGTCGTTTTGCCGATGCTGGCGTCCGCGCACTCGCCAAGCACCGACTTTAACTTCGGCGACAACGTCTTGCCGCGGCGCGACTGCATGCGCAGCGCCGGGCAAACGTAGTCGAAGCCGGCGATGGACTTGCAGCCCGGCACCTGATCGACGATCTTGACGAGCCGTTCGTTGGCCTTGATGTAGTCGGCGGACGGATGGCTCTTGTCACCAGGCTCCGACGTGATGACGTCGATTGCGGCCGCCTGGCAGGTGTCCGCCAAGGCGAAGAATTCCTTGCAGGCTGGAATTGATTCGAGACCTTCCTGATTGCCGTCGGTGCCGGCATACTCTTTCGCCTCCTCTTGGGTGAACCACTCGCCCGCCAGCGCCTTGCGGTGCCACGCTTCGCATTTCGCGGCCATCTGCGAGCGGGACTGGGCGGCGGCTTCGGACCGTATGCCGATGCCACTGCCTGCGATGACGGTCGCCGAAACGATCACGGCCATGCGGATGACCCGGCGCGAGCAAAGACGCGGGAAGAAGGCGTTGACCCTGGACATGTAAGCTCCGTATTCGTTGAACGTGGACGCCAGCAGGCGATCCTCATAGCGCGCGCGTGCGACCTGCAAAGCGAGGCAGATGAGGGAAAGGAACAGCGCGGAGAGAGTACCGACGATGAGTCCGAGCCCGACGATGGTCAGCATGTTGCCAACGTACATGGGGTGGCGGACGTAGCGATACGGTCCGTTCGCAACGACCGTGCGCGCCTGCGGCACCACGGAGAAGGCGCGGCGCAGGTACCACAATGCCCACAGCACGATGGCGGCGCCGGCCGCCAGCAGTACGAGCGGAATGTAAATGCTGACGAGCGGCGTCGCCGCGGGTTTGAGCACGCCAAAAAGATAAACGGCGAACCCGCCAACGGCGGCCGACAGGTTAGGCATCGGCGTCTCGTAGCGCGCCAGCGGCCGGCCGGCCGCCAGCAGGATGAAGACGATGATGGTCATGTAGCTGGCCGAAAGCGCGGTCACCAGCAGGCTGAGCAACGGCGATCCGTATACGCCGTTGACGAGATAGACCCAGTATTCGCCCGTGCGCGTCACGAGCGTCCGCCACTCATCGGCCGCCAGCAAGCCGAGAACCAGGGCGAATATTTTGCTCTCATGGTCGAGCAGCAAACGGCCCAAGTTACGCCAGACCCTCGACATCCGCGCCCTCTTTTAGGTCGTTTATAGCGGAACCTCCGCGGCGGGTCATTCGCCCGACAATTCACTCGGGGGTTGCGGCTGGGTTTGGCCTCGATCGCGGGCCGCGAGCCAGCCCCGCCATTCGATCGACCGATAGGGCCACAGCGGGCGCCACTTCTCCTGATCGCTGTCCGATTCATTGCCGGCGCCCGTGATGCACCAGCGCGGCGGCGCATCCTCCACGTGGTATTTGATGCGCTCACTCGGCGTCAAACAGCGCACGGTGTGCGCCCGCGCGTTGCGTACCAGCGACGTGGTGTCGGCGAAGAAGGTCGCCATGCGCACCGTGCCGTCACTCGCGCCGGAGACGATCCGCCCCGTGTCAGCCGCGATGGCAATTCCGGCGATGGCCGCATCGTGCATCTTGATGGCAGCGATGAGCGCGCCGGTCGCCGCGTCCCAGACGCGCAGACGGCCGTCGCTCCAAGCCGAGAGGACGCGTGCGTCATTGCTGCTGAAGACGATGCTCGTTGCTGTCGCGCCGTTGACATGCAGGCGATGGATTTCCTTGTCGCTCGAGGGACTCCACAGATGCGCGCTGCCGTCGCGCCCGCCGCTCGCCGCGAGTTGTCCGTTGTGGCTCAGCGCGACGGTCAGCACGGAGCCCGAGTTGCCGAGGAACGCTGCCAACTGTTCGCTGCCGTCGATATTCCACAGACGCGCGCTGGTGCCGGAGCCCGTCAGAACGCGCGTGCCGTCGGTGCTGAACACAACACTTGTCACGCGAGTCGCGTGGGGCCCTAACCCCGCGATCTGACGGCCTGTCTGGATGTCCCAGATGCGCGCCGTTGCATCCTCCGAGCCGGTCGCTGCGCGCCGCCCGTCCGGGCTTATGGCCACGCTCGAGATCGGGCCGGTGTGGCCTGCGAGCCGAACCAGGATTTTTCCTGTCGCGGTGTCCCATACGCGTCCGACATTGTCAGGCCCGCCGGTCACGACCTTCGATCCGTCGGGTGAAATCGTCGCGACAGTGACCTCATTTGCCTGGTCGCCAAGAACCATCGGCGCCGTCTGGCTCCCTGCGCGCCAGACGCGGGCCCGTTTGTCGGGGCCGGTCGTGACGAACCGTGTTCCGTCCGCTGTGATGCCGATCGATGTCACGGCTTTGCCTCGTCCGTTTCC
>DASZWK010000003.1:0-16732 GCA_035546235.1 Xanthobacteraceae bacterium | reverse complement strand
CGGCAGGTTGCCGGCGCGGTAGAGCTGTGCGGCTGCCGGGTAGAAGTCGAAGAACGACACCGACAGACCGGCCGTGAAGCCCGCCCACTGCACGAAGGCGCGGTTCATGTTGGCCTGGGCGGACGGCACTTCGTTGCCCTGATTCTGCGAGGCAACGCCGACCGCGATATAGCCGCGCGCTACGCCGTAAGCCGTCTGTTCGCGAGCATCGGCTGTGATATAGCCGCGTTCCCGCGTCCAGAAGTTGTTGGTGTAGCGGTTGTTATAATCAGAGGCGAACGAGCCTGTCGTCGAATTGCCGTTGACGCCCCAGCTCACTTCAGATCGCACCCAGCCACCGATCTTGATGCACATATCGGTGCCGGGCATGTAATAGAATCCCGCCCCGTAGAGGCTGCAAACCTTCACGTATTGTGATGATTGGAGCGGTCGGGGTTAGGTATTTCGCTGCTGGGTCAATGGCCGACATATGGCAGCCAGCGGCCGAGTGGCGAGTCTGGTAATCGCGCGCAAGGTCGCGACAAGGTTACAGGCGCGAACCTGCAAGGGCTCTGCCGGCAGAATCACCGCGACGAGCGAGTCGGTTTTCGAGGTGGGTGCTGGGTCGGGCCGTTTTTCGGCCGTCAAACTTGGCGCATCGGCGCGCTCGGTCGAGTCGGGCCGCGCTGCGTCGGTGCGCGTTCTTGAACGGTGGCGCGGTTGAAAGCCGAGAGAATGAACGTTCTGGCCGCGTGAAAATCGGGGCCATTACAGCGAAACCGCGAACTTGGAGCGCCGCAACCGCGAATGGTGTTAAGGCGTTGCGCGGGGAGGGGGTTTTGTGCAATCTCCGCGCCAAATTTGCGCCCGGCATGTCACTGCTGACCCGTCGTGCGCCTTTCCTCCGGGCCAGCTCGCCGAGTTTCGGCCCTTAATGACAAACCGGGGTCATTGCCATGCAGATTTTGTGGCTCATCGTGTTGTGCGGCGTACTTGCGATCGTATTCGCCATCTGGGCCACGTATTCGGTGCTGCAGGCCGATGCCGGCAGCGATCGCATGCAGGAAATAGCAGCGGCGGTGCGTGAAGGAGCGCAAGCCTATCTGCGCCGGCAGTACTCCACGATCGCTGTGGTCGGCGTCGTGATCTTCGTCATTGTGGGGTATTTCCTCGGCTGGCTCGTCGGTGTCGGCTTTGCGGTCGGCGCGATTCTTTCCGGATCCGCGGGTTTCATCGGCATGAACATTTCGGTGCGCGCCAACGTGCGCACCGCGCAGGCGGCGATCGGGTCGCTCGCCGGCGGCCTTGAACTCGCCTTCCGGGCGGGTGCCATTACCGGCCTGCTGGTTGCCGGACTCGCTCTCCTCGGCGTCACGCTCTATTTCGGCTTCCTCACCGGAACGCTTCACCTGGCGCCCAACGATCGCACGGTCGTGGACTCGATGGTGGCGCTCGGCTTCGGCGCTTCGCTGATTTCGATCTTTGCCCGCCTCGGCGGCGGCATATTCACCAAAGGCGCCGATGTCGGCGGCGATCTCGTTGGCAAGGTCGAAGCCGGAATTCCGGAGGACGATCCGCGCAATCCCGCCACCATCGCCGACAATGTCGGCGACAATGTCGGCGATTGCGCCGGCATGGCCGCTGACTTGTTCGAAACCTACGCCGTGACGACGGTTGCCACGATGGTGCTGGCTGCGCTCTTTTTCAGCGCAGTCTCGATGGACGCAGTGACGCGGATGATGACGTTTCCGCTCGCCATCGGCGGCGTCTGCATCATCGCCTCCATCGTCGGCACGTTCTTCGTCAAGCTGGGCGCCAATCAGTCGATCATGGGCGCACTCTACAAGGGCATGATCGTCACCGCGATCCTGTCGCTGATCGGCATCGCCGGGGTGGTGTACTACCTGATCGGCTTCGGCAAGCTTGCCGGCGTCAATTATTCGGGCGCTGATCTATTCTATTGCGGCGTGACTGGGCTCGTCGTCACCGGACTGATCATCTGGATCACCGAGTACTACACCGGCACCGACTATCGGCCCGTGCGCTCGATCGCGCTCGCTTCAGTGACAGGTCACGGCACCAATGTGATTCAGGGTCTCGCGGTGTCGCTTGAATCGACGGCGCTTCCGGCCATCGTTATCATCGCCGGCATCCTGGTGAGCTACAATTTCGCCGGCCTGTTCGGCATAGCCATCGCGGTGACGACGATGCTGGCGCTGGCCGGTATCGTGGTCGCGCTCGATGCGTTCGGCCCGGTGACCGACAATGCCGGCGGCATTGCCGAAATGGCCGGCTTGCCGAAGGAAGTCCGCAAATCGACCGACGCGCTGGACGCCGTCGGCAACACCACCAAGGCGGTGACCAAAGGGTATGCCATCGGTTCGGCCGGCCTCGGTGCGCTGGTACTGTTCGCGGCGTACAATCAGGATCTCAACTTCTTCATCGCCAACGCGGCTTCACATCCATATTTCCAGGGCGTGTCGCTGAACTTCTCGCTGAGCAATCCCTATGTGGTCGCCGGCCTATTGTTTGGCGGCCTCTTGCCCTACCTGTTCGGCGCGATGGGCATGACGGCAGTCGGCCGTGCCGCTTCCGCGATCGTTGAGGAGGTACGCCGCCAGTTCCGCGAGCATCCGGGCATCATGAAGGGCACCGAAAAGCCCGATTACGGCCGTGCCGTCGATCTGCTGACCCGCGCGGCAATCAAGGAAATGATCGTGCCGTCGCTGCTGCCGGTGCTGTCGCCGATTGTCGGCTATTTCATCATCTATTTCGTCGCCGGTGGTGGCGCGCCGGGCAAGTCCGCGGCCTTCTCGGCACTCGGCGGCATGCTGCTGGGCGTGATCGTGAACGGGTTGTTCGTGGCTATCTCGATGACGTCAGGCGGCGGTGCCTGGGACAATGCCAAGAAATACATCGAGGACGGTCATTACGGTGGAAAGGGTTCCGACGCCCACAAGGCGGCGGTGACCGGTGACACGGTCGGCGATCCCTACAAGGACACGGCGGGGCCGGCGGTCAATCCAATGATCAAGATCACCAACATCGTGGCGCTGCTGCTGCTCGCGGTGCTGGCGCACTGAGACGCGTCCTGCAGACACAGAGTCCGCGGCGTTTGCGGACTTCGTGTGCCGGCTTTCGCTGAAGGTTCGAACGTTACGTCGTCTTGTCGGCGATGATGCGGAATAGCCCGTTCAGCAGGCTGAGATCCGCGCCGCTGGTTGGAGTCGTCCGGCTGACGAAGTCGAACAGCTTGCCGTCCTTGAGGCCGTATTCGGCGAGTCGGCGTACCTTGCGATCTTTGTCGAAATAGACCGCGATGACGCGCTGGTCGACCACTTTCATATTCAGGAACGACACCGGCCGCTCGGCGCGCTGCGAGATATAGTAGAACGCCTCGCCGCTGACGGTCGCCACCGTCGAGGGTGTGCCGAGAACGATCAAAACCTGTTCCTGGGAAGCGCCGAGCGGAATCTGTTGCAGCGCGCCTTCGGGCAGCACGTAGCCGCGCTGAAAGGTCTCGCCGAAGCAACCGCCAGGCATCAGACCGAGCGCGAGAACGAACAGGCACGCCGCCGTGGTCCGCCGCGTGCGAAGCTGGCCGAAAATGCCGTTGCCGCTCACGTTAGCCGAGCCCCACATCCCCATTCCACCTTGCGCCAACCCGACGGCTGCCGTACCCCGGGGCCTCGCGATTGGCAATGCACCGCTTTCCGGATGCCTTACCGAAACGGGCTATCCCCATGATCCTACGGCCGTTTCGGCATGCCGCCGAAGCCCGCACCATCGCCTCTCTCTATGGCATGATCGTGGCGCAGGCCCGACAGCCGGCGTTTTACGCCGTTTATGGCGTGCCCGATACGGTGCAGGGCCGATTCGACCTGATCGTCCTGCACCTCGTCCTTCTGCTGCGGCGGCTCGAGCAAACCGGCGAACGGGGTCGCCTGTTCGGGCAGCGGTTGTTTGACGCGTTTTGCCGCGATCTCGACGGAAATCTGCGCGAGATGGGCATTGGCGACCTTGCGGTGCCAAAGCGTATGCAGCGCTACGGTGAAGCCTTCTACGGCCGGCAGGCAGCCTATCTGGCGGCACTTGATTCGCCCGATCCCGAGGTCTTTGAGAACGCGCTGGCACGCAATATCTTGGAAGGCGGCGGGACACAGCGGGCGGCCGATTTTGCGCAGTACGCGCGCGCTGCGGTCCGCGAGCTCGATGCCCAGGAGGAGGGCGCCCTGATGCGAGGTGAACTCGCCTTCCCAAGCCCCGAGGCCTTCGCCAATGCACGACTTTAAAACCGAGAGAGCACCAACAACGCCGTGGCACGTTCCAGTCGCGGTCGAGGACATTCCCGAAGACGGCCGGTCATTCATGCTTGAGGCCGACGCCGAAACGCGGGCCGCCATCGCCAAGGTGGCAGGATTGCGCGAATTGCCGCAGCTTACGGCGACCTTCGAGGTGACGCCGCAAGGTGCCGGCGGCCTTCGCGTCGCCGGCCAGGTTTCGGCAATGGCTGGACAGACTTGTATTGTCACGCTCGAGCCGTTGCTCAACCCGATCGAGGAAAAGGTCGATTTGTTTTTCTTGCCCCAGATCGTCCCGCCAGGACCTTTGGCCGAGGAGGAGCGCGCGCGCGCGCGCGCTGACGTCAAGTGGGACGATCCGGAACCCCTCATGGACGGCATTGTTGACCTTGGGGCGCTGGCGACTGAGTTTCTTATCCTTGGTCTCGACCCTTATCCGCGCAAACCTGGGGCGGTGTTCGAACCGCCGCGGGAACGCGCCGCAGATGAAGGGCCGTTTGCGGCGCTTGCCGGCTGGTCGAAGGACCCAAACCGCCATTGATCGCCTTGTGTCGGAGCGCCGAGGCGCTATTGTCGCATTCGCCTCCGGCGACCTGTCTCCGGACTCTGGCGTAGTGGGTTTGAAGCTTCTGCTGCAAAGCCGGGACCTCGACTGCAAAGCGAAAAGCTGCGCTGGAATCATGGTTTGCTCGTGTTTCTTCGATTGCGATGTCGGCGTGACGGGCTGCTGCCCGCCGGCCTTGCTATCCGGACACGCGTAATCGCAGGGTCAATCATCCGATGCCAGACAAGGTGCGCATTGCCCTTGATGCGATGGGGGGAGACAACGGGCCGGCCGTCGTCGTTGAGGGAGCCGAGATCGCCCTGCGGCACCATACGGACTGCGAATTCATCTTCTTTGGCGACGGTGCGCAGCTCACGCCGCTGATCGACGCACGGCCGCAGCTCAAGTTCGCCTCCCGGCTCGTCCACACTGACGTTGCGGTGCGTATGGACGCCAAGCCGAGCCAAGCGCTCCGCTACGGCCGCTGGAAATCGTCGATGTGGCTCGCGGTCGAGGCGGTGAAAAAGCACGACGCTGACGTCGCCGTGTCCTGCGGCAATACCGGCGCGCTCATGGCTATGGCGAAATTCGAACTTAAGATGCTTGCCGGCATCGAGCGTCCTGCGATTGCTGCTGTGTGGCCCACAATACGCGGCCGATCGATCGTGCTCGATCTTGGCGCCTCGATCGGCGCCGACGCCGATCATCTCGTTGCCTTGGCGGTGATGGGTGCCGCGACCGCGCGCATCCTGTTTGGGATTCCGCGCCCGACGGTCGGGTTGCTCAATATCGGCGTGGAGGAAGTGAAGGGGCTCGAGCCGGTGCGCGAGGCCGGCCGCATCCTGCGCGAGGAGAAACTGCCGGACCTCGATTATCAGGGCTTTGTCGAAGGCGACGATATCGGCCGCGGCAAAGTCGATGTCGTTGTCACCGAAGGCTTTGCCGGCAACATCGCACTCAAATCCGCGGAAGGCACCGCGCGGCAAATGGCCGAGTACATCAGGAACGCCATGGGCCGCTCGCTCAGTTCGCGGATCGGCTACCTGTTCGCACGCTCTGCCTTTGCGGAGTTGAAGGAGCGCCTCGATCCGCGCCGCTCCAATGGAGGCGTTTTTCTGGGGCTCAACGGCATTGTCATTAAAAGCCACGGGAGCACCGACGGCCAAGGCTTTTCGGCTGCGGTTGAAGTCGGATACGGCGTGGTCCGGGAGGGGCTGTTGGAGAAGATTACGACCGCTATCGGGCGGCATCACAGGGACCAGCAACGCGCTGTCGGTGGAGCGGCCTCGTGAGCGTTCGCCGTTCGGTAATTCTCGGCTGCGGGTCCTATCTGCCGAGCCAGATCCTGACCAACGACGACCTGGCGCGCAAGGTCGATACGTCGGACGAATGGATCGTGCAGCGCACCGGCATCCACGAGCGTCGCATTGCCGCGCCGGGCGAGGTGACCTCGCAAATGGCCACGCAAGCGGCGCGTTCCGCGCTCGCGCATGCCCGTGTCGACGCGCAATCCATCGACCTGATCGTGCTGGCGACCTCGACGCCTGACAACACGTTTCCGGCCAGTGCGGTCTCCGTACAGGCCGAGCTCGGCATCACCCGCGGGGCAGCCTTCGATCTGCAGGCGGTTTGCTCTGGCTTCATCTATGCGCTGGCGACGGCGGACGCGCTGCTCAAGGCCGGCGGGTTTTCGCGCGCGCTGGTCATCGGCGCCGAGACGTTCTCACGCATACTCGATTGGACCGATCGCTCGACTTGCGTGCTGTTCGGCGACGGCGCCGGCGCGGTGGTGCTCGATGCGCAAGACCAGCCGGATACGCGCGAGGCACGCGGTATTCTCACGGTCCATCTGCGTTCCGACGGCCGGTACAAGTCGAAGCTCTATGTCGACGGCGGCCCGTCGTCGACCGGCACCGTCGGGCACCTGCGGATGGAGGGCCGCGAAGTGTTCCGCCACGCCGTGGCGATGATCACCGACGTGGTCGAGGATGCATTCAAGGCAACGGGTTATACCGCCGACGATATTGATTGGTTCATTCCGCACCAAGCCAATAAACGCATCATCGATGGCTCGGCGCATAAGCTCGGCATTGCCCCCGCGAAGATCGTCACCACCGTCGACCGACACGGCAACACTTCGGCCGCCTCGATACCGCTGGCGCTCGCCGACGCGCTGGCCGAGCGGCGTATCAAACGGGGGGACCTGTTGCTGCTCGAAGCCATGGGGGGTGGCTTCACCTGGGGTGCGGCACTGGTTCGCTGGTAGGGGCCGCAAAGCCCGTTGACCCTGTCCCGACAAGCTAATATCGTAGATAATTCAGCACGATATGGGGTCTGGGTGACTCGGGGGCGTGCTGAGTGGGGCTGGCCATGACGGGCAAGACGATCACGCGAGCGGACCTGTGTGAGGCGGTCTATCAAAAGGTCGGCCTCTCGCGCAGTGAATCCGCCGCACTCGTGGAACTGGTACTCAAAGAGATCACCGATTGTCTGGAACGCGGCGAGACGGTGAAACTGTCGTCATTCGGTTCGTTTGTGGTCCGCAAGAAGGGTCAGCGTATCGGACGGAATCCGAAGACCGGTAAGGAAGTGCCGATTTCACCGCGGCGCGTGATGGTGTTCAAACCGTCCGCGATTCTTAAGCAGCGGATCAATTCCGACGCGGACGGGCAAGCCTTGCCGTAACGGCCGGGGCGGGCACGCGTCTTTGCGGGGGACAGGCCAATGGACAAGGCGCCGGGGGCATTCCGCACCATCAGCGAGGTTGCCGACGAAATCGACGTGCCGCAGCACGTACTGCGCTTTTGGGAAAGCCGGTTCACACAGATCCGGCCGATGAAGCGGGGCGGAGGACGGCGCTTCTACCGTCCCGAAGATGTCGATCTGTTGCGCGGCGTGCGCCACCTGCTGTATGGCGAGGGCTACACTATCCGCGGCGTACAGCGCATTCTGCGCGAGCAGGGCGCGGGCTTTGTGCAATCGATCTGGCGCACTGGCGCCGCGTTGCCGCCGGTCCACGCTGACGACCGCGACGAGGACGATGAAGCGGCAGCGGCTTCCCCACGATCGGAGCCGGACCTGTCAGCCTTTGCGGTGGCGTCGGAGCGGCTTGTCGAATCCGCGCCCCAGGAACGCGCCCCCGAGCGGCGCGAGCCAATATTGGCAACGGGGCCAGCGACCGCCTCGTTAAAACCGGGCATTAGCGGCGACGAGCGGCGCAAACTGCGTGCGGCGCTCGACGAGCTCGTGGCCTGCAATAGGCTGCTGGAGGCCGCGTTGGCGGGGCCTGATTCCGTCGAACCATCCGGGCCGCCCGCGTAGTCGGGCCTATCGCCCAGTGGCCTTCTGACTTTGCGCCAAGTACCACGTGGCGATCTCTTCCCGGGTTGGATACCAGACCCGCGGCTTGCTCTGTACGTAGGCGATGAATTCGCGCAATGCGGCGATGCGATGCGGCTGACCGGCGACGTGTGGATGCAGTCCGACATTCATGATGCGGCCCGTGGTCGCGCCTTCGCTATAGAGCTGATCGAAGCATTGCCGCAGCATGTCGACGCCGTCGCGGGTTGAGAGACCGCCCCGCGCGAACATGTTGAAGTCGTTGATGTCGTTGGAATAGGGCACGCAGACGATCGGTCCATTGATGGTGTCGATCAAATAGGGCTGATCATCGTTGAGATAGTCGCAATACGCGATCAGGCCGAATTCCTTCAGAAAAGCCGGCGTATGCAGCGTGCCGCGGATGGCCGACGACAACCACGCCCTGGCGGGCTTGCCGACGACGTCGGCGTAGGTGTCGAGCGTGCGCCGGATCAGCGCGCGCTCTTTCTCCGGTTCGTGAGCGTAAAAGGCCAGCAGGTCGGTCTGCGCCCAATTGTGCGGTACCAGTTCCCAGCCGCGCTCCTTGACGGCGTCGACGATGCGCCGTCGCTCCACAAGGATCGCCCCGTTACAGGTGCACGACGGCGCGACGTGGGCTGCATCGAACGCGTCCATCAGGCGCCAGACGCCGACCCGCTGGCCATATTCGCGCCAGGACCAGTTCGCGGTGTCGAGCACGTCTCCCGGCAGAGAGTGCGGAATCGTCGCCGGGCCGCCGGGAAACAGTGGCTCTTTCTGGCCCGGACGAAACGGCTCCCAGTATTCGATGTTGATTGTGAAAATGAGTGCGACGTTTGCGCCGCCCGGAAATTTCAGCGGCGGCCGGTCTGGCAGCGGCACGAACTTGTATGACGACGGCGGCGGAGCAGGCGGCTGCGACATTAATGCGGTTCCTTCGCGAGAATATGAGCGCGGCGTTCGGCGCGGGCGAAACGCCACGCGGTCATGTGGCGCGCCAAATCAGGGGCATCGAGCACCGCGATGACGAGGAGGATGCCGCCCGTCACGAGATCATGGACAAACGGCGGCACACCGATCGCGCTCAGGCCCGAACTTAAAATGCACAGTGTCAACACGCCGGCGGCAATACCCATCGGGCTACCGCGGCCGCCAACGACGGAGATGCCGCCGACAATTGCGGAGGCCGCTGCCGGGCCTAGCACGTCCGACAGCGCCACGGGTGACGCGGCGCCGAGGCTGTAATTGAGTAGCACCCCGGCCAGCGCCGAAGATGCGCCCGACGCGGCGAATACGCCGATGACGACGCGGTCAGTGTTCAGGCCGGCGATGCGGCTGGCGCGTCGATCGCTGCCGGTCGCGATCACGTCGCGGCCGAGGCGGGTGTAACGCATCACCGCAGCGGCGAGCGCGAATACCCCCAATGCCACGACGCTGCGAACCGAGAACAGTCCGGCCAGCGGCGCATTGAGGCCGAGCGCGACTTTCATGTTCGGATAGTTGATGGTCTGATTATCGGTGAGCACATAGGTGACGCCTTGCAGGGTCAAAAGCCCGCCCAGGGTGACGCCGACCGAGCTGAGATTAAGCCGCGTCATGATCAGACCCTGAAGCAGGCCGACCAGCAGACCGGCGCCGACGCCAAGCGCCGCGCCCAACCATGGATCGCGGGCTCCGGTCAGCACCGCGATACAGCCGGCCATCCCGACCATGCCGGACACCGACAAGTCGAATTCGCGGATCAGCATCGACAATCCAAGACCGAGCGCTACCAGCCCCAGCGTGGCAAACAATTGCATCACGCTGAAAATCGTGCCGACGCTGAAGAAGTATCCGGTGCCGTGGTCGATCAGCCCGAGCGCGATGATAGTGCTGATCACGATGGTGTACGGCCTCGCCGACGGCGCCAGCAGTCGCTGCGCAGTAGCCCCGACCGTCATCGCCGATCTCCCAACGTGTGCAGCATGATGACGCAGAGGACGATCAGGCCGGTAATCAGGTATTGCAGTTGCTCGCTATAGCCGCGCAGCAGCAGCACCACTTCGATGACGGCGATGACAAAGACGCCGATCAGCGTACGCACCGTTGAGCCGGTGCCACCGGCAATGCCGGTACCGCCGACCAGTACCGCAGCGATGGCGGTGTAATCGTAACCGGCGCCGACTTCCATGTCGCCCGAACCGTAGCGCGCTGCGAGCAGGATGCCGGAGATCGCCGCGCAGGCGCCGGCGATGACGTAAGCGACAGTGACCGCTGCGGTGGTCGAGATACCGGCTGCGGTCGCGGCGCGAACATTGCTGCCGACCATGGCCATGAGCCGGCCGATCCGTGTCCATGACAGGATGAACTGCCCGGCAGCGACAGTGATGAAGAAGCACCACGCATTGACAGGAATGCCGGCGACGCGGGCCTTGAAGATTTCGAGGCCGGCGCCGCCCGGGTAAATGCGATGCCCGCCGGTGACGAAAGCGGCGGCGCCAAGCAGGAGCGACAGCGCGGCAACGCTCACCAGGATTGGATTGGCGCGAAAATGCCCGACCAGAAAGCCCTGAGCTCCCGTAATGGCAATGCCGAACAGGACTGTCGCCAGAAATGCCGGCAGGATGCCCAAGGACAGGCAGGCTAGAAACATCAGCGCCGATGCCGATACGGTGGCGCCGAGCGCCAGCGACATGATGTTGCCGGTGAGAGTGATGAACGTCATGCCGACGGCGACGCAGCCCACAAACGAGATCGCAGTAAGGAGTGCATTGAAGCTTAGCGGCGTCAGGAAGCCCGGCGTCGTCAGGGCATAGATTGCGATAGCCGCTGCGGCAGCGAGGCGGATCGCGAGCGAGACGTGCCGTACGCGCGGCAGGCGTCGGCGCAGCATGGCGGGGAGGGCGATTTCGGTCATGCTGCGGCCGGGTGCGTGATGTCGGCGAGCACGCGCTGCATGTCGGCCTCGCCGCGCCGATATTTCGCCACCTGGCGGCCGCGATACATGCTGACGACAACATCGGCCATGCCGAGCACTTCCTCGATGTCGGACGAGGCCATCACCACGCAATAGCCACGGTCGCAGAATTGGCGGATCAGGCGGTAGATTTCGGCCCGCGCGCCAACATCGACGCCGCGGGTCGGCTCGTTCATCAAGAGCACGCCCGGTTCGTTGCCACCAATCCAGCGGCCAAATGCAAGCTTTTGCTGGTTGCCGCCGCTCAGTTCATCAGCCGGCGATCGCAGCCGTTTGCGATCGACGCCGACCGCGACGGCCAGCTTGGCGGCCATGGCGCGCAGGCCGCGCCGCGCCAACACGCCTAACGTCGTGTATTCCTTGAGCTTCGTGGCGATCAGGTTCTGTCCGGCGCTAAGCCGCAGGAAGATGCCTTCGCCGGCGCGATCCTCGGAGATGAACTTGACATTGGCAGCGTGGGCCCTTGCCACCGAGCGCAGCCGCATCGGCTTGTCGAGAATTCTGATGTCGCCGCTGGCGCCGGGCGTGAGGCCCGCGAGCGCCCGTAGCACTGTGATGGCGCCGGAGCCGACCTGCCCGGCAAGACAAGTCACGGTGCCGCGCTCGGCGGTGAGGTCGAAACTAGTGACCAGCGGCGGCACCGCAAGATTGCGCACCGTCAGCATCGGGCCGCCCCGAATGGTCTCCCACGCCGGATACATCTCGCCGAGACTGCGGCCGAGCATCATCTGCATCAGCGCGCCGCGATCGATCTCTTTGGTGGAGCTGGTGCCGACCAATTCGCCATTCCGCAGCACCGAGACGGTGTCGCATATATCGAACACCTCGCCGAGCCGGTGCGTAATGTAGATGATCGATTTGCCCTCGGCCTTGAGCGCGCGCAGCGCCGCGAAGATGCGCTCGATCTCGACGTCCGACAGTGTCGCCGTCGGCTCGTCCAGAATGAAGACGCGGGCGTCGCGGGTCAGCATGCGGGCGATCTCGACGAGCTGGCGACGGCCGATGCTCAACGCCGAGGCCGGCGTATCGAGTGAAATATCGCCGAGGCCGATCTTGTCGAGCGCGATACGCGCGCGGCTGCGCAGCTCCTCGCGGCGATGGAACAGCGGTACTTTGCGATTGCCGAGCCAGATGTTGTCGAGCACGGAGAGGGCCGGAGCGAGACTCAGTTCCTGCGCCACCAGCGCGATGCCGAGTTCCTGGGCGTGTTGCGGACCGGTAACCGCGACCGGCCGGTCGTCGACGCATACTGCGCCTTCGTCGGGCGAATAGAGCCCGGTGATGAGTTTGACCAGAGTGCTCTTGCCGGCGCCGTTCTCGCCGCAGACTGCGCGCACCTCGCCAGCCTCAAGTGCGAGGCTGACCTTCTTGAGGACCGTGTTAGGCCCAAAGCGCTTGCTGACACCGGCGACAGCGAGAACGGACATCAGGTTTTAGTACGAGCAGCCTGCGGCGAACTTATCGACGTTGTCCTTAGTGATACCGTAGACCGGAATGACGTCATATTTCTTCAACTGGCCGCCGTTGAAATAGGCGATGACCTTCTTTGCCGCGTACGTCGCCTCTTCGGTCGGAATCTGTGTCGCGGTGCCGTATTGCTCACCTGAGCGGATGTGAATGATCCCATCCTTCATGCAGTTGCTGCCAACAACGACGATGCCCTTGTTGGCGACGCCAAGCGGCACGCCCGCGGACTGGATGGCGTTGATCGAGCCGGTGGCCTGATTGTCGGCCATGTCGAATATGCCGTCGATGCCGCCTTGGCTGCTGAAGCGCACTAGAAGCTGGCCAGTGACCTTCTCGGACACCACGGTATTCCATTTGCCGTCCTCAGTATCGACCAGCTCGATGCCGGGGTGCTGCGCCAGCACGGCCTTGAAGGCATCCATGCGCGCCTTGACGTTGGTCTGCTGTGACGAGCCGGTGACGGCGACAACCTTGGCGGTTTTTTTGCCTTCCGCGGCGAGGCCCTTGACCAGCTCCTCGCCGGCAAGCCGGCCGAGATCAGCGTTCTCGGTGCCGATATAGGAGGTCCAAAGATCTTCCTGTTCCTTCTTCATTGGCGTCGCAAACAGGATGACGGGGATGCCCGCCGCCTTTGCGCGGGTGAGCGCCGGGATCACAGCCTGATCGTTAACGTAGCAGAGCACGATCATGTCGTATTTCTGCGCGAGCCCGTCATCGAGCTGCTGCGCCTGCAGTGCGGCATCGTAGTTGGCGCTCAGGTTGGTCACCTGCATGCCGGCTGCGGTCGCAAGCTTGGTGAACGTCGACGACCAGGCGCCGATATACGGGTTGGTATTGGCGGTGGCGAGTATAAGGACGCGCTTGCCTTGTGGCGCGGCGCTTGCGGCGCCGCTCATCGGCAGAGCCATCAACAGAACTGCGAATAGACCGATCAGTAGACGCATGACTTTCCCCCGCGTGCCCGGAAGCAAAAATGGTAGCGCCAATCCGGCAGTGGCGCCAGCGGCCGTCCGCCGCGGCTTTGCTACGCGGGGTTGCCGAAATAGGTCTCCGCGAGCCAGCGCGCCACGGCCGTGAGCCGCTCGTCGCCGTGCCAGCCACCAAGCAGCTGAACGCCGAGCGGCGCGCGATCGACCGCAAGCAGCGGCAGATTGATCGCCGGCGCGCCGAGAATCGAAGAAGCCTCGTTGAAGATCGCGCTGCCCTGGTCCATGCCGATCGGACCGGGACCGGGCGACGACAGCGTGACGAAGCCGTCGGCGCGCCGCGCCAATTCTTCATGCATGGCGCGGAAGCTTTCGCGTTCAGTGAGCGCGGCGCGATAGGTTTCCAGCGTCATGTGCGCGCCATCCTCGATGCCTTTGAGCAGGCGCGGCGGCATCCTGTCGGCAAACCGCTCGCGGTATTGCAGCATCGGCCAGTGCATTTCGTAGCGGTAGAGGTCGGCCCACAACACAGGCGTACGCGTATGCGCGGCCTCGTAAGCCTCGATGGCCGGATCGTCGTGGCGGGTCACAATCTCGACGCCGGCCTCGCTGAGCTGCGCCACGAAGCGCTCGAATTGGTCTTTCGCCGCCGGCTCGGCGACGGGCCAGCCCGCGGTATCGAGGCGGATGAGACGGGCGGGCTTGCGCGGGGCGGGGGACGCCTCGCCGCCATAGAGGCCGGGATGCGACGGATCGCCACCGGCCTGCCCGGCGATGAAGCGCGCGGTCCGCCACATGTCGGACAGCGTGCCGGCGAATACGCCGACGTGGTCCATGCTGTAGGCCATGGAGAACGAGCCCTGCCGATTGATAGCTCCGAAGGTGGGCTTGAGCGCATAGACCCCGCAAAAGCTCGCCGGACGGATGGTTGAGCCGCGTGCATGGGTGCCGAGTGCAGCAGGCAGCATGCGCGAGGCGACCGCGGCGGCGGTCCCGCTCGACGATCCGCCCGGCGTGCGGCGGGTATCGAAGGGATTGCGCGTGCGCGCCGGATCGCCGCCGCCGAAACACACCGTAACGGTCTTGCCGGCCAGAACGGCGCCGCCCTGGCGCAACGCCCGCACGGTGGCGGCATCCGTCATCGGCTGATGGCCGCGGAACAGCTCGCTGCCGAATTCGGTCGGCATGTCATAGGTCTCGATCAAATCCTTGATGCCGACCGGCATGCCGTCGACCGGTCCGAGCGAGCGACCAGCCCTGTAACGCACACCTGATTGATCCGCCGCCTCGCGCGCTCGCTGCAAATTGAGAAATGCGAACGCCATGACGGCCGGTTCAAGCGCCTCGATCCGTTCGATGCAGCGCTCGAGATAAGCCCGCGGCGTGTCGGTGCCGTCGAGGAAGCCCGCGACAGCGTCGTGGAAGCTCAACATGCGGTGCGTTGCCGGATCGTAGATGCCGGCGGGCGAATGCGAATCGATGTCAGTCATTTTTGTGAATTGCGCGATGTGAAGGGAGCGACGCTAGGTTACATGGGGAAGCGAAGCTGGCAATGGCCGTGCGCGTGAAGCCCCTGTGATGCCGATCACTGACAGCATGGCGGCGCTCCGTTTATGCAGGTCCAATCATGAACCCACACATGCTTTGCGCCCCGGTTGCAAAGCACGCCGGGCATGGAGCGGACCAATGCTCGCCGAGATCTTCATGCTGCGGCTGGAAGCTGCCTTGCGCAACGCAGTCGGGCAAGCAACCCCAAGCGACACGCGGTTCGTCCCCGTTGAGTTCGCGGTCAGCGACCGTCGCGATCTGAAGCTCTCGCCCGCCTCAAACGGCCGCGCCTAGCGCAACTCCCAGCGAGGAGTGGTACCCAGGTCCGCGGCGAATGATATTGCGCGGCTTGAGCAACACGCATTGCGGATGTGGTGTTGAGCGAAACTCAAAGGGTAAAAGGATTCGCAAAGTCCCCATGTCACCGCACGGACATTGAGTTGCCATAGTGTCCGTTAATGTTTGCTCCTGGGACGGGGTTATTCGCAAAGCTTGATTCGATTGGGCCGCGTAATGCGTTGCGCGGCGGGGGAGAGGCTATGCGATCAGCGACTGATTACAGGCGCTTTGCGCGGCAAAGCAGGCGGCTCGCGGCCGCACTGAGCGAACCAGCCGACAAGCGAGCGTTGGAGTTGATGGCCAAAGGCTGGGACAAGGCCGCGGACAAGCGCGAAGCAATGCAACGCAGCCAGGAGCAGGAAAAGCAACCGGCGGAAGCCGATCGGGGTTGATCCATTCGCCCGGAGTAGAATTGGGCGGCACGTCTATGCGTCCCTGGGCCTGGTCATCCAGCAGCCAAGCGCAACCAAGACGAATGATGCCCCCGTGATAAGCCAGAGGCTTGCATCGAGCATGTCCATGTTCTGATTTTCTTCCTCAATGTTGTCGCGCCCGGGCGGGGAGAAACACGCAACCGATGCGGAAATCAATTCCAGGCGACGCAATGCAGCAATGCGCGGCCCTGCACGGGCAACCTTCTTTGTGATAGGGCCGGTGGGCATGAACGGCACTCCGACCCGTACTAAATACACCTTGGCGTACGCGACCAGCATCAGTGACTTGTTGTCACTTGGCTGGAAAGTCCAGGTGATCTGGAGCGTGTGGCGGCTTCATCTCGTGAGGTACGAGCGCCTGCTCGACTAGCCGCGAAGCATCGCCGATGAAGTGTGTGAGAACGGTATTGGTCGGAGCGCCGAGATTTGAACTCGGGACCCCCAGTCCCCCAGACTGGTGCGCTAACCGGGCTGCGCTACGCTCCGAAACCGGTATCAGGCCCGATAGCTAATGCGTGGCGGGCGGCGCGTCCAGGCAAATCCTGAGGCCGAATTGGGGTAGGTGAGCGCCGCCGGGACCCAAGCCCGGCCGTCGTGATGTTTAGCCGGACGGGCCCCGTGGGACCGCTCATGTCCACGAGGTAACATCCGATCGCGGGGCCAGCCGAAGGCGGGCCCCTTCGTCGCCAATTGTCACAATAGCGCTAATCATGTGGCGCAAAGGCGCTCGCCGGTGGGCGCATGACGACGTAAGGTAATTCGTTTTCTCTTCGCCGTCCGAACCCGGAATCCCAAGTGAAGCGGCTTTACAGCGCCTTCTTCAATACGCTGCGCGGCTTCGGCTATTGCCTGGTGCATGAGGCGGCCGTGCGCGAGGAAACGGTTCTGCTGGTGATTGC
>DASZWK010000002.1:0-5261 GCA_035546235.1 Xanthobacteraceae bacterium | reverse complement strand
CCGTGGTCGAGCGTGTAGCGCTCCATGCCGTCGAGCAGGCCGTAGAAGTCGAAGTGCCACCACGAGCGGCGGAATTCGCCGTCGGTCGTGACCTTCAGCCCGACGTCTTCCTGCTTCTTGATGATCTTCTCGATCTCGCGGTCCTCGACCTCCGTGAGCTGTGCCTGCGTGATCTCGCCCTTCTCGCGTTTGGCGCGGGCCTCTTTCAGCGGCGCGGTACGCAGGATCGAGCCGACGACATCGGCGCGGAACGGGGGTTTCTCTCGCATCATCGGCGTTTCTCCTCGAATTTCTTGGACCGTAACAACCCGGGTCCGCGGGCTTCGTCAACAGCAAAGCTGTTGCCATGCACGTCTGATGGGCTGCGGCCCACAATTTGATATCCGTCAATTTCAAAATGAGATCACAGTCGCTCCATAACCATCATTTAAAGAATCGAAGGCGCGGCTGCTGGGATTCCCGAGGCCGGGGCCGCTTATGAGGCGCTAGCAAATGAATTCGAAGCTGCCGACTCCTGCAGCATCCAAGTTTTATCCGAGCGGTCGCATTCGGACGCGGCCAAGTTCGATGATGGAGAAATGACCCGCCCAATCGTCGCGTGCGCTTATTAAGTCAGCGAGCCGCTGCCCAGTGTCGCCTGGTCTCGGCATCGGCGTGCGCAGCAAAATGACTCCGCAGTCGAGCGGCAGGGTTGCTTGGCCTGCCAGCTCGCCGAAGTCCTTATCGAATGTCAGTAGAATGCGCGCTTCGCGTGAAGCTCGCGCCAGCACTTGCGCGTCAGCGGCGCCCGGCGCAACAAGCCGTACCCAGACGACGTCATGTCCGGATGCTTCGAGCGCTCTAACAGCCGGACCGGGGAAGTTCTCGTCTGCGAGAAAGCGCATCAAGCTGCGCTCGGAAATACTTTCTCTGATCCTAACACATCACGCGCGTAGGCGAGGCACGCGATAATGTCCTCGTGAGTCACTCCAGGGTAGCTTTGCAGAATGTCGATTTCGGTCCAGCCATCAGCCATTAGGCCGATGATAAATTCGACCGAGAGCCGCGTGCCGCGAATGACAGGCTTTCCGGCAAGCACGTCGGGGTCCAGAGAGATGCGAGGGTGCTCTGCCATATCTGCCGCTTGCTTCAATCCGAAAGGTTGATGATACCCGGATTTACCACAAAATACGACGCCTCACACCTCGATCGTCACCTTGTCGTCCACCACCGTCACCGGGTAGGTCTTGATCGGCACCATGCAGGGCGGCGCCACCACCTCGCCGGTGCGCACGTTGAACTGTCCGTTATGGAAATTGCATTCGATGACGTCGTCCTCGAGATAGCCTTCCGACAGCGAACCCGGGCCGTGCGTGCATAGGTCGTCGGTGACGAAAAACTCACCGGCGACATTGAACACAGCGAGCGCCAAATCCTCAATTTCGACTTTGAGCGCGGTGCCCGGGGCGACCTCGCCGGTGTTGCACAGTTCGATACGCTTTCCAGGCATGGAAGGATGGCTTTCGGTGACTTGCTCGGTGTTACGGACGGCCGTTATACCCAACAGGGCAGAGAATGAAATATCCTCGCCGGGCCGCCATATCCCGGCAAACCGGGCGGGGCAAGGAGACGGAGCCATGCAGAGTGAATCGGCGCGGATGAGTTCGGCCGCGGAGGCGAAATTCCGTATCGACCGGCCCAATTCGCAGCCGCGCGCCGTCAAAGTGATTGCGCTGGATGCCCCGAGCGAGCGCGTGGTCAAGGAACTGGCGGCAGGCTCCTGGCAGCGCGCGAGCTTCCTCACGGCATCCTCGTTTTCCGGCGCACCGCGCGCCGGAGAGCCGTTCTCGATGGGCGGCTGGCTCAATGATCTGGCCGGCCGCACCAAGGACCTGGTTGACGAGGTGAACTCGGCCGACCTCGTGGTCATGGTGGCGACGGCGGGCGAAAGCGCCGCAGCGGCGGCGATTATCGGCGAGGCCTGCAACGTCAAGCACGTGATGACCACCGCGCTCGTCCTCGGCGGCTCGACATCAAGCGACGAGACGCTGTCGAAAATGCTGGCGCAGTTGCGCCCGCACGCCATGATGCTGGTGATCTCCAGCGCCGACGAATACATCAAGGATATGCTCACGGCGTTGCGCGCCTGAGCGCGGCGCGCGGCCAATGTCGGACCAAGAAGCCAAAAAGATCGTCGTGATCGGCGGCGGCCCGGCCGGCGTGTTCGCCGCCATCGAGGCGAAGCGCGCCGATCCCGCCGCGTCGGTTCTGCTCCTGACCGACGAAGCTTGCGAGCCCTATGAGAAGCCGCCGCTGTCGAAGGCGGTCCTCACCGGCAAGGCGCTGCCGGAGCACGCGCTGATCGCCGGTCCTAAAGGCACGGCAGCGCACAACGTGGTGTTGGAGCGCACGGCAGTCGTCTCCGCCATCGACCGCGCCGCGCGAGGGGTGATCGCCGCGGACGGCCGGCGTTACCCTTACGATGCGCTGGTGCTCGCAACCGGATCGCTGGTGCGTGAATTGGCGCAACTGCCGCTCGGTATGCGGCGCGTGCATTACTTGCGGACCGAAGCGGATGCGCGTCCGCTCGCGGCGGCGCTGCGCGGCTGCAGGCACCTGGTCGTGGTCGGCGGCGGGCTGATCGGCCTTGAAGCCGCGGCGTCGGCGGCCGAACTCGGTCTGCGCGTTACTGTGCTCGAAGTGGCGCCGCGAATTTTGGCCCGCGTCTGCGATGAAGAGACCGGCGCTTTTATCGCGGAACAGCACCGAAAGCATGGCGTCGATCTGCACACCTCGACGGCGATCGTTGGGGTACGCAGCACCCCAGACGTCGTCGAGATCGAAACCAGCGCGGGCACGATCCTGGCGGCGGATACTGTGGTGGTCGGCACCGGGGTGCGGCCGAACGATGCGCTCGCCGCTGCGGCTGGGCTTAAGGTCGACAATGGCATCGTCGTCGATGAGCAGTGCCGCACCACCGATCCGGCGATTTTTGCTGCCGGCGACGCAGTAAGGTTTCCGGCGCCGCACGGACTCGTCCGGCTGGAAAACTGGAAGCATGCCCAGGATCAGGGCGCGGTCGCCGGGCGGAATGCCGCGGGCAAATGTGAAGTTTATCGCACCGTGCCGTCGTTTTGGTCCGAACAATACGATCTCTATATTCAGGGCGTCGGTTACGCGCCGGCGCAGCCGGACGCGCGCGTCCGCCGGCCGCTTGCCGGCAACAGCATGCTCAGCTTTGAGATCGCCGGCGGCGTGCTCGTCTATGCGATGGGCATCAACGCGCAGCGCGACCTGGCTGCGGCACGCCGGCTGATCGAGCGCCGCATTCCGGTCGATCCGGCGGCGCTCGCCGATCCGGCGCGCCCACTTGCATCGTTGCTGAAGGCGACGGCGTAATAAGACAACCTCTGCCCGCGAGCGGGCAGAGGGGAGATCATAAGGAACCGCGATGAAATTCTCCGGCGAGCTGACCGTGAAGGCGCCGCGCGCGCAGGTCTATGAAAAGGTGCGCGACGCGCGCTTCTTCGCCTCCTGTGTTGATGGCGTACAGGACCTGAAGGAGACCGCGCCCGATACTTATGCGGCGGTGTTTGCCACCAAGGTCGCCTTCATGAATTTCAAGTTCAACGTCACCGTTCAGGTGGTTCGTGCCGAGGAGCCGCGCGAGATCGAGGCCAAGGTTGAAGGCACCCCGCTCGGCATTGTGGGCCGGCTCAGCGCGACTTCACTGACGCGGCTCGCCGAGGAAGGCGGGGAGACGAAAATCAGCTACGACGTCGACGCCGCGCTCACCGGAAAGCTCGGCAGCATCGGCCAGCCGGTGCTGCGTTCCAAGGCCAAGGAGATGGAACGGCAGTTTGCCGCACGCCTCGCCGCTGCGTTCGCGAGCCCATCGTCTTGAGCAACCGTCGTCCTCGCGAAAGCGGGGACCCATAATCACCGCCGTGTAATATCTGCTAGGACTGTGGTTATGGATTGCCGCTTTCGCGGGAATGACTGAACAGGCGTAAGCGACGGAACAGGCGTAAGCAGATGAGTGACGACGCCGACATTATCAACATCGACACCGATGTGCTGGTGATTGGCGCCGGCGCCGCCGGCATGTATGCAGCTATCGAGGCGGCGCGCGGCGGCGCGAAAGTCATGCTCGCCGATCGGAGCCTGATCGGGCGCGGCGGCGCCACCGTGATGGCGCAGATGACGGTCGCGGCGGCGCTCGGCGAAGAGGTGCCGGACGATCCGCAGGCGCACTACGACAATACCATCGCGGCGGGCCGCGGCCTGTGTGACGAGGCGCTGTCGCGGCTCCTGTGCGAGGACGCGCCCGACTGCATCCGCGAACTTGACCGCTGGGGCGTCGGCTGGGCGCGTAAGGACGGCCATATCACCGCGACCACCGCGCCTGGCCATGACCGGCCGCGTTGCGTCTACGTCGATTTCATCAATACCGGCCCGGCGGTGTCGAAGACACTGCGCGCCGAAATCGCGCGGCACCAGAAAAACATCCGCAAGGCCGGTGATCTCTGCATCGTCGATCTCGCCGTACGTGACGGCGGGTGTGCCGGCGCTGTTGCCTATCATCTGCCGACCGGAGCGCCGGTGCTCATCGCCGCGAAGGCGACCGTACTGGCGACCGGCGGCCTGACGCGGCTGTACCGCCGCAACAGCGCCTCCACCAATATGGGCGGCGACGGCTACGCGCTGGCGCTGCGCGCCGGTGCGTCCCTGATCGACATGGAATTCGTGCAGTTTTTCCCGATCGGGCATCTGGCGCCGCGCCTGATCGGCATGGATCCGATCATGTGGGATCCGTTCCGCTACAAGCTCGGTGGCCGGCTGCTTAACGGACGTCTGGAGGAATTCACTTCCGCTTATGGCTCCGACGAGGACGGCAAATACGTTTTGACGCGCGACCTCGCCACCTACGCCATCCTCAAGGAAGCCGAAGCCGGCCGCGGCTCGCCGCATGGCGGCGCTTATCTGTCCTTTCAGCATTGTTCGCCGGCGGCTTTGCGCGCGGCATTCGGGCCGGTGATCGACCGGCTCGCCGCCAATGGCATCGATCTCACCAAAATGCCGGTCGAGGTCGCGCCGATCGCGCATTATCACATGGGCGGCGTCCACGCCGGCGCCGATATGGCGGCTGCCGGCGTGCCCGGCCTGTTTGTCGCCGGCGAGGTGGTCGGCGGCGCCAACGGCGCCAACCGGCTGTCGGGCAACGCGCTGACCGAAGCGTTCGTGTTCGGCCGCCGCGCCGGGCGCAGTGCCGGCGCGTTCGT
>DASZWK010000001.1:0-4636 GCA_035546235.1 Xanthobacteraceae bacterium | reverse complement strand
CGTGCCACCCAAGGAATCTCTCCTCGGTGATCTCTGTGTGCTCTGTGGCAGTCTTCTGCTAGATCAAATCCAGCCGGCGCGTCGGTCGCTTTGTCCGGCTGCAATCGGCGCAGATGCCGTGAATGATCAAGCGGTGGCCTGACGCGCGGAAATGATGCTTGCGGGCGACGGCTTCGCGAATCTCCTTGACTTCGTCGCTGGAGAACTCGATTAGCTTGTCGCACTTCTCGCAGTGCAAGTGATCGTGCTGTGGGTAGCCGTAATCGTGCTCGTAGACCGAGCGGTCGTTGAGCACCATCTTGCGCAAGAGGCCCGCGTCGACCAGTTCCGACAGCGTGCGATAGACGGTCGGCCGGCTGACGCTTTGTCCGCGCACCTCTTTGCGTAGCTGTTCGAGCAATTGATCGGCGTCGAAATGCTCGTGATGGCTGAAGACGCGATCGACGATGATTCGCCGCTGCTGCGTGACGCGCTTGCCCCGGCTTTGCAAAAACTCCTCGAACCGCTCGAGCGGTGTCAGGCTGACATCGACGGTTCCGAGAGAGAAGTCGCGGCTCATGCGAGAAAAGTCCGTTCAACGATTTGGCCGACGGGCGACGACCGCGCCCGATGCGGACGGTCGGCCCCGTATCACGGGCGCAGAATCCTCGCGCCGTTCAGCCCGAGAGTTCAGTATCTAATTTTAGACTGCCGGGCTTTTGAAACAACCCGATGACGGGCGAGCAGGCGGCATAAACGGCCCGGGCGAATCACAAAACGCTCACAAAGCGCCCGGGAAACATGTGCGCTGGCCCCCGCGCCAGTAGCTCCGGTGAGCCGCTGGACGTAGCCCTCTAACGTGCCGTGAACATCGCGTTTTTGCGGTCGCCGCGCGACAGCAAATACGCCATCAGGTCCAGTACCTCGTCGCTTTTGAGCGTGTTCAGCAAGCCCTCGGGCATCATCGACACCGGCGAGCGGGTCATTTCTTCGATGTCGCTTCGCTTGACCCCGATCATTTTGTTGGGGTCGAACATGTCGGTGTTGAGCGACAGGCCGTCGCCGTTGAGGTTCACGATGCGGCCCGTGATCACGCGGCCATCGGAGGTCTGGATCGTCACGGCTTCGTACTGGTCGCTAATCACTTTGCTGGGTACGACGATCGACTCCAGCAAATCCTTGGCGCTGAAGCGGCCGGCCACGCTTGATAGGTCCGGCCCGAGCCCACCCCCTTCGTCGGCAAAGCGGTGGCAGGCAAAGCAGCGCGTGGCGGCAAAAAGCGAACGGCCGCGATCGTAGTCACGTCCCTTGAGCGCGGTGGGGTTAACGAGCGACACGAGCTCGTCGAGCGCCCAATTCTTCACGAACGGCCGATTGGCCACGGCGGCGGGATCCTGCACTTCGGCCGGCTTGGCGTCGTACAGCGGTTCGTACTCTTTCTTCTCAGCGTCGCTGAGCGTTGCGACGGCGTCCTTCTTGATGTTATTGATGAAGCCGCGGAAGCTGTTGCCCCCCTTATACCCGGCCGCCTTGGGGAACCAGGAGAAGTACGCCTTGCGCAGTTCCGGGTTCCATCCCTTGGTGAGCACGCGCAGGTCGCTGGCGTACTGAATCTGCTCTTCTTGGGTGAGCGCCTTGTCGAGTAGCGCGATCGTCTTTCGCGCGGCATCGGGCGCTTGGAAAAAACAGAGCAGCTGCGCCAGCTCAGTGTTCAGCTCGCGGCCCTTGGCCGGGTAATGCTGGTCGAACTTCGCTGTCAACTTGGCGATCGCCGCGTCGTCGGGGCGCGGAAAACGGTTGAGCACGACCTGATAAACGCGGACCAGGTCGAGCTGTCGCGCGTGGTCGAGCATCCCCCAATCGAGCCGGTCGAGCGCCGCCAGGATCTGGTCGCGCACCTTGGGGTCAGGCGCCGGATCGTTCTCCTCGCGATGGGCCGGATCTTTCGCCGAAACCTGTGTCACGGCCAAGAGCGCCTCGAGCGTGGCAATCGGGCTCGAACTTTCGGCCAGCGCTTTGTCGCGCCACGTGGCCGGATCCTGGAATTCCACCGCTACGCGGGCCGCCCAGCGAATAAACCGGTCGGCATTGCCCAACTCAGGCCAGGCGGCGGCAAGCGCCTTCGGATCGGCATGGCCGTGGAAGGCTTCGAGCTTGTGGCGTGCGGCGCGTGCTTCGGTCGGCGCTTTTGCTTCGAGGTTGCCGGCGGGTTGGATATCGCCGGTGTATGTCACGCGGTATAGGCCCGACTGTGTCTTGCGGCCGCCGACCAGGAAGTACATCGCGCCGTCTTTGGGATTCACCACCACGTCGGTCAGTGCCAGCGGCGTGCCGGCGACGAACTCTTCCAGCTCGCCCGTGTAACTCGCGCCGTGTGGATCGAGGTGCAGGGCATAGAGCTTGCCGTAGCTCCAATCGCACAGGTAAAGCGCTTGCTGATACTTCGCCGGGAACTTCGCACCATAGCCGAACACCACGCCGGTGGGTGAGCCCGGGCCGACGTTGGCGACCGGCGGCAGGCTATCGATGTAATACGGGGGCCATTTGCCGGCGCCGTTGCGATAACCAAAGTCGCTGCCGCTGGTGGCGTGCAGCACGCGCGTCGGACGGTACCAGGGCGTGTTGACGTCCCACTCCATGTCCGAGTCATAGGCGAACAGCTCGCCATCGTGATTGAAGGCAATGTCGAACGGATTGCGATAGCCCATCGACACCAGGTCGCACTGCTTGCCGTCGGGGCTGATGCGGCAGATGAATCCGCCGGGGGCTTTTTCGTCGGTCATGAAGCCCGAGCCGTCGACCATCCGCGGCAGCAGGTTGTCTTCACCCCAGACGCGCGGCACGAGCGAGCCAGTAAGCTCCGGCAGGCGCGTGGCGTTGCCGGCCACGAAGTACAGGGATTTTCCGTCCGGGGCGACGACGACGCCGTGCGGTCCATGTTCGCCGCGGCCGTCGATCTTTTTCAACAGTTCGACCTTATCGAGCCGGTCGTCACCGTTGGTGTCGGTGACGCGATACAGTCCGCTTTCGAAAACCTTGCCGCGGTTGACCATCACATACAGGCTGTCGAAGGCCCACAGCAGGCCGTGAGCTTCGCCGAGCGGCACGTCGATCATTTCGATGAGCGGTGTTTCCCCCTTGGCGGTCGCTGGTGGCAACGTGACACGGTATAGGCTGCCGTATTGATCCGACACGATCAGCCGCCCCTTGGGGTCGACCGTCATATTGACCCACGAGCCCTGCTGTTCTTGCGGCACCGAATAGAGCAGGTCGACCTGAAAGCCCTTGGGAGCCTTGATGCGGGCGGCAGGGTCGGCCAATTGCTTTTCGACCGAGGATTTGTCGACGGCCGCCCTGGCATCGGCGGCCGGCTTGGCGTCATCGAAAGCCAGCGCCGCGGCCGGAAGCAGGGCAAGAATGCAGACAATTCTGGCAAGCAGCATACGGTGTAATTCCCTGGGGCTGGAGCGAGGCGGGGGGAAGGCGGGCGGGCCGGCCAAGGGCGGCTCCGTGACAACCGTCCGACGATAACATGCGGTATTTCGCGATGCCAGCGGGCCGGCCGGCTAAAGGCCAGGCGAATCGGCGATTTCCGGGGAATGCATGATCCACGATTGATCGAACCGGCTAGGGGCCGCTGGGCTGGTCGACGAGTTTGTCGCGACTCAGCGAATGAGGCCTGGCTGCCGTTTCCTCCTCTCAAGTAGTTTTTATTTGACGCCATTATTTAGATTGTCTAAATAATAAGGCATGACACCTATCGATGGCGACAAGCTGCGGGGGCATCTGGCGGGGTTGATTCTGGCGGCGCTCGAGCCCGGCGCGGCGCACGGCTGGGAAATCTGGACACGGCTCGAATCGGCCGGCGACGGCGCGCTGCGGCTCAAGGAGGGTTCGCTCTATCCGGCTCTCTACCGACTGGAGCAAGAAGGCCTGATCGCGGCTCGCTGGGAGAGTGAGCAGACGAGCCGCCGCGGCCCGCGTCGCCGTATTTACCGGCTCACCGGCAAGGGGCGGCGCCGGCTCAGCGCCGCGCGCGATGAGTGGCGGCAGTTCGTCACCGTCTTGGGCGGATTGTTGGGAGGCGCGACATGATCGAGCTACGCAAGCAGGTGGAAAGCATCGTGCGGCCCATTCGCGCGAGCAATCTCCGCAAGGACCGCATGCGCGAGGAGCTGCTCGCGCATCTGACAACGATCTATGAAGAGGAGCTTGCTAGTCGCTTCGGCGATGCGGCCGGCGCGCTGGCGGTGGCCGTCGAGCGCTTCGGCGAGCCGGCCGAGCTACGTGCCGAGTTGCAGGCGTCGGTGCCTCTCGTCGAAAGCGTGCTCTGCACCTCGATTCCACCCACGAATGGTCGTTTCCCGCGCCGCGCGGGCGAGACCCTGCCACAGTTCTTGCGCCGCCTTGGCCCGTGGGTCACGCTGTGCAACGCCATCGTGTGGGCGTTTTTCGCACTGTTTATTGTCTTGGTCAGCCAGCGGCATCCCGGACGCAATGCGGCAATCAGCGCGACGGCATCCGTTTACTTCTGCGCGGCGAGCGCGATCTTCTTTCCGCTTTTGTACATTTTGCCCGAGCTGATGTGCGATTCGCTGGCGCGGCAATGGGACGAGTTACGTGACCCGCTTCGCTTGGCGCGGGCGCGCGCCCGCCG